>NZ_CP115463.1:600000-900000 GCF_027912495.1 Caulobacter sp. NIBR1757 | reverse complement strand
GATCTCGGCGTCGACGCCATGCACATCAACCTGCACAAGACCTTTTCGACGCCGCACGGCGGCGGCGGGCCGGGCGCGGGCCCCGTGGTGCTGAGCGAGGCCCTGGCGGCCTATGCCCCGACGCCCTGGCTGACCTATGGTCCGGACGGCCTTGTCCTTCAGGAGGAAGCCATCGGCGAGGCGGCCGGCGCCTTTGGCCGGATGAGCGCCTTCCATGGCCAGATGGGCATGTACGTCCGCGCCTACGCCTACATGCGCAGCCATGGCTCCGACGGCCTGCGCCAGGTGGCCGAGGACGCGGTGCTGAACGCCAACTACATCAAGGCGACCTTAAGCGACTTGATGAGCCCGGCCTTCCCCGACGGGCCCTGCATGCACGAGGCGCTGTTCGACGACAGCTGGCTGGACGGGACCGGGGTGACCACCCTCGACTTCGCCAAGGCGATGATCGACGAGGGCTTCCACCCGATGACCATGTACTTCCCGCTGGTCGTCCACGGGGCCATGCTGATCGAGCCGACCGAGACGGAATCGAAGCAGGAGCTGGACCGCTTCGTGACGGCCCTGCGGGCGTTGGCGCAGGCGGCGAAGGCCGGCGACACTGACCGCTTCAAGGGCGCGCCGCACCTGGCCCCGCTGCGCCGGCTGGACGAAACCCTGGCGGCGCGGAAGCCGAAACTGCGGTGGAAGCCGGAGGCGCCGGCGTCGATGGCGGCGGAGTAGCCTCCCCCGTTCTGTCATCCTCCGGCCGCCCGCAGGGCGGACCGGGGGACCCAACTTTCCGCGTGATGGCTGCCGGGCGTTTTTCCAGAGCCACCCTGGGTCCCCCGGTCCGCTGCGCGGCCGGAGGATGACAGCGGGAGGGGACGCCGGTCACATCCCGCGCAACAATCGGTAACATCGAATTCTGTCTTCGAATTCACATTATCCATACCCGCGACCCGCCAGGCGGCGGATTCCTTGCCCTGTATAGCTTTTGGCGGCGCCTGCACGGTCCGTGCACAGAAAATCAAAGTAACCCTTTAGATTAAACCTTCGTCAGAACGCCCGCGTGCACCTTTCCTTGACCCCGCCTGACCCCATATGGCGTGGACAAGGCTGAAGAACCGGATCGTCCGGAACGGCCCCTGACAGACCGTTCCGATGACCGCCGTAACCTTCGCCTCGCCAGAACGCCGCCGACGCCCCGCGTCGGAGTTCGCGCGCCGCCTCAACAAGGCGGCCGGCATGGCGCTCGGCTTCCTGATCATCGTGCTGGGCATTCTGGTGGCGCCGCTGCCGGGTCCCGGCGGCGTACCGATCATCACCCTGGGCCTGATCCTGGTGCTGCGCGCCAGCACCGGCGCCAAGCGGCTGTTCATCAGGGCCTGTCACCGTTGGCCGCGCACCCTGTCGCCGATCCGCCGGCTGCTGCGCCGCAATTCGCCGTTCGTGTCGATCGTCTGGCAGATGATGCTGCGGATGGAGAAGTTCGTCACCCGCGGGAACGGCCTGATGGCCGGCTGGCGGCGGTCGCTGAAGCGCCGCCGGACGGCCTAACTCGCCAGCTCGCGGTAGCCCCGCCCGAGCATGTAGCCCATCAGGTGCCTCATGCCGGGCCCATTGGGGTCGGTCAGCCCGGCCCCCTTGGCGAAGGCCGGCAAGCCGTCCAGCTCACTTTCCTCGCCGTTGCCGTCGACAATGGCCGTCGCCGCCCAGCGGCGCAGCTGAACCCGATGAGCCTCGCTCAGACCTTCCCAGCTGCGGCCCAGGGCCCCCGAATTCTGCATGTCGCGGTCCCAGAACGCCTCCGCCCCGTTCTCCATGGTCCGGGCGACAAGCAGGTTGCGCACCTTGTCGCCCGGAACCTTGCAGGCCGCCGCGAGACTGGCCGTCAGGTCGGCCGCCAGCGTGGTCTTCAGCAGGCCGGCCGGATCGGTGTTGTACTGGCTGAGCCAGGCCTGGCGCTGGCGCTCGCCGGCCGCGTTCCACAGGCAGTCGGAGGGGGCCGGCAGGGCCGGGGTGGTGATCGCCAGCGCGATCAGGACGGAGACGAGCGCCATGAAAAATGCCCCCCGATATGGACCGGGGGGCATCTTGGTCTTCAAGGGCGGCGTGGGCCACCCACGAAAAGGGGTCTACTGCAGGCGGCCGGCCAGCTGGGCGATCGCCGCGTCGACACTGGGGTCGGACTTGGCGGACGCGATGCGGGCGGTCAGCAGGCGCTCGGCGGTCTGGGTGGCCAGATCGGCGGCGGCGGCCTTCACGTCGGCGGCGGCCTGAGCCTCGGCCGAAGCAATCTTCCTCTCGGCCAGGGCGGCGCGGCGGGCGATGGTTTCTTCCAGCTTGGCCTGGGCGTCGACAGCCATCTGGGCGGCGTCGGCTTCGGCGGCGGCCAGCATACCGGCCGCCTGCTTTTCGGCGTCTTCGCGCTGGCCGCGGATTTCAGCGAGCAAGGCCTCGGCCTCGGCCCGCAGGCGGGCGGCCTCGTCCAGGTCGCCCTGGATCTTGGCCGACTTCTCGTCCAGGCTGGCGCCGATCTTCTTGAAGGCCCCGACAAAGACGACGATGCCGAGGAAGACGATCAGGCCGAAGCCGACCCAGTTCTCGGCGCTACCGAAGAATGCGGACATCAACGGGCCCCCTGTTTGGCGGCGGCGAGCGCCGCGTTGAGGTCGGAGGCCTTGGGCGCGGCGCCGGTCAGCTTCTCGACAATGGCCGAGGCCGTGTCGGAGGCGATCTCGGAGACGTGAGTCATGGCGGCGTCACGCGAGGCGCGGATGCGCGTCTCGGCTTCGGCCATGCGTTCGGCCAGCTTGGCGTCTTCCGCGGCCTGACGGGCCTGGGCCTGGGCCGAGGCCTTGGCGCGGGCTTCGGCGGCCATGCGTTGGGCGCTGGCGCGGGCGTCAGCCAGGTCAGCCTTGGCCTGTGCGGCCTGGGCGTTGGCTTCTTCCTGCACCTTGCGGGCCTGTTCGAGCGCCCCGGCGATGGTGCCTTCCCGCTCGTCCAGCACCCTGCGCAGACGCGGCGTGAAGACGCGCGACATCAGCACATAGAGGATGGCGAACAGGATCAGCAGCCAGGCGATCTGACCCGCCCAGTGCTGGAACTCGAACTGCGGCAGACCGCCGGAGCCGTGTTCGGCCTCGGTGGTCGCGTGTGTGTCGCCCGCCGTCGGGGCGTGCGGATCAGGAGTGGCCATACCGATATCCCAGTGCGGCGCGCCGCCGCTGAACGGGCGAGCGCGCCGGCCTAATCAGAAATGTGCTTAGGCGGAGAAGATCAGGATGCCGAGCACGAAGGCCAGGATGCCCAGGGCTTCGGCCAGGGCGGCGCCGACGAACAGGTTGCCGATCTGGCTGGCGGCGGCCGACGGGTTGCGCAGGGCGCCCGACAGGAAGTTGCCGAAGATGTTGCCCACGCCGATACCGGCGCCGATCATGCCCAGGGTCGCGAGGCCCGCGCCGATGAACTTGGCGGCTTGAGGATCCATGAGAGTCTAGTCCTAGTTGGTTTGAAGGTTCAGGGTTGGTCGGTTTGGGGCTGCTTTTAGTGCCCGTGACCGAGATTGACCACATCGTTGAGATAGATGGTGGTCAGAACGGCGAAGACGAAAGCCTGCAGGAAGGCCACGAGGAACTCGAGGGCCGTCAGGGCGGTGACCATCCCGAAGGACAGCGGCCCCACCAGGACGCCCAGCCAGCCGATCGAACCGATCGCGGCGGCGCCGACGAAGCCGGCGAACACCTTCAGGGCGACGTGGCCGCCCATCATGTTGCCGAACAGACGAAGGGTGAGGGTCACGGGGCGCAGCAGGAAGGAGGCGAACTCGATCGGGATGATGACCGGCAGCAGCGGCCACGGCACGCCACCCGGCACGAACAGCTTGAAGAAGCCCAGGCCATGCTTGGCGAAGCCGACGATCAGCACCAGCAGGATGGTGACGATGCCGAAGGTCGCCGTCACCGCGATCTGCGAGGTGGCGGTGAACATGTGGAAGACGCCGGGGATGTTCACCAGGCCCAGGAAGTTCATCGCCAGGATGAAGGTGAAGATCGTGAACACGAACGGCATGAACTTGCGGCCTTCGTGGCCGATGATCGATGACGTGAGGTTGTCGATGAGGCCGAACAGCTGCTCGCCGACGCCCTGAAGGCGGCCGGGAACGACCTTGGCGTTGGCGGTGACCAGCGACATGAAGCCGACGACGATCAGGAAGCCGACCGTCATCGCCAGATGCGAATTGGTGAAGGCGAGATCGACCGCGCCGATGCCCGGCAGCGTGACGTCAGGAAGGTCGACGATCTTCTCGATCTTGAACTGGTGCAACGGATCGGCCACGGGCCTATCGCTCCTTAATCTTCATCGTCTTCGTCGTCGGGGACCACTGGAAGCTTTTCCCAGTTTTCCGCCTTCGCCTGCGCCATCAACCGGTCGGCCGTGCGCTTCGCCATGTACAGCGACAGCGCAAACCCGCCCAGCACCCCGCCGATCATTCCCCAAGGGCTGGTCGGCAGAAACCTGTCCGCGATCGCACCCAGCGCCAGACCGATGAGCACCCCGCCGAGCAGCTCGGCGATGATTCTCCAGGCCTGCCCCGCGGCCGCCTCGCCCGCCGCATGCGTCGGGGTCCTGGCGGTGCGCGCCTGGAGTGCGGCGGCCCGTTCGTCGAGACGTTTCAGCGCCTCTTCGCGGTTTTCGTCGGCCCTAGGCATGGGAGCGGTCAGCTCTTCAAACGGCCTGGAAGAACACCCTCCGGGCCCGGCTTGATCGGCGCGGAACCTATAGACCGCGCTGCAGTGCGTCAAGGCGGGTTCGGCGATATTTAAACCGTTGAAAACGCTCGTGGTTTTCCCTTCTCCCGCTTGCCGGGAGAAGGTGGCCCCCGAAGGGGGTCGGATGAGGGCGGCGCGGAGGGTGAAGATTGGCTCCCGCGCTGACCGCGCCAGAACGAGCACAGCCGTCCGAAGCCGGTGCTGCCCTCATCCGGCCCCCCGGATCAAGTCCGGGGGTCCACCTTCTCCCGGCGAGCGGGAGAAGGATTCGCTAGGCCGTTGCGGCCTCGCGAATAGCCGCCACCCGGCCGATAGCGGCCTCCGCCTCGGCCATGATGCGACGGACGATCTCGCCGGCCGGCAGCACGTCATGCACCCCGCCGGCGCTCTGGCCCATGGCGAAGCAGCTCTTGTCGGGGTCGAGGTTCTCGGTCTGGCCGCCGATGCCGCCCATGGCGTTGTTCTGGATCGAGATGCCGGCCTGGACCGGGAAGGGCTGGATGTCGCCCGGGCGCGATTCCCAGTCCTCGACATAGGGGTTCTTGCGCACCCGCATCGGCTTGCCGCTGTAGCAGCGGGTGCGGACGGTGTCCTCATCGACCGATTCGACGATGGTGCGGCGGTAGAGCTCGCCCGCATGGGCTTCGGTGGAAGCGATGAACCGCGTGCCCATCCAGACGCCGACGGCCCCCAGGGCCAGCGACGCCGCGAGGCCGCGGCCGTCGTACAGCCCGCCGGCCGCCACCACCGGAACCTTCACCGCCTCGACCGCCTGGGCGACCAGCGGCAGGGTGCCGACGAGACCGGTATGGCCGCCGCCCTCGCCGCCCTGGCAGATGACCGCGTCGCAGCCGGCCTGTTCCGCCTTCACCGCATGCTTCACCGCCCCGCAGACGACCATGACCTTCAGGCCGGCCTTCTTCAGCTTTTCCATGATCGGCATCGGCACGCCCAGGCCGGCGACGAAGGCGGAGGCGCCCTCCTCGATGATCACATCGACGCTTTCGGTGAGGCTCTCGGGCGAGGCGGCCAAGAGGTCGACCCCGAACGGACCGTCGGTCAGCTTGCGCACGGCGCGCATCTGCTCGCGGATGAAGTCGGGCCCGCGCCCGGCCATGCCCAGCGTCCCGTAGCCGCCGGCGTTGGTCACTGCGGCCACCACCTCGGCGTAGGAAACCCCGCCCATGCCGGCCAGCATGATCGGATGCTCGACGCCCAGCAGGTCGCAGAGGGGGGTGTGAAGGGTCATGGTCTGTCTCCCCGCGGACGTTCGTCGTCCGTCGTCAGCGCAGGAGACGACGGGTTACGCGGCGGGCGTCAAGCGCCGAAGCGTTCGACCGCCTCACGGATCACCCGCCGGGTCTCCTCCCACTCGACGGCGGCCAGCGCCTCGTCGAGGGTGAAGAACCGGGCGTCGGCCGCATCGTCGCCGGCCACCGGCTCGCCGGCCGTCCAGCGGGCGGCGTAGTCGATCATGATGTAGTGTCGGGTGCTCATCACCCCGTCGACGACATCGATCAGGCCGAGGATGTCCGCCTCGACGCTGGTTTCCTCGCGCAGTTCGCGCAGGGCGCCGTCCTTGAGGGTCTCGCCCCACTCCAGCCGCCCGCCCGGCAAGCTCCACTGACCCTTGCGGGGCGGGTTGCCGCGCTTGATCAGCAGCACTTCGGCTCCGCGCAGGCAGACGACGCCGACCGTCGGTACAGGGCGCGGCGAGGCGACTTCTTCGAGGGGCGGCTGGCTCATGACTCTACCTTGAATTCGCGGGTCAGCCCGCCGTCCAGCCGCCGTCGATGGACAGATGAGCGCCGTTGACGCCGCCGCCGGCGGCGCTGGCCAGGTAGAGCACCATGCCGTTCAGCTGGTCGAAGCTGATGAACTGTTTGCTGGGCTGGGCGGCGAGGATGACATCGCGCACCACCGCCTCTTCGCTCATGCCGCGCGCCTTGGCCGTGTCCTTGATCTGGCCATCGACCAGCGGGGTGTGGACATAGCCCGGGCAGATGGCGTTGCAGGTGATGCCGGCCTCGGCGATCTCCAGGGCCACCGTCTTGGTCAGGCCGAGCACCCCGTGCTTGGCGGCGACATAGGCGCCCTTGAAGGGGCTGGCGACTAGGCCGTGGGCCGAGGCGATGTTGATGATCCGGCCGTGCTTCTGGCCCTTCATGATCGGCAGGGCGGCACGGATGGCGTGGAAGTTGGAGGTCAGGTTGATGGCGATGATCTGGTCCCACTTGTCGGTCGGGAACTGATCGATCGGCGAGACGAACTGGATGCCGGCGTTGTTGACCAGGATGTCGAGCCGGCCAAGTTCGCCCTGCGCAAAGGCGACCATGTCGGCGATCTCGTCGCCCCTGGTCATGTCGGCGCCGTGGTAGCGGACGCGGACGCCGGTGGCCTGTTCGAGCTGCGAGCGGGTGGCTTCGATGGCGACCGGATCGCCGAGGCCATTGAGCACCACATCGACACCGGCTTCAGCGAGGGCCTGGGCGATGGCGTGCCCGATGCCGCTGGTCGAGCCGGTGACGATCGCCGCCTGCCCCTTCAGCCCGTAATCCATGAATGCGCTCCGACGTCTTCCTGATTTTGTGCGGCGCAGCATAAGACTTCGCGCCGCATCATACGAGCGCCTATAATTCATCCCTTGATGAATTACGAGCCGCCTCGCGCTGCTGGGCGATCGGCGGCGGCTGGGGTCGGCTGAACACCCAGTCGGACGCGTTGGAGAGGTCGGCCTTGAAGGCGTAGCCGGCGGTATCGAAGGCTTTCAGGTCGGCGGCCCGCTCGATGCGCTGGTCGATGGCGAAGCGGGCCATCAGGCCGCGCGCCTGTTTTGCGAAGAAGCTGAGCTGGCGAATCTCGCCGTCCTTCTCCTCAAGGAAGCGGCAGGTGACGACCGGCAGCTTGAGGGCGGCGGCGTCGACGGCCCCGAAATACTCCTGGCTGGCCAGGTTGATCAGGGTCCGGTCGGCATGACCCTCGGCGTCGGCGTTGAGCTGGCGCGCGACCTTGTCGCCCCAGAAGTCGTAGAGGTTGGCGCCGCGTTTGGTCTTCAGCCGCGTGCCCATTTCCAGCCGATGCGGCTGGATGGCGTCGGCAGGGCGCAGCAGGCCGTAGAGGCCCGACAGGATGCGCAGATGGTCCTGGGCCCAGGCGAAGGCGGCCTTGTCGAGGGCGCGGGCCTTGAGGCCGGTGTAGACATCGCCGTTGAAGGCGACGGCGGCCTGCAGCCCGTCCTCGGCCAGCGGATCGAGGGCCTGGAAGCGGGCGTGGTTGAGGCTGGCCAGCGCGTCGGACAGGTGCATCAAGCGCTTGAGCTGGCGCGCGCTCTGGCCCTTCGCCACCTTGGCCAGCTCGACCGTATCGGCCTTCAGCCGCGGCTCGGTCAGGGGGAGCGGCTTTGGCGGCGCCGTGAAGTCCAGCGACTTGGCGGGAGAGATGACCATCAGCATGGCGCGGCAGATAGGCCGGGCCAGCCCGGAAGGCCAGCCCTAGAACAGAACCCTTGGGTTCATGATCCGCCCGGGATCCAGCGCCGCGCGGATGGCGCGCAGCGCCTCAATTTCGATGGGGCTCTTGTAGCGCAGGGCGTCGGCGGTCTTGGCGGCGCCCAGGCCGTGCTCGGCGCTGATCGAGCCGTCCAGCTCCATGACAAGATCGTGCACCCGGCGTGATCCCTCGTCTCGCAGAGCGTTGTGAGCCTCATCGGATTCGTCCTGGCGGCGCAGGACATCATAGTGGACGTTACCGTCACCGACATGGCCGAAGGCGACGATCCGGACGCCCGGACGGAAGGCCTCCACCATGGCCGTGGCCCGCTCGATGAACTCGGCCATCTTCGAGACCGGGACGGAGACGTCGTGCTTCCAGGCGGCGCCCTCGGCTTTCTGGCCGCCGGACTGGTTCTCGCGCACGGCCCAGAAGGCGCGTGCCTGCGTCTCGGTCTGGGCGACGGCGGCGTCGGCGATCAGGCCGTCTTCCAGGGCATGGGCCAGCAGGCGCTCGAGGGCGGCCTCGGCGACGCCGGGCTCGCCGCTGGTGGTCTCGACCAGCACGTACCAGGGGTGCGTCCCCTCCAGCGGCTCGCGCAGGCCGGGGATGTTTTTGATGGCATAGCCGACGCCGGCCCGGCCCATCAGCTCGAAGGCCTCGACCGCGCCGCCGGTCTCCTCCTTGGCCCGCGCCAGCAGGGTGATGGCGTCGCGGGCGCTGGACAGGCCACAGATAGCGGTGGCGGTGGACACCGGCCGCGGGAACAGCTTCAGGCTGGCGGCGGTGACGACGCCCAGCGTGCCCTCGGCCCCGATCAGCAGTTGCTTGAGGTCGTAGCCGGTGTTGTCCTTGCGCAGGCGCTTGAGGCCATTCCAGACTTCGCCATTGGGCAGCACGGCCTCCAGGCCGAGGACCAGGCTGCGGGTCGTGCCGAAGCGCAGCACCTGGGTGCCGCCGGCGTTGGTCGAGACCACGCCGCCGACCGTGGCCGACCCCTCGGAGGCCAGGCCCAGCGGGAAGCGGCGATTGAGCTTCGCGGCCGCCTCGTGCACGGCGGCCAGGGTGACGCCGGCCTCGGCGACAATGACGTCGTCGAAGGCGTCGATATCGCGGACGGCGTTAAGCCGCTCGGTGGACAGCAGGATTTCGCCCTGCGGGATTTGCCCCGAGACCAGGCCGGTGTTGCCGCCCTGCGGGGTGATGGCCACGCCGGCCTCGGCGCAGAGACCGACGACGGCCGAAACCTCGGCGGTCGACCGCGGCAGGACCAGCAGCGGGGTCGTCCCCTGCCAGCGCCCGCGCCATTCGATCAGCTTGGGGGCGAGGAGGTCGGGGTCCTGACTCCAGCCGCCCGCGCCGAGCACGGCTTTCAGGCGGGAGACGACGTCAGCGGGAACGGGGATGGTCATGGCGGCGGAGGATACGCCCTCCCCCGCCGGCTGTCAGCCGACGAAGCCGGCCGCGCGCTTGAGGCGGTCGTTGATGGCTTCGCCCAGACCTTCATCGGGAATCGGCGCCACCGCGATGGCCGCCGGCCGGGTGCGGTCCGCCGCGCGCAGCATGGCGAACAGATTGGCCGCCGCCTCCGCCAGATCGCCTGTCGGGCTGAGGTTGAACGGGCTGTCGGAGGGCCCGAAAGCGAGGAAGGCTTCCCCGGCCATGGGCTCGGCGGCGTTGATCCGCACGGGCGCGTCGGGGGCGTAGTGCAGGGCGAGGCGGCCCGGAGAGCGTTTGGCGTCGGCCTCGGCTTCGGCGAGGGGGCCGATCAGGGCTTCGATCTGGGCGCGGGTGACGCTGCCGGGGCGCAGGAGACGGGCCTGGCCGTCGAGCACCGACACCACCGTCGATTCCAGGCCGACCTGACAGGGGCCGCCGTCGAGGCCGGCGGCGGCCTTGTCGCCGGTCTCCTCGCGGGCGTCGGCATAGGTGGTCGGGCTGGGGCGGCCCGAACGGTTGGCGCTGGGGGCGACCACCGGGCGGCCGAAGCGGGCCAGCAGGGCCCGGGCCAGCGGGTGGCCGGGCACGCGCACGGCGACGGTGTCGAGGCCGGCGCGGGCTAGGTCGCAGACGGCGTCCGCATCGGCCAGTGGCGCGACCAAGGTCAGGGGACCCGGCCAGAAGGCCTCGGCCAGTTTCAGCGCGCGGTCGTCCAGCCTGGCGATTCGCCGCGCCGCGGCGAGGTCGGCGACATGGGCGATCAGGGGGTTGAAGCGCGGCCGGCCCTTGGCTTCGAAGACACGGGCGACGGCCAGCGGGTCGGCGGCGTCGGCGGCCAGGCCATAGACCGTCTCGGTCGGGAAGGTGACGAGCTGACCCGCCTCGAGGGCGAGCGCGGCCGCCTCTAGCGCTTGGCCGTCACCGCGAGGGTCACGGTCACCGGGTCGGGAATGACGTCGGTCTTCTTCCACTCGTTCTGTCCAACCCCGAAGGCGAGGCGGCTGACCTTCACGGTTGCGGTCATCTTCGCCTGATTGCCGGTGATGACGAGGGTGAAGGGCAGGGTCAACGGTTTCGTCTGTCCGCGCAGGGTCAGGGCGCCGGTCGCCTGGTACTTGCCGCCGCCCAGCGCCTTGAACCCGGTGGTCTTGTAGATCGCCCTGGGGAAGACCTGGGTCGAGAACCAGTTCGGCTCCCTCAGGGCCGCATCGCGGTCCTTGTCGCCGGACCAGGCGCTGGCCGTGTCGATGGTCACCACGGCGCTGGAGCCGGCCAGGTTGTTCGGATCAAAGCGGATCTGGGCGTCCCAGCGGGCGAAGCCGCCATTGAACGCCTCGCCGCCGAAAATGGAGGCGAAAGCGATCTTCGAGGCGGCCTTGTCGACGGTCCAGGCCGGAGCCGGGGCCGCGGCGGCGGGCAGGGCCGCGAACAGGAAGACGGCAAGCAGAGCGAGGAAGCGGCGCATCACTTCGGAGCCTTCATAAAGGGGATCATGCGGCCCAGCTCGTTGTCCTTGTCGAGGAACTGGTGCTTGAGCGCGCCGAGGATGTGCAGCGGGATCAGGCCGTAGATCAGCACCTTGGCCAGCAGGTGGTGGACCTCTTCCCAGGTTTCGTGCGCCCCCTTCATCTGGTCCGGCGGCAGGTTGGCCAGGGGGCCGATGGCCGGCCAGTGGAACAGGCCGAACATGTCGATCGGATAAACCTTGATCAGCGGGCTGGCGGAAACCAGCGCCCAACCAGTCAGTGGCAGGCCTATCATCAGGCCATAAAAGGCCCAATGGACGACACGGGCGAGGATCCGCTCCCAGGCCTTCAGGTGATCGCCGAGCGGCGGCGATTTGTGGGTCAGGCGCCAGACAAGGCGAACGAGGCTGAGCAGCAGGACGCTGATGCCGAAGGTCTTGTGCCAGGCCATCAGGCCGGCGGCGGTCGAGCGCGGCATCTCGTCGGCCGTCCAGGCGAGGGCGACGTTAGCGATGATCAGGGCGGCGATCAGCCAGTGCAGGATCATGGCCACCGTCGAATAGCGGCTGCTTGCAGTGCTCATTGGCGAGTGAACTCCACCTCGATGATCAGTTCGATGTCGTCCCCGGCGAACATGCTCATGTTGTCCGAGCCGAAGTCAGAGCGCTTGAACGCGCCGGTCGCCGAAAAGCCCGCGCGGGCGCCCAGCAGGCCCGACTCATAGCCCCGGAAGATGACGTCCAGAGTGACCGGTTTGGTCACGCCATGGAAGGTCAGGTCGCCGGTCACCTTGCCCCGGTCGCCGTCGCGGACAATAGCGGTGGAGACGAAGGTCGCCTTGGGGTTCTTCTTGGCGTCGAGGAAGTCATCGGCGAATTTCTTGCTGATCTTCTCATCGCCGACGTCAAGCGAGGTCATGTCGATGCTGACCTTCAGCGTCGCCGCGTCGGGCGCCTTCGGGTCCCAGTCGTAGCTGGCGTCGAAGCGGTTGAACCGCAGGGTGTAGCTGCTCAGGCCCATGTGCCGCACCCGGGCCAGCAATGAGGCGTGGGTCTTTTCCAGCCCATAGGTCCCGGCCGGCATTTTCGCCGGGTCGGTCGAGGGCGCGGCCAGCGCGGGCCCGGTCATCAGCATGGCGGCCATCAGGGCGACGGCGAGGGGACGGATCATGCGCTTGCGCTCCAACTGTGATGGCAGCCGTTACCGAACATAGTCGCGCCTCCCGCCGATGAAAGCCCCCACCCTGGTTAGTGCGGCCTTTGTTCCGCACCGCCATCGGTCTAGGTAGACGGCGACAGTATTGGGACCGTTCGATGACCTACACCCCGCCGCTCCGCGACATCGCCCTGGCCATGAAGGCCGCCGGCTTCGACGACCTGATCGAGCTGTTCCCCGAAGCCGACCACGCCACCGTCGAGGCCGTACTGGACGGGGCCGGCGCCTTCGCCGCCGACATCATCGCGCCGCTGAACCGGCCGGGCGACCTGGCTCACGCGACCTACGCCAACGGCAAGGTCACCGCCGCCCCCGGGTATGCGGCGGCCCTGCGCGAGTTCGCCGAGGGCGGCTGGAACAGCCTGTCGGCCGAGGCCCGCTACGGCGGCCAGGGCCTGCCCAAGGCGCTGGAGATCGCCGTCTTCGAGATGTTCAACGCCGCCAGCCTAGCGTTCGGCCTGTGCCCGATCCTCACCCAGGGGGCCATCGAAGCGCTGGCCGCGCACGGCACCACCGAGCAGAAGGCGAAGTACCTGCCCCGCCTGATCAGCGGCGAATGGACCGGCACCATGAACCTGACCGAGCCGCAGGCCGGTTCGGACCTGGCCGCCCTGACCACCCGGGCCGAGCCCGATGGCGAGGGCGGCTGGCGGATCACCGGCCAGAAGATCTTCATCACCTGGGGCGATCACGACGCCGCCGACAACATCGTCCACCTGGTGCTGGCCCGCACGCCGAACGCGCCGGCGGGGGTGAAGGGCATCAGCCTGTTCGTCGCGCCCAAGCGCATCCTGACCGCCGACGGCAAGGCCGGCGCCCCCAACGAGCTGCGGCCGGCCGGCATCGAGCACAAGCTTGGCATCCACGCCTCGCCGACCTGCGTCATGGTCTTCGAGGGCGCCAAGGCCGAACTGGTCGGGGTCGAGGGCCAGGGCCTGGCTCACATGTTCACCATGATGAACGCCGCCCGGCTGCAGGTCGGGACGCAGGGCGTGGCCATCGCCGAGCGCGCTTACCAGCAGGCGCTGGCCTTCGCTCACGAGCGCCGTCAGAGCCGCTCGGCCTGGACCGGCGAGAGCCCCGCCCCGCTGTGGGACCTGCCCGACGTGCGCCGCACCCTGATGTTGATCAAGGCCAGGACGGCGGCGGCGCGGGGCATCTGCCTGGCCACCGCCGTGGCCGCCGACCAGGCGCACCATGGGGATGCCAAGGCGAAGCTGCGCGAGGAGCTGCTCACCCCCATCGCCAAGGGCTGGTCGACCGACGTCGGCGTCTGGGCGGCGTCGGAGGCGCTGCAGGTGCATGGCGGCATGGGCTTCGTCGAGGAGACGGGCGCGGCCCAGCACTACCGCGACTGCCGCATCCTGCCGATCTACGAGGGCACCAACGGCATCCAGGCCATCGACCTGGTCGGCCGCAAGCTGTCGATGGAGGGCGGCGCGGCGATGACCGCCCTGGTCAGCGACATCCGCGAGACGGCGCGGGCCCTGAAGGGCGATCTGGGCGGGGTCGGCGACCGGCTGGGCGCGGCGGTGGACGCCATGGCGGCCGGCGCGGACTGGCTGTCGGCGCGAAAGGGAACACCGGACGCCCTGGCCGGGGCGACGGCCTATCTGAAACTGTGCGGTGAGACGGTCGGCGGCTGGATGCTGGCGAAGCAGGCTCACCTGGACAGCCGCATGGGCCCGTTGGCGACGCTGTACGCCGGACAGGTGCTGAGCGGCGTGCCCGGCCAGCTGGCGGCGGTGACGCAGGGGTCGGCGCCGCTGGAGGCGTTCGAGGGGTAGGAAGAAAGAGGGGACACGTTGAATCAACGTGTCCCCATTGAGCTCGTTACCCCAGCTGCGGCAGCATGTAGTCGGCGGCGCTGACCTTGAATTCACCGCCCTGCTCGACGTTCAGCGTCTCGACGACGCCGTCCTTGACCAGCATCGAGTAGCGCTGGCTGCGGGTGCCCATGCCGAACTTGCTGCCGTCCATCTCCAGGCCGAGGGCCTTGGTGAAGTCGCCGTTGCCGTCGGCCAGCATGATGATGTCGTCGCCGACGCCCTGGTCGGCGCCCCAGGCCTTCATCACGAAGACGTCGTTGACCGAGACGCAGGCGATGGTGTCGACGCCCTTGGCGCGGAACTCGGCGGCGTGCTCCTTGAAGCCGGGCACGTGCTTGGCCGAGCAGGTCGGGGTGAAGGCGCCGGGAACGGCGAAGAAGGCGACCGTCTTGCCGGCGAACAGCTCGTCGGTGCTGATCGGGCGCGGGCCTTCGGCGCCGCTGGTCATGAACATGCCGTCCGGCACCTTGTCGCCGACTTTGATCGTCATCTGGTCTCTCCCTTGCCCGCCTTCGGGCTTCAGGCATGGCAAATAGGGCCGCCGGGGCGGATCGCCAAGCGGTGTGACTTGAAACGGTCGTGATGCGCGCCGATGTTGACCCCATGGCTCAAGACCCAGACAGCGAATTTCTCTCCGGCCGGCTGCTGATCGCCATGCCGGGCATTGATGACGAACGCTTCGAGCGGGCGGTCATCTACGTCTGCGCCCACGACGACCAGCACGCCATGGGCATCACCCTGAACCGGCCGGTCGACGGGCTGAAGATGCCCGACCTGTTGACCAAGCTCGGCGTCACCGTCGCCGAGAACCATCGCGAGGACATCGTCCTGATGGGCGGACCGGTCGAGCGCGAGCGCGGCTTCGTGCTGCACACCGACGACTACAAGAGCCCGGGCGGCACCCTGCCGGTGGCCGAGGGCGTCGCCCTGACCACCAGCCGCGCCGTGCTGGAAGCCCTCGCCGCCGACGGGCCGCCGCGCAAGGCCATCCTGGCGCTGGGCTATGCCGGCTGGGGCGCGGGCCAGCTGGAGCAGGAGATGCGCCAGAACGTCTGGCTGGTCGGCGATCCGGACCCCGGCCTGCTGTTCGGCGACGACCATGAACACAAATGGTCGGCGGCCCTGGCCAAGCTCGGCATCAGCGCCGATCACCTGTCGAGCGAGGCGGGGCGGGCTTAGCGCGCCACCGCCTTTCCCTTGCTACCGTCATCCTGGGCCTTGTGCCCAGGATCCCGCTGTCCGCTAGCTCTCATGGTGGGGTGGAGGCGCGGCTGCGCCTCCAGGGCAAGGGCTTGTCACGGCTGAAACCGGGATCCTGGGCACAAGGCCCAGGATGACGATAGCAGACGTGGACGGATCGGCGCGGGAGCGCTGCCCGTCTGCCTACCCCTGCCTTCTCACCGGCGCCACGCCATCGACGTAGCTTTCGTTGAGATAGACCTCGGCCTCCTGCGGCGACAGCGGCGGGGCGTAGCCGAAGCCCTGGCCGTAGTCGCAGCCGAGCTCCAGCAGGCGGCCCGCCATCAGGGCGTTCTCCACCCCCTCGGCGACGACCTCGAGGTTGAGGTCCTGGCCGAGCTTGACCACCGACTGGACGATCTTGGCCGAGCCGGGGTTGGCCCCCATGGTCCGCACGAAGTAGCGGTCGATCTTCAGGGTGTCGAAGGGCAGGCGCGTCAGGTAGCTGAGCGAGCTGAACCCCGTGCCGAAGTCGTCGAGCGCCAGGCCGGCGCCGACCTCGCGCAGGGCCTTCAGCACCACCGCCGCCCCCTCCGGGTCGCGCATGATGTCGCTCTCGGTGATCTCAAGCTTCAGGGCGCCCTTGCGCAGCCGGTACTTGGCGATCAGGCCGCCGACATCGTCGACAAGGCCGGCGCGGTGGATCTCGCCGGTCGAGAGGTTGACGCTGCAGGTCAGCTGCCAGGCCGGCGCATGGCGCGCCTGCCATTCGTTGAGCTGGCGGGCCGAGGCGCGGATCATCCGCTCGCCGATCTCCTCCATCAGGCCCATCTCTTCGGCCAGCGGCAGGAATTCGTCCGGCGGCAGCAGGCCACGACGCGGGTGACGCCAGCGGCAGAGGGCTTCGAAGCCCGACAGTTCGCCGGTGTCGAGCCGGACAATGGGCTGGAAGAAGGGGCCGATCTCGCCGCGGCCGACGGCGCCGCGCAGGTCGCCTTCGAGGGCCAGGCGCGACAGGCCGTCGCTTTCCATGCCCTGGCCATAGGCCGCGCCGCCGCCGCGCCCGGCGGCCTTGGCGGCTTCGACGGCCAGTTCGGCGCGGCGCAGCAGTTCGGCCGCGTCGGGGGCCTCGTCGCCGCCCTGGGCCTCGACCGCGCCGACGGCCAGGGTCGGGTGGATATCGAAGCCGGCGACGCGCAGGGGCCGCTCGAGAGCCTCGCGTAGCCGCGTCCCGGCCGGGATCAGGCCCGGCGCCAGCACAGCGAACTCGTCCTCGCCGACCCGGGCCATCAGGGAATCGGGGGGGAAGGCGGCGGCCAGGCGGGCGCCGAGCGCCGCCAGCACCAGGTCGGCCCGCTCGTGGCCCAGGGCCTCGTTGAGGCGGCGCAGCCTGTCGAGGTCGGCGACCACCAGGGTGAAGGGTTGTTGCGTCTGCAGCCGCTCGCGGGCGCGGGCGACGAAGCTGCGGCGATCGAGCAGGCCGGTCAGCGGATCGGTCTCGGAGGCCGCGAAAGCGGTCTCGGGCGCGACGACGCCGGCGGCGCGGTTGCCCTCCTCCAGCCAGACCCCGCGCCAGACGCCGATCTCGCCGCCGCGCATGCGCAGGCGCAGGGCGATCTCGCTATGCGGCGGCTGCTGCCGGAGCAGTTCCTCGGCCAGGGGGCGATCCTGCGGCAGGACCAGGGCCCGCAGCGCGGCCGAGCTGCATTCGGGAGCAAGCGGGCCAAGGCCCAGCGCCCGGGAAGCGCCGGTGAATTTCAGACGGTCCTCGGTCGGCGACCAGATCCACAGGGCCACGCCCGCGGCGCCCAGCGCCTCGAGTGTGAGCGCGGTGTCCCACCCCTTGCGGTCGTTTCCCAGCGCCATGCGGCGCGCCCCTCAAATACCTGCGGGCAAAGCGCCCACTTTGAGGCTTACGGTGCTTCGGGCCGGGTTGAATACCGGTTTCCTTCGCAGTCCGCTTGCCTTGACCCTAGTCCGGGCAGGACTGCTCCCGCTCTCGCGAAATCAACCCGAACAGGCGATGGTCTCGCCACTCGCCGTTAATTTTCAGATAAGCACGGGCGAAGCCCTCCTCGACGAACCCCGCCTTGAGCAGCAGGGCGGCGCTGCCGGTGTTGCTGGGCAGGCAGGCGGCTTCGAGACGGGAGAGGCCAAGCGTGCCGAAGGCGAAGCGGGTCACGGTGCGCACAGCGGCCAGGGTGTGGCCCTGGCGGGTGGTGTGCACGCTGCTCCAGTAGCCGACGGTGCCGACCTGGGCGACACCGCGGCGGACGTTGCTGAGGGTGATGCCGCCGGTCAGGGCGCCGGTGTCGTTGGAAAACACGAAGAAGGGGTAGGTGAGCCCCTGTTCGAGGTCCCGGCGCCAGGCGTCGAGACGGCGGCGATAGGCGGACCGGGTCAGGTCGTCGCGGGCCCAGACCGGCTCCCAGGGCTGCAGGAAATCGCGGGAGGCGGCGCGGACGGCGGCCCATTCGGCATAGTCGCCGGCTTTTGGCGGGCGCAGGCGCACGGTTCCGCCGTCGAGGCGGAAGGTGGAGTCCAGACCGGTCCAGTCGATAAGGGCCATGGCGACAGGGTTGTAGCGTCGGGTTCGCACGTCAACCCTCCCTCCCCTTTATGGGGAGGGTGTCACGCACAGCGTGACGGGTGGGGAAGTCGGATGCCGCGCGCTCTGTCACGCGAGTACCCCACCCTGCGAGGCTTCGCCTCGCTGTCCCTCCCCATAAAGGGCAGGGAGTTTCCTCAACCCGCCTTCAGCGCCTCGGCGAACACATCCACAGCGCCAAGCGACGCCTTCGACCCCAGCACTGAACCGGCGACCAGACCTGGCTTCAGCATCCGCGCCCCGACCCTGGCGATGTCGGCGGCCGTCACGGCGTCGATCGCTTCGGAGATCTCCCGGGCTGGAAACAGCCTGCCGAGAAGCAGGGCCTGGCCCGCCGAGGTCTCGGTGCGCGACAGGGGCTGTTCGCGGGCCATGAACAGGTGGGCCTTGAGCTGGGCCTTGGCGCGGGCCAGTTCGGCGTCGGTGCAGCCGTCGGTCAGGGCGATGATCTGCTGGGCGGTCAGGGCGGCCAGCGGCCCGGCGTCCTTGGCGGCGCAGCCGGCGTAGACGCCGAGCATGCCGCCATCGGCATAGGTGTCGCTCCAGGCGTCGATGGCATAGGCCAGGCCCCGGTTCTCGCGGGCCTCCTGGAACAGGCGCGAGGACATGCCGCCGCCGAGCATCTCGACGAACAGCCGAAGCGGGAAATAGTCGTCGTCCCGGGCCCCGAAGGCCGGCAGCAGCAGGACCAGATGGGCCTGCTCCAGCCGCCGCAGTTTGGCGGCGTGGCCGGCGGTGAACTGCGGCGCGGCCGGGGTCGGAGCGCCCTGCCCGGCCGGCTGCGAGCCGAAGGCGGCCTCGGCCAGGCGGAGGAGTTCGTCCTCGTCGACGGCCCCGGCGGCGCTGACCACCAGGCGGTCGGGAGCGTAGAGGGCGGCGCGCCAGGCGTCGATGGCGGCGACGTCGGCGGGCTTCAGGGATTTGGGCGTGCCGAGGATCGGGCGGCCGTGCGGCTGGTCCGGATAGGCGGCCGCCTGGGCCAGTTCGAAGACCAGGTCGTCGGGGGTGTCGCCGGCCTCGGCGATCTCCTGGGCGACGACGGACTTTTCCTTGATCAGGTCCCTGGGGTCGAGGGTCGGGCGCAGGACGAGGTCGGCGAGGATGTCCATGCCGAGCGGCAGACTGCCCTTGAGGGCGCGGATCTGGAAGCTGGTCCGCTCATAGCCGGTGGCGGCGTTGACCTGGCCGCCGGCGCCCTCGACGACCTCGACGATCTCGCGGGCGGTGCGGGCGCCGGCGCCCTTGAAGACCATGTGTTCGAGCAGGTGCGACCAGCCGGAGCGGTGCAGGTCCTCGCTGGCGGCCCCGCGGCCGGCGACGACGCTGAGGGCGAGGGTCTCGAGCCCCGGCATGGGGTCGCAGATGACGCGGACGCCGTTGGGAAGCGTGTGGATGCGGGGGGTGGTCATGGGGCCGAACATCCTCCCCCGTTTACGGGGGAGGGGGACCGCAAAGCGGTGGAGGGGGCGAGGGACAGGACTGTTTCTTTCAAGGTGATCATAGAGTGGGGGCGGAGCAGGCTTGGCGCCAGCGGCGCACGGCCCTCGCCCCCTCCACCACCCGCTGCGCGGGCGGTCCCCCTCCCCCGCTGCGCGTGGGAGGATGAGATCATGCGCCCGCGAAACTCCGCACGTAGTCCATGACCACGGCGGCATCCGCCGGCAGGCGGTCGAAGCGTTCGGGCTTGTCGGCCAGATGGCGGTCGGCGCGGGGGAAGGTGGGGGTGACGCCGGTGGCGGCGTGGACGGCTTCGGGGAACTTGGCGGGATGGGCGGTCGAGAGCACGATCAGCGGGGTCGCGTCGCTGGGCAGGGTGGTGCGTTTGGCGGCGCTGATGGCGACGGCGGTGTGCGGGTCGATCAGGCGGCCGGTCTCGTTGAGGGTGGCCAGCATGGCGCGGCTGGTGTCGGCCTCGCCGGTCGAAGCGCCGCCGAACAGTTCGCGCATGGTGGCCAGGGCCCCGGGCGGGATGTCGATGACGCCGGTGTCGGCGAAGGCGCGGAAGGCGCGGCCGGTCTCCAGCCCGTCACGGCGGACGGCCTCGAAATACAGGCGCTCGAAGTTGGAGGCGACCTGGATGTCCATGGCCGGGCTCTGCGTCGCCGCGACGTTGCCGCGCGAATAGCGGCCGTCCTCGAAGGCGCGGGCCATGATGTCGTTGCTGTTGGTGGCGACGAGGATTCGCTCGACCGGCAGGCCCATCTTCACCGCCACATAGGCGGCGAAGGCGTCGCCGAAATTGCCGGTCGGCACGGCGAAGGCGACCTTGCGGTGGGGAGCGCCCAGCGCCACGGCGGTGGTGAAATAGTAGACGGCCTGGGCGGCGATGCGGGCGAAGTTGATCGAGTTGACGGCCGACAGATCGACGGCCTGGGCGAACTGGCCGTCGGCGAACATCGCCTTGAGGATGGCCTGGCAGTCGTCGAAGCTGCCCTCCAGGGACAGGTTGGCGACGTTGCGGTCCTCGACCGTGGTCATGAAGCGGCGCTGCACCTCACTGATGCGGCCCTCCGGGAACATGGCGACGATGCGGACATTGGACCGGCCGCGGAAGGCCTCGACGGCGGCGCCGCCGGTGTCTCCCGACGTGGCGCAGACGATGGTCAGGGTGCGGCCCTTGGACCGCAGGATGTACTCGTACAGCCGCGAGAGCAGCTGCATGGCGACGTCCTTGAAGGCCAGGGTTGGACCATGGAACAGCTCGGCCAGGAACAGGTTCGGGCCCAGCTGGGTGACCGGGCAGGTGGCGGCGTGGGCGAAGGTGCCGTAGGCCTCGGCGCACATCTCTTCCAGCACGTCGGTCGGGATCTCGCCGTCGGCGAACTTGCCGATCACGGCGGCGGCGACGGCGGCATAGGGCTGGCCGGCGAAGGCGGCGATCTCTTCATGGGTGAAGGTCGGCCAGGACTCGGGCACGTACAGGCCGCCGTCGGGGGCCAGGCCGGCCAGCACCGCGTCGAGGAAGCCGATCGGCTGGGCGGCGGAATCGCCCGCCCGGGTGGAGACGTATTTCATAGGATTCTCAGGGGGCCTTGAACCTGCGCCAGAGCATGGCGGCGTAGATGGCGAGCAGCGCCCCGGCAAGGCCGTACCAGGTCAGGGCGTACTCGAGGTGGCGGTTGGGGATGTCGGGCGGGGTGGGGACGGGGCGCAGAGCGGGATCGGGGGGGGTCTCCGACGCGACGGAGACGTAGTGGTCGGTGATCAGCATAGCCTTGGCGCGCCTATCCGCCTTGGGATCGAGCAGGCTCCCCAGGATGAGGGAATGCCGATGGGTGGCGCGAAATCCGCCGGGGATAATTGTAGGGTAAGCCTCCGCAAACATCGATGGGCCAACTTCCGCGTGACGGAAGACCCCGATGGCGGAGATGGGCGTTCCGACAACCGCCCATCTCTCCTTGTTCTCAGTGCTGCGCGGCAGCGCGCCGACCGAGACGCCGACAGGGTCGATCACCCCGATCATCGAGCGCACCACGCCCCGCTCGAGGGGGATAACGCGGTTTGGTCCGATGACGCAGGGCGCCAAGTCCCGCCAGGCGATTTCCCCGTCGACCACGCCGTAGATGAGACCATGGCGGGGAGGTGTGGGGTCGGTGAGGCTGCGTTCCGCAATCCGGGGATCGGGCTGAAGGCAGTGTACGCGAACCCGGCGCCACTCCATGTCCTCTCCGGCGGCCTGTAGCCGCAACGCCTCTTCGACGGGAAGCGGCGCGGCCGACTGCGCCGATGCGATGCGTGCCAGCAGGTCGGTCTTCCAGTTGAGACGCTGGACCTGCCATGTGCCGAGGATGATCAGGATCACCAGGCTGATCGCCGTAGCGATGGTCAGGCCGATGGGGAAGCGTTTCATGCGGCGCCTCCGGCAACCTCGTTCATGCGAACAGCCTTTTCTCTGTCATCCCGGGCGCCCGCAGGGCGACCCGGGACCCAGGGGCCGCCGTGCGCTGTCGCCGCCCCTGGGTCCCGGCTCTCCGCTTCGCTACGGCCGGGATGACAGGACATTTGAACCTTATTTCCGGACATCGTCGCTGCCGGCCTCGCTGGCCTGTTGGGCGAACTGGGCGGCGACCATCAGGCCCTTCATGGGGCGGAGCAGGCCGAGCACCACGATCACCGTGAGCGGCAGCCACACCACCAGTAGCACCCAGATCGGCGGGTTGAAGGCGATCATGTGGAACATGGCCCCGAAGGCCATCAGGAAGCCGGCGATGAGGATGATGAAGACGGCGGGTCCGTCCCCGCTGTCGGCGTTCGTGAAAATGGCGCCGCACGCATCACACGCCGGCGCCACCTTCAGGAAACCCTCGAACAGGACCCCTTCGCCGCAGCGGGGGCAGCGACCAGCCGCCCCCGCCAGGTAAGGGTTGGTCACCTACAACGTCCCGAAGATGACGTAGATGAAGGCGAACAGGAACAGCCAGACCACGTCGACGAAGTGCCAGTACCAGGCCGCCGCCTCGAAGCCGAAGTGCTGCTTGGGGGTGAAGCCGCCGCCCATCAGGCGCAGCAGGCAGATGAACAGGAAGATGGTGCCGACCAGCACGTGGAAGCCGTGGAAGCCGGTGGCCATGAAGAAGGCCGAGCCGTAGAGGCCCGAGTTGGCGGCCTCTTCCGAGTAGAACAGCTTCTCATGGAGAATGTGGTTGTACTCGTAGGCCTGGATGGCGGTGAACAGCACGCCCAGGATGACGGTCAGGATCAGGCCGGTGCGGGCCGCCTTGCGGTCGCCCTGCTGCAGCGCGTGGTGAGCCCAGGTGACGGTGGTGCCGGACAGCAGCAGGGTCAGGGTGTTGACCAGCGGCAGGTGCATGGCCGGGACCAGTTCGACGCCCTTGGGCGGCCACTGCTTCCAGGCCTCCGCGACGCCTTCGAAGTTGCCGACCATCGGGGTCAGGGTGCGGTGTTCCCAGAACAGCGCGCCCTCGAAGAAGATCCAGAACCAGGCGACGAAGAACATCACTTCCGAAGCGATGAACAGGATCATGCCGTAGCGCAGCCCGATGGCCACGACCGGGGTGTGATCCCCGGCGTTGGCTTCCTTGGTGACGTCCATCCACCAGCCGAGCATGGTGTGCAGCACCATGGCGAAGCCGAGAGCGGCGACGATCCAGTTGCCTTTTTCCAGGCCGAACAGGCCCTTCATGCCGATGACCATGCCGATCATCATGACCATGCCGGCAAACGAGCCGTACAGCGGCCAGATGCTGGGGTTGACCAGATGGTAGTCGTGTTTGACGGCGCCGTGAGCCATGTGCCTAGAGCCCTGCCCTTCTCTAACTTTCAGACTCGACGCCGCTACCTGCGACGCCGGGATGGTTGCCTATAGCCCCGCCTTGGCCGCGCCGCCAAGAGGCGATGCGGGCTCAGAGGCCTTGGCTTGTTGGGATTCGACCGGGAAGAAGGTGTAGCTGAGGGTGACCTCGGTCTTGCCCTTCGTCTCGAAGTCGGTGGCGAATTGCGGATCGACGAAATAGACCACCGGAAACTCGACCGATTGGCCGGGCTGGATGGTCTGGTCGTTGAAGCAGAAGCATTCCAGCTTCTGGAAATAGGCGCCGGCCGACTCGGGCACGACGTTGTAGCTGGCGCGGCCGGTGACGGCCTGCTTGCCGTGGTTGGTGACCTTGTAGAAGGCCAGGCCCGTGGCCCCGATCTTGACCTCCTGCGTCACCTGGCTGGGCTTGAAGTCCCAGGGCAGGTCGCGGACGTTGGCGTCGAAGCGGATCAGAAGCTTGCGGTCGAGGATCTTCGACGGCGCGGCTTCGGCCTTGCGGATGGTGCCGTCGAAGCCGGTCAGCTGGCAGAAGGCGCGGTACAGCGGCACGGCGGCGTAGGACGCCCCGACCATGCCGAACAGGCCGACGGCGCAGAGGACGGCTACGCGCAGGTTGCGCCTGGTAATGTCCTTAGAGGGGGCGGTTGGCAACGGCCCCTCCCATCTTCAGCACGGTGACGACGTAGACCAGGATGATGAAGCCGACGAGGCCGAGCGCGATGGCGATGTTGCGCTTGCGCTGGGCGGCGCGGGCCGCGTCGCGCTCGGCGGGGGTCATCGGCTTTTGCGGAGCCGGGACGCTGGCCGGCATTTCGGGAGGCTGGTCGGTCACAGGCTAAACCCCAGCAGTCGCTCGCCCGCCAGGGTGGCGAACATCGCGAACAGGTACAGGATCGAAAAGGCGAACAGGTTGCGCGCGTCCTTGGCCCCGGCCTTGACGTCGTAGAGTTCCGGGGTGTTGCGCGGATCGGCGCCCTCGCCGGCATGGCTGCGATAGAGGCGCCAGGCGAGCAGCAGGAAGACCGCCCCGCCGAGGCCCGAAACCGCCAGGTAGGCGAGGCCGCCAAGCCCGGTGAAGTAGGGGGCGATGCAGACCGGGATCAGGGCGATCGAATAGAGCAGGACCTGCAGCCGGGTGGATTTGGCGCCCTTGACCACCGGCATCATCGGCACGCCGGCCTTGGCGTAGTCCTGGCTGGTGTAGAGCGACAGGGCCCAGAAGTGGGGCGGGGTCCACATGAAGATGATCAGGACCAGCAGCCAGGCGTTCATCGGGGCCTCGCCGGCGGCGGCGGCCCAGCCGATGGCCGGCGGCAGCGCCCCGGCAAGTCCGCCGATGACGATGTTCTGGGCCGTCCAGCGCTTCAGCCACATGGTGTAGACCACGGCGTAGAAGAAGATGGTGAAGGCCAGCAGGCCGGCGGCCAGCCAGTTGGCGGTCATGCCCAGCAGCATGACCGACAGCAGGGTAAGCACGACGCCGAGGCCCAGCGCGTCGGCGCCCTGGACTTTCCCCGCAGGCACGGGCCGGCCTTGCGTGCGGCGCATGATGCTGTCGATGTCGGCGTCGTACCACATGTTGAAGGCGGCCGAGGCGCCGGCCCCCACCGCGATGCAGAAGATGTCCACGGCGGCCAGAACCGGGTTCATCGGCACGCCCGAACAGACGAGCCCGACGAAGGCGGTGAACACCACCAGGCTCATCACCCGGGGCTTCATCAGCTGGACATAGTCTCCCCACTGGCCCGGAGCGCGGGTTGTGGGCAGGTCCTCGATGGTGGTCGGCTTGGGCATGTAATGGGACTCCGCCGCGCCCTGTAGGGAGCGCGGCGGGTCTGGTCCTTAGTGGTGGTCGGCTTCGATCACCGGGGGTTCATTGAACTGGTGGAACGGCGGCGGCGAGGACAGGGTCCATTCCAGCGTCGTGGCGCCTTCGCCCCAGGGGTTGGCCTCGGCCTTGCGGCGGCGGACCATGGCCTCGATGAGCACCAGCAGGAAGACGCCGACGCCGACCAGGGTGATCACGTAGCCGATCGAGGAGACCTCGTTCCAGTAGGAGAAGCCGGTCGGGTAGTCCACGTAGCGGCGCGGCATGCCCTGCAGGCCCAGGAAGTGCTGGGGGAAGAACACGACGTTCACCCCGACGAACATGATCCAGAAGTGGGCGGCGCCGAGGAACTCGTTGTACTTCACGCCCCACATCTTCTCGAACCAGTAGTAGAAGCCGGCGAAGATCGCGAACACGGCCCCGAGGCTGAGCACGTAGTGGAAGTGGGCCACGACGTAGTAGGTGTCGTGCAGGCTGTAGTCGATGCCGGCGTTGGCCAGCACGACGCCGGTGACGCCGCCGACGGTGAACAGGAAGATGAAGCCGATCGCCCACAGCATGGGCGTCTTGAAGCTGATCGAACCGCCCCACATGGTGGCGATCCAGCTGAAGATCTTCACCCCGGTCGGCACGGCGATGACCATCGTCGCGGCCACGAAGTAGGCCCGCAGGTTGATGCCCATGCCCACGGTGTACATGTGGTGGGCCCAGACGATGAAGCCGACGAAGCCGATGGCGACCATGGCGTAGGCCATCGCGAGGTAGCCGAAGACCGGCTTCTTCGAGAAGGTCGAGACGATGTGGCTGATCATGCCGAACCCGGGCAGGATCAGGATGTACACTTCCGGGTGCCCGAAGAACCAGAACAGGTGCTGGAACATGACGGGGTCGCCGCCGTTGGCGGGGTCGAAGAAGTGGGTGCCGAAGTTACGGTCGGTCAGCAGCATGGTGATGGCGCCGGCCAGGACGGGCAGCGACAGCAGCAGCAGGAAGACGGTGATCAGGATCGACCACACGAACAGCGGCATGCGGTGCAGGGTCATGCCCGGCGCGCGCATGTTGAAGATGGTGGTGATGAAGTTGATGGCGCCGAGGATCGAGCTGGCGCCGGCCAGGTGGAGCGAGAAGATCGCCAGATCCATGGCCGGACCAGTGTGGCCCGAGGTCGACAGCGGCGGATAGATGGTCCAGCCGCCGCCGAAGCCGCGTCCGGGCCCGCCGTCGCTGAACATCGAGCAGAGCAGCAGCACCCAGGCGGCGACGAGCAGCCAGAAGCTGATGTTGTTCATCCGCGGGAAGGCCATGTCCGGCGCGCCGATCATGATCGGCACGAACCAGTTGCCGAAGCCGCCGATCATCGCCGGCATGACCATGAAGAAGATCATGATCAGGGCGTGGGCGGTGACCACGGCGTTATAGCCGTGCTTGGACTGCTCGATCAGGCCCAGCAGGCTGACCGAGGAGCCTTCCTTGAAGATCTGGATGCCCGGCTCGGCCAGTTCCCAGCGGATCAGGCCGGAAAGCGCCCCGCCCACCAGGCCCGCCATGATGGCGAACAGGATGTAGAGGGTGCCGATATCCTTGTGGTTGGTCGACAGGAACCAGCGGGTGAAGAAACCCGGCTTGTGGTCGGCGTCGTCATGTGCGGCGGCAGCGTGAGCCATCGTGTCGGTACCTGCGATCAGAGCTTGGCGGCCGGCGCGGCGACGGGCGCGGCGGGGGCCGGAGTAGAGGCGGGGGTGGCGGCGGCCGGCGCGGCGCCGGCGGCCGGGGCGGCGACGGCCGGAGCCGGCGGAGCCTTCTTGGAGGCGACCCAGGCGTCGAACTCGGCCTGCGTCACGACCTTGATCTCGATCGGCATGAAGGCGTGGTCGACGCCGCACAGTTCCGAGCACTGGCCGTAGTAGGTGCCGACCTTCTCGGCCTTGAACCAGGTTTCGTTCAGGCGGCCCGGGACGGCGTCGGTCTTCAGACCGAAGGCCGGCAGGGCGAAGGCGTGGATGACGTCCACGGCGGTGACCTGGACGCGGACGACCTTGTTGACCGGCACGACCAGCGGCTCGCTGGCCTTCAGCCGGTACAGGCTGGCCGGCAGGCCGGCCTTGGCGACGTCTTCCTCGGCCATGATGGTCGAGGTGATCTCGCCGATCTCCTGGTCGGGGTACTCATAGCCCCAGTACCACTGGTAGCCGGTGGCCTTGACGGTCAGATCGACCTTCGGGGTGTCGTGGTATTCGAACAGCAGCCGGAACGAGAAGATGGCGATGACCATCAGGATCAGCACCGGAACCAGGGTCCAGACGATCTCGAGGAGGGTGTTGTGGCTGAACTTGGCCGGGACCGGGTTGGCCTTGGCGTTGTAGCGGATGACGATCCACAGCAGCAGGCCCAGCACGAACAGGCTGATCACCACGATGATCGGCAACAGGATCATGTCGTGGAAGAAGTGGGCGTGGTGCTTCAGCGGCGAGGCCGCCGGCTGCAGCCCGATGGCCCCGTCGGTGGGTTGCCCCATCAGATCCTGGGCCAGAGCGGGCGCCGCCATCAAAACGCTGGTCAGTCCGGCCCCGAGGGCCGTTGCGAGCCAGCGCATCCCCTTAACCTTCGCCTTCATAAGCCTCACGTCCGTTAAGGCCGCCCCCATAGGCGTGCCGTCATCATTTGCGTCAGATCAAAGCGCCTGACCGGTCCGTCGTCTACGCACCGGCGGCAAGCGCCCGCCCATCGCCATTATCGGGCCGGTGCATACGCGCCCATCCCCCGTTCGGCAAGGGTGTGGAGCGCTGTGCGCGCGCCTTGTTTGACCCTGTTTTGGGCCTTTCGCGGCCATCCTGCATTTTTTCCAGCTCGCGTCCCGGCCCACGCCACCGTTCCACCCGCGAGGGCCGGTGAAAAACATTGCTAAGATGTAATGCAAGCTACCTTGCCACGCACACTACTGGTCGATACAAGGGAGCCATCAACAAGGACGGGGAACGCCGTGCCAGACATCATCGAACCACAGCTGAAGAAGGGGGTCCTGGCCCTCTGCGTGCTGGCCCTGCTCAGCAGAGCGGACGGCTACGCCTACGACATCGCCAGCCGCCTGGCCTCGGCCATCGATATGGGGGAAGGCACCATCTACCCCCTGATGCGACGGCTGCAGGGCGACGGGCTGGTGGAGACCTACCTGGTGGAATCACCGGCCGGTCCGCCACGCAAATACTACCGCCTGACGCCGGCCGGGCTGGCCAGCTTCACGCAGCAGAAGACCGATTGGACGGCCTTCTCCTCGGCGGTGAACAACATCATTCTGGGAGAGGGGCAATGACCAGAGCCGACTTCATGGCCAGGCTGCGACGCGGCCTGAGCGCGCTCAGCCTGAACGCGCAGAGCGAGATCACCGCCGACTACGAGGCCCACTTCAGCGACGCCGCCGCGGCGGGCCGCAGTGAAGAGGAAGCCGCCGCCGCGCTCGGCGATCCGGACCGCCTGGCCCGCGAGCTGCGCGCCGAATACGGGCTGAAGGCCTGGGAAGAGAACAAGAGCCCGCGCAACGCGACCGGGGCGATTCTCGCCCTGCTGGGCCTGGGCGCCATCGACATCCTGATCCTGGCCCCGATCCTGTTCAGCGTGATCAGCGTCTTTTTCACGATCGTCATGGTCGTGGTCGGGGGCTTCATCATGGGCGGCGTCGTCATGATCGGCGGCCCGATCGTCGGCTACAGCGGCGGGGCGGGCATCGCCGTCCTCGCGGGTCTGGGCCTTGTCGGCGCCTCCACCTGCGTCGGCGCCCTGACCATCATGGCCGGCGTCGGCCTCGTGAACTTCCTGGTCTGGTACGCCAGGCTGCACTTCCGGCTGCTCAAGCCGGCCATCGATCAGGCTTAGGGGAGAGACCGCCATGATCCGCACACTCGCCATCATCGCCGGGGCAGGCTTCCTGACCTTCATCGTCTGCCTGACCTCGGTCATCGCCATGGGGGGGCCGGAGATCGTCCGTGACGGCTTCGTCATCCCGGCCGTGCTCGAGCGCATCGAACAGGGCGACGACTACGTCAGCCCCGACACGCCCAGAACCAGCAAGACCTTCGCCTGGACCGGGACCGACGAGCTGACCGTCGATCTCGCCGCCGACGTCACCCTGGTCGAGGGCGAGACGGCCGGCGTCACGGTGACCGGCCTGCAGCGCGACGTCGACCAGGTGCGCGTCGAGGGCGGCCGCATCTTCTGGGAGGACCACGGCCGGCGTGAGCGCCACATCGTCTGGCACGACGACCGCAGCCTGAAGATCGTCGTCACCGCGCCGAAGGTCAGCAAGGTGACCATCAACGGTTCCGGCGACGTCACCCTGAAGGACTACAGCCAGCCGTCCCTGGCCGTCTCCATCGCCGGCAGCGGCGACCTGGACGGCCGGGGCGCCACCGAAAAGCTGACCGTCGATATCGCCGGCTCGGGGGATGTGGACCTGCGCTACCTGACGGCCAAGACCGCGACCCTGGACGTGGCCGGCAGCGGCGACATCAACGCCGACGCCACCGACGAGGCGGTCATCAAGGTCTCCGGCAGCGGCGACATCACCCTCAGCCGGACCCCGACGAAGCTGTCGCAGGACGTGGCCGGGAGCGGGGACGTCTATGTCGGCGGCCGCAAGGTGACCCCGGAGGAGGAGAACTGACCCCCTCCACCTCCTCCACCGTCGTCATCCTCGGGGCTTGTCCCGAGGACCCACGGTTCAGCCCGCACGAGCGGGTATCGTGAGACAGAGAACGGCCGGGGGGCAATCCCCGGCCGTTCGTGCGTTCGCCAGCATGGGTCCTCGGGACAAGCCCGAGGATGGCGATGGATTGGTGGGTGACGACAGCGCTTGCGATCCCTACCTTTAACGCCATGAGCCTCCCTGCCCTCGCCCCCTCCCTGCTCGACGCCGCCGGCGTCGAGACCGACCGCGCCCGTTCCATCCTCGCCGACGCCCTCAAGGACGCCGATGATGGCGAGCTGTTTCTCGAGCACAGCGAGAGCGAAGCGTTCGTCTTCGACGACGGCCGGCTGAAGACCGCCTCCTACGATTCGGGCGAAGGCTTCGGCCTGCGGGTCGTGGCCGGCGAGACGGCCGGCTACGCCCACGCCTCGGAGATCAGCGAGGCCGCCATTGGCCGGGCCGCCGATTCGGCCCGCCTGGCCAAGCGCGGCTACAGCGGCGTCGCCGCCGAGGGCCCCCGCAGCACCAACATCCGCCTTTACGGCGAGGACAACCCGGTCGCCTCCCCCGGCTTCTCGGAGAAGGTCGCCCTGCTGCAGGAGATCGACGCCTTCGCCCGGGCCCGCGATTCGCGCATCGTCCAGGTCACCGCCTCGATGGCCGGCGAGCGCCGCGTGGTCGAGATCCTGCGGGCCGACGGCCGGCTGGTGCGCGACGTGCGGCCGCTGAGCCGCGTCAACGTCCAGGTCGTCGTCGAGAAGGACGGCCGCCGCGAGACCGGCACCTCCGGCGCCGGCGGCCGCGCCGGCTTCGAGACCTGGATCACGCCCGAGAGCTGGCAGGGCCAGGTCGACGAGGCCCTGCGCCAGGCCCTGGTCAACCTGGAAGCCATCGACTGTCCGGCCGGCGAGATGGACGTGGTCATCGGACCGGGGTGGAACGGCGTGCTGCTGCACGAGGCTGTCGGCCACGGCCTGGAAGGCGACTTCAACCGCAAGGGCATCAGCGCCTTCTCTGGCCGCGTCGGCGAACGCGTCGCGGCGCCCGGCGTCACCGTCGTCGATGACGGCACCCTGCCGGGTCGCCGGGGCAGCCTGACCGTCGATGACGAGGGCACCCCGACCGAACGCACCGTGCTGATCGAGGACGGCATCCTCACCGGCTACATGCACGACCGGCAGTCGGCGCGGCTGATGGACCTGACCCCCACCGGCAACGCCCGTCGCCAGTCCTACGCCCACATGCCCATGCCCCGGATGACCAACACCGTCATGCTGGGCGGCCATCATACGCTGGACGAGATGATCGCCTCGACCAGGCGCGGCCTCTACTGCGCCAGCCTCGGCGGAGGCCAGGTGGACATCACCAACGGCAAGTTCGTCTTCCAGTGCACCGAGGCCTACCTCATCGAGGACGGCAGGATCACCCACCCGGTCAAGGGCGCCACCCTGATCGGCGACGGCCCCAGCGCCCTGACCCGGGTGACGATGATCGGCAACGACTTCGCGCTCGACCCGGGCATCGGCGTCTGCGGCAAGGGAGGCCAGGGCGTGCCGGTGGGCGTGGGGCAACCGAGCCTGAAGATCACGGGCCTGACGGTCGGCGGGACGGCGGTCTAACTTCCCTCCCCGATTTGGGGAGGGCAGACGCGCGGTTACGCGCGTCGGGTGGGGAAGTCGGTTCGAGACTTTGAAGACCAAGCGCTGAGAAGCCTTACCGGTGGGGCCGGTTACCCACTGCCCCACCCGGCCCTCGGCCTGCCCTCCCCATTCGGGGAGGGAGGTCGCGCCATCGTTTTCCACCTGATCACCGGCAACATTTCACAGATTTAATCTACATTTCAGGCTTGTAACGTGTCCCCGATCCGGGGCGCGGGCAGGTTGCCGCTACCTGACGGGCCGGGGGGCTCTGAAGGGGGAGACCTGTATGAGCCCGTTTATCGCCTTGCTGGCGGCCGCATCGCCTGACGTTATCGCCACGGCCGCCCCGGCGCCGGCCATCGTGCTCGCCCAGGAAGCCGCGCCGATCGCGACCCAGGCCGCTGCCCCCGTCGCCAACCAGGGCGTCACCCCCTATCCGGCCAGCTTCTTTGCCGAGGCCTCGCCGAACTCGGCCATGGACATGATCGCCCGCATCCCGGGCTTCGCCTTCGACGACGGCGACAGCGTTCGCGGTTATGGCGGCGCGGCCGGCAATGTGCTGATCGACGGCCAGCGCAACGCCTCCAAGTCGGAAGGCCTCGAGGACGCCCTGCGCCGCATCCAGGCCAAGGACGTCGAGCGCATCGACATCATTCGCGGCGGCGCCCCCGGCATCGACATGCAGGGCAAGACCGTCATCGCCAACGTCATCCTGAAGAAGGACCGCGGCGGCAGCTGGCTGCTGGCCGTGGCCAACGCCATCCACCAGGACGGGCGGACCCAGCCGGCCATGCGCTTCGAGGGCAGCGCCCCGGTCGGGCCGGGCACGTTCAACTGGTCCAACCTGTTCTATGTCGGCGTCAATGACGGGGCCGGCGAGGGCGTCCAGCGGGCGGTCGATTCGACGGGCGCGGTCACCCGCACCGCCTGGGACGAGACCGGCACCGGCCATGGCTATGACCTGAAGGTCGGCTGGAAGAGCCCGCTGTTCGGCGGCCGGGTGGCGGTCAACGCCCGCTACCATCCCGACCTCTACGAGTGGTCGCTGAACGCCTTCGACAACCCGCGCACCAGCCGCCTGTTCGTGGTCAAGGACCGTGAAGACCAGGTGGATGCCGAGTTCGGCGGCAGCTGGGAGCGCGAGTTCGGCAAGGCCAAGGTCGAGGTCACCGCCCTGCAGACGGGCAGCGAGGTCGAATACTCCTCGCGGTTCGATGACGGGACCGACACCGGACTGTTCACCGAGAACGCCGAGCGCGGCGAGAGCATCGCCCGCGGCACGCTGCGCTACACCTTCTCGCCGAACCTCATCGTCGAGGGCGGGGCCGAGGGGGCCTTCAACTTCCTCGACGCCTCCACCGCCTATGCCGAGAACGGCGTGCCCGTCGTCCTGCCGCAGGCCAATGTGCGGGTCGAGGAGGAGCGCGGCGAGGCCTTCCTGACCGCCAACTGGCGTCTCAATCCCAAGCTGGCCATCGAGGGCGGCCTGAAGGTCGAGGCCTCGACGATCAGCCAGTCGGGGGCGACCACCCTCTCCAAGGAGTTCACCTACTACAAGCCCCGGATGATCGCGACCTGGTCGCCGACCGAGGTCGACCAGGTGCGGGTGCGCATCGAGCGGGAGGTCGGCCAGCTGAACTTCCGGGACTTCGCCAGCTCGATCTCGCTGTCGACCGGCGGCACGGTCACCGCCGGCGGCGCCGACCTGGAGCCCAGCAAGACGACGGTGTTCGAGGTCGCCTACGAGCGCAAGTTCTGGAAGGACGGCGCCGTCACGGTGAAGCTCACCCATGAGGAAATCACCGACGCCACCGACCGCATCCGCGTCACCGACGTCAGCCAGTGCCCGCTGGTCGCCGGCATTCCCGACACCAGCGATCTTTCCTGCAACTTCGACGCCCCCGGCAACATCGGCGACGGCAAGAACGACGAGCTGGAGATCGCCCTGACCCTGCCCCTGGGCAAGCTGGGCATCCCCGGCGGCCTCCTGCGGTCGAATCTGGAATGGAGCCAGTCGGAGGTCACCGACCCGACCACCGGCGAGACCCGCCGCATCAGCGGCCAGTCGCCCTTCGAATGGGAAGTCCGCTTCTCGCAGGACCTGGCCAAATACAAGACCCAGTGGGGCATCGACGTCTTCGGCAACTTCGAGGAGCGCTACTACCGCTTCGACCGCACCGACCAGCTGGAGCTCGAGACCTGGGTGACCCTGTACGCCGAGTACAAGCCCTACCCCGACCTGGCCATCCGCTTCGAAGCCCACAACCTGCTGGGCCGCGACCTGACCTTCAGCCGCCAGCTGTACGACGCCCCGCGCGACACCGGCAGCATCAACTTCCGGGAGGTTCGCCCACTCGACTACCCGTCCTTCTTCTACATGCGCATCCGAAAGACCTTCTAGCCCGCCAACTCCGCCCCGGCGTCGCCATGCCCCGCGACGCCCTGGCGACTAGGGGAGCGGCGCTGTGTCCTTCGGGTTGGCCCCATGAGCGGTAGTCCCCCGCCAGGCCAACCCAGTCCCGCTGGACACAGCGCCGCTCCCTCTTTCCTTCAAGCCACAAGAAAAAGGCCCCGGATTGCTCCGGGGCCTTCGTCCTGTTGGGTTGCCCCTCGCTATGCCTGCTCGGTGGCCGGCCCTTCGCGGGGGTCCTTCTCATGGCTATCCGCGTCGTTCACGCCATGGGCCCAGTGCTTGATCACGAAGCTGATCAGCACGAAGAACACTCCGACGCCGACGCCGACCCAGCCCAGCTTGCCGAACACGCTGAGCGAGGTGGCCAGGGCCGCGCCCGGGTCGAGGACCTGGCCGCCGACCGTCTCGGTGCCGGCCAGACCGGCGATCCAGCCGCCGACGAACTGGGCGATCGAGCTGGACAGGAACCAGACGGCCATCATGAAGCTGACGACCTTGGCCACCGACAGCTTGGTGATCTCCGACAGGCCGACCGGCGACAGGAAGAGCTCGCCGGTGGTGTGCAGCAGGTAGAGCAGGCCGAGCATGATCAACGGCATGCGGAAGGCCGTGTCGGCCATGCCGCCGGCCCAGACCACGACCAGGAAACCGAGACCCACCTGCAGCAGGCCGAGGCCGAACTTCATGACCGGGTTGGGATCCTTGCCGTGGCGGCCGAGCCACAGCCACATCCCGGCGAAGATCGGCGCGAAGATGAGGATGAAGCCGGCGTTGAACGACTGCGTCTGGGCGGCGGTGATGCCCATGTCGATCCAGCGGACGGTGTCCGGAACCCCCGGCGCCATGACCTGCTCACGGGTGCCGAAGAAGAAGCTCTGACCGAACAGGTCCAGGGTGAACGGCTGGCTGATCAGCGACAGGTCGACGTTGCGGTCGGCGAAGAGGTTCAGCGAGGTGCCGGCCTGTTCGAAGAGGGTGAAGAAGACGACGGCGCCGAAGATCAGCACCATGGCCAGCATCATCCGCTCGCGCTGCACCTTGTTGCACTGGGCGATCATGAAGAAGACGATGTAGGCCAGCGACAGCAGGGTGCTGATGCCCAGCACCCAGCCGACGACGGCGTTGCGCTGGACCATGAACCAGACCACGCCGACGCCCAGGATACCGCCCAGGTAGATCAGGCCTTCGAGGTTCAGCGGACCGGCGATGGACTTCTTCAGCGCTTCCGGGTTCGGCGGTTCGCCCTTGCCCTCCAGCAGGGGTTTGCCGAGCACGAAGGCGATGTAGCCGGCCAGCATGCCGATGCCGGCCAGGCCGAAGCCCCAGCCCCAGCCATAGGTCTGGCCGAGGTAGCCGCACAGCACCGAGGCCCAGAAGGCGCCGAGGTTGATGCCGTAGTAGTACAGCGTAAAGCCCGGGTCGCGACGCGGGTCTCCCTGCGGGTACAGCTGGCCGACGATGGTCGAGATGTTCGGCTTCAGGAAGCCGACCCCCATGATGATCAGCGACAGGGCCAGGAAGAAGATGTTGACGTAGGTGGAGTCGCTCTTGACCACTTCCTGCGTGAAGCTGCCCTTGTCCAGCACGGCCGGGAGCGGCGCGTTGGCCGGCAGGCCCTCGATGGCCAGGCCGCCGGTTTCGGACGGCTTGAAGGCGTAGGTGGCGTCGCCGACCTTGATGCGGACGTCGCGCGCGTCGCCGCGGCCCTCGACCACGAACTCGTACTTGGAGCCTTCGTAGATGAGGTTCTGCGTCGCCGGCTTGCCTTCGACAGCCATCAGGCCGTGCCCGGCGACCAGCAGCAGCGCCCCGAAGGCGATGGCCTTGCGGGTGCCGATGAAGCGGTCGGCGAGGATGCCGCCGATCAGCGGCAGCAGGTAGACCAGGCTGGTGTAGGAGCCATAGAGGCCGCCGGCGTACTTGTCGTCGAACAGGAAGTGCTGGGTGAGGTAGAAGATCAGGATGCCGCGCATCCCGTAGTAGGAGAACCGCTCCCACATCTCGGCGAAGAACAGGATCTTCAGGCCCGGCGGATGCTTTCGCATCTGCATGAAGACCGGAATACCGGTCGCCAGGGTCACGAGGATCCCCAGCACGATGACAATATTCATACGATAAGACCCTGTTTGAACTTAGCGGCAGGGCGCGGAAACGGATTCCACCCCAACCTCCCCTATTTGCCGGGAGAAAATCACGCGGCGGATCGTTTCACAAGCAACGGTTTACCGTACGGCGTTCTCCGGCTGGCGTCGGCGGAGCCCGCGCCCCATCTGGAGCGTTAGCCAGACTGCACGCACAAGGAGCCGTCCCGATGACCGAGCCCTATCTGAAATTCACCGCCGCCCCGGGGCGCGTTCGCGCCCTGTTCGAGGGCCATGAGATCGCCGATTCCGCCCATGCCCTGGTGCTGAACGAGGGGTCCTACGCCCCGGTCGTCTATTTCCCTCGCGAGGATGTCGAGATGCTGGCCCTGCGCAGGACCGACCATTCGACCCGCTGCCCGCACAAGGGCGCGGCCAGCTATTTCACCATCTATCGCGACGCCAAGGTCATCGAGAACGCCGCCTGGAGCTACGAGGACCCGATCGACGGGGCCGGGGTGATCAAGGATCACATCGCCTTCTATCCGCAGCATGTGGAGATCGAGCGGAGCCCGGCCGGCGCCGAGCCCGAGCTGAAAGTCCCGCCGCACGATCCGCCGTACGCCGACATCGATCCGCTGAGCTAAATCCTCCTTCGGCAGGCCGAAGGCCTGACGGGGGAGGGGGACCGCCGCCGCGACTCAGCGGCGGTGGTGGAGGGGGCAGCGCCGGCCTGGCAGGATCAAAAGCGTTCTGGCGCGGACGAGACAGCCGCGTTCAGGGTCAACGCCGTCCGCCGGCGCTGCCCCCTCCACCACCCGCTGCGCGGGCGGTCCCCCTCCCCCGTCGCTTCGCGCCGAAGGAGGATTTTCAGTAGGCGCAGTCCGTGAACACCCGGCCAATGTCGCCCTTCCACTCGCCGTGGAATTTCTCCAGCAGCCGGTCGGCGGGGGTCATGCCGCTGTCGGCGATCTCCTCGAGTTCGCCCAGGTAGGTGGTCTCGTCGATGAAACTTCCGTCCAGCTCGGCCCGGTTCTTCAGGCCCTGGCGGGCGATGGCGACCATGTCGACGGCCACGTCGCGCGCCGAACGCCCGGCGACCTGCGCCTTCAGCCCCAGGCGCGGCACGTCGCGGCGCAGGCCCTCGCGGTCCTCCGGCGTCCAGTCCTTGCAGAGGTCCCAGGCCGCGGCCAGCGCCGCCTCATCGTAGAAGATGCCCGTCCACAGGGCCGGCAGAGCGCAGAGCCGGCTCCAGGGCCCGGCATCGGCGCCGCGCATCTCCAGATAGGACTTCAGCCGCACCTCCGGGAAGATGGTGGTGGTGTGGTCGGCCCAGTCCTTCATCGTCGCCCGCTGGCCCGGCATGTCGGGAAGCTTGCCGTCGATGAACTGTTCGAACGACTGCCCGGCCAGGTCGATGTACAGGCCCTTGCGCTTGGCGAAGTACATCGGGACCTTCAGCGCATAGCGGGCGTAGGTCTCGAAGCCGAAGCCATCCTCGAAAACAAAGTTCAGCAGGCCGGTGCGGTCCGGATCGGTGTCGGTCCAGACGTTGGCCCGCGCCGACAGGAAGCCGTTCGGCCGCCCTTCCGTGAAGGGGCTGTTGGCGAACAGCGCCGTCGCGATCGGCTGCAGCGCCAGGCTGGTGCGGAACTTGGCCACCATGTCGGCTTCGCTGGAAAAGTCGAGATTGGCCTGCACCGTGCAGGTGCGCAGCATCATGTCGAGGCCGAGGTTGCCGACCAGCGGCATGTAGCGCCGCATGATCACATAGCGGCCCTTGGGCATGATCTCCGCCTGGTCGCGGCGGATGGTCGGGTGGAAGCCGAGCCCCAGGAACCCCAGGCCCAGTTCGTCGGCGACGGTCTTCACCTCGTCCAGGTGCTGGCCGGTCTCCGAACAGATGTCGTGCATGGTCTTCAGCGGCGCGCCGGAAAGCTCGAACTGCCCGCCCGGCTCCAGGCTGACGTTGGCGCCATTGCGCTCCAGCCCGATGATGGTCTGGCCGCCATCGGCCCGGTCTTCCAGCACCGGGGTCCAGCCGAATCGCATCAGGCCCTTGAGCAGGGCCTCGATGCCGCGCTCGCCGTAGTAGGGCACGGTCGAATGGTCGGCGAGGTTGAAGCCGAACTTCTCGTGCTCGGCCCCGACTCGCCAGGCGCTCTTCGGCTTGCAGCCGTCGGCGAAATAGGCGGTCAGCTGGTCGAGCGTCAGCGGACGGTCGTCCGTCCCGGTATCCGCCATGGCATGCCTCCCCAGGCTGTTACTTCCGATAGGCGGGGGAGGCCCTTCCCCAACCGGCGGCGATCTTTACGCTGTTCAGCAGGTGGGAGACAATCACGTCCTTCGCAAGGCCGTGTGACAGCTAACCGCGCCAGTCGCCCACCGACGCCTGCCACAGAGTCATGGCGCTGATCGCCGCCGTGTCGGCTCGCAGGATGCGTGGGCCGAGCGACACCACGCTTGCGCAATCCATGGCCCGCAGCCGCTCGGCCTCCTCCGGATCGAAACCGCCCTCCGGCCCGATCAGGATGGCCCATGGTCCGCCTTCCGCCCCGCTCAGCGCCTGCAGCACGGGCGCCCCGCCGGTCTCGTCGCAGAACATCAGCCTCCGGGTAGAATCCCAGGCCTCGATCAGCTTCGACAATTTTACCGGGGGCAAAATCTCCGGCACGTCCAGCCGCCCGGTCTGCTCCGCCGCCTCGATGGCAATGGCCTGCAGCCGCTCGACATTGGCCTTGTCGGCGTTGGTCCGCCGGGTCAGCACCAGCTGCACCCGGGCCGCGCCCAGCTCGGCCGCCTTCTCGATGATCGTCTCCAGCCGCCCGCGCTTGACCAGGGCCATGACCAGCGTCAGGTCCGGGCCCGTCTCCTGGGCCCGCACCCGCGAGCCGACCGTCAGCCGGCACCGCCGCTTGTCCGGATCGACGACGGTGGCCCGCCATTCGCCGTCGCGGCCGTTGAACAGCAGCACTTCCGAGCCGATGGCCAGACGCATGACGGCGATCAGATAGCGGGAGGCTTCCATGCCCGGCGCGATGGGCGCTCCGGCCTTCAGCTCGTCGTTTACGAAGAGACGGATCATGCACGCCTTCTAGCGCGACAAGGCCGCCCGTGTTTAGCGTGGCCGATGGGAAAAGATTCCGAAGCCTACGACGCCGAACTCATCGCCTTGCAGACCGCCATCGTCAGCTGGCGAAAATGGTCGATGGACCAGAGCGAGAAGGTGCTGGTCATTTTCGAGGGCCGCGACGCGGCCGGCAAGGACGGCACGATCCGCCGCATCGTCGCGCACCTGCCGCCCCGCACCACGCCGGTCGTCGCCCTGCCCAAGCCCTCCGACCGGGAGCAGTCCCAGTGGTACTTCCAGCGCTTCGCCTCGCATCTGCCGGCGGCCGGGGACTGCGTGATCTTCAACCGCTCCTGGTACAATCGCGGCGGGGTGGAGCCGGTGATGGGCTTCTGCACGGCGGAACAGCACGAGGCCTTCCTCGTCGCCGCGCCCGATTTCGAACAGCTGCTGGTCCGCGAGGGCATCAAGATCATCAAGCTCTGGCTCGACATCAGCAAGGACGAGCAGGCCAAGCGGCTGAAGAACCGCCACCTCGACCCGCTCAAGGCCCTGAAGACCAGTCCCCTCGACGCCGAGGCCCAGAAGCGCTGGGACGACTATTCGGGGGCCCGCGACCTGATGCTGATCCGCACCCATACCGAGGCCGCGCCCTGGACCTGTGTCCGCGCCGACCACAAGAAGGCCGCCCGCATCGCGGTGATGCGCCACCTGCTGCACGCCGTCGCCCCGGCCCGGCTGCGCAAGGGGGTGGCCAAACCCGACCCGACGGTGCTGTTCCCGTTCGAGGCGTCGGCGCTCACCGATGGGCGGCTGGAGCGCTAACCATCCACCCGGATGTCATCCTTCGGTTGGCGAAGCCAATCCGGAGGACCCACCCGTCCGCCGGGCTGCTGGCGTTTGGAAAGATGCGCAGCCTTCGATGCCGCCCTTGCGGACTCCAGCCGGTTCCGCCCTTGCCGTGGGTCCTCCGGACCGGGCTGCGCCCGGCCGAAGGATGACATGCCCTAGTGGCCCAGATACCCGAAGTCGTGCCGCAGATGGCCGCGCAGCAGCGCTGACAGCCAGGCCCGGTCCTCGTCGCTCCAGACGACCGCCCGCTTCGCCTCGCTGGGCACGATGGCCTCGCCGTAGGCCGGGTCCAGCCTGGCCGCCACCGCCGCCTTGCTCGACACCGCCACCGCCGCCGCCACGTCGTCGCTGTCCAGCCGGACGCCGAAGTGGGCCCAGAACCGCCGCACCCCGGCGCCGGGATCGGCCTTGAGCTCCTCGTGCTTCAGCACCAGCACCCGGTCCGGCAGCGCCGCCGCCAGGGCGCCCCAGCGATTGAAGAACCGCACGAACCACCAGACGTCATCGATCTTCTTCTTCCCCGGCGCCGGCCGCCGCAGGAACTCCGAGAACGTGCCCAGTTCGTAGGTCTCCGCCCATTTCACATAATAGCTGGCCAAGGCCTCGCGCGGGTCGCGGACCAGCACCACGGTCGGCGGCAGGTCCAGCATCCCGACCTCCGCCGCCACGGTGATCAGCCGCGAGGGAATGTTGTGCGAGCTGCCGATGCGCGGCGCCGTCGGGTGCACGCGCGCATGCTTGGGATGGCCGATGAAATCGTCGCTGCCCGGCCCGCTTGAGGTCTCCGGCGAGGGCAGGCACAGCCGGTGGGCGATGGCGTGGCTGGCCATGAACCTCAGCCAATGGGTGCCGCTGTTCTTCGCCGTCGCCAGGAAGCCATCGACCGACGAGGCGTAACGGACGAGGTGGAAGGCCTGGATATCGTTTTCCAGGTCGCGTCCCGCCAGCGCCATGCTGTCCGTTGCCAAACTCATCGCGGGCCTCCACCTAGGTGCAGCACAGGAGACAACGCCATGGATTACGTCCGCCTCGGCAACACCGGCCTGAAGGTCTCACGCCTTTGTCTCGGCTGTATGACGTACGGATCGCCCGCCTGGCGTCCATGGGTGCTGGACGAGGCCGCCGCCGAGCCCTTCTTCAAGGCCGCCATCGAGGGCGGCATCAACTTCTTCGACACCGCCGACATGTACTCGAACGGGGTCAGCGAGCAGGTCACCGGCAAATGGCTGCGCGAGTTCTCCCGCCGCAGTGACACCGTCATCGCCACCAAGGTCTTCTTCCCGCACGGCCCCGGCCCCAACGCCGGCGGCCTGTCGCGCAAGCACATCATGGAGGCGGTCGACCGCTCCCTGAAGAACCTCGGCACCGACTACATCGACCTCTACCAGATCCACCGCTTCGATCCGGCCACCCCCATCGAGGAGACGCTGGAGGCGCTGCATGACGTCGTGAAGGCCGGCAAGGCCCGCTACATTGGGGCCAGCTCGATGTTCGCCTGGCAATTCGCAAAGATGCTGGCCACGTCCGAACAGCACGGCTGGACGAAGTTCGTCTCCATGCAGCCGCAGTACAACCTGGTCTACCGCGAGGAAGAGCGCGAGATGCTGCCGCTGTGCAAGGACGCCGGCGTCGGGGTCATCCCCTGGTCGCCGCTGGCCCGCGGCTTCCTGGCCGGCGGCCGCGCCAAGCCGGGCGAGGGCAATACCGAGCGGGCCCGCACCGACGAATTCAGCCCCCGCCTCTACTACCGCGACGCCGACCACGCCGTCGTCGATGCGGTCGAGGCGATCGCAAAAGCCCGCGGCGTCTCCAACACCCAGGTCGCCCTGGCCTGGGTCTTGCGCAACGACGCCATTACCGCGCCGATCGTTGGCGCCAGCAAGCTGCACCACCTGTCGGAAGCCCTGGCGGCGCTCGACCTCGAATTGACGGATGACGAGGTCAAGGCGCTGGAGAAGCCTTACCAGCCGAAGCCGGTGCTGGATCACAGCTAGCTCATCCTCCCCCGTTCACGGGGGAGGGGGACCGCGCGAAGCGTGGTGGAGGGGGCGAGGGCCGTGCGCGGACCTCTGACGCCGGCCAAGAATCATGTCACGAAACATTCCATGAACATCGGCGCACGGCCCTCGCCCCCTCCACCACCCGCTGCGCGGGCGGTCCCCCTCCCCCGTACGCTTCGCTACGGGTGAGGATGATGGCGCCCGTCACCCTCACCGCCGCCCAGGCCCGGCGAATCGCCCTGGCCGCCCAGGGCTTCGCCGAGCCCCGCCCGGCCGCCCCCTCGGCCCGCCACTTCCGCAAGACCGTCGAACGGCTCGGCGTCGTCCAGATCGACAGCGTCAACGTCGTCACCCGCACCCACTACCTCCCCAAGTTCTCCCGCCTCGGCGACTACGCCCGCGACACCCTGGAGACCGAGGCCTGGGGCAAGAAGCCCAGCCTGTTCGAATACTGGGGCCATGAAGCCTCGCTGATGCCGGTCGCCAACCAGCCGCTGCTGCGCTGGCGCATGGCCCGGGCCGAAGCCGGCGACGGCATCTGGAAGGGCATCGCCCGTTTCGCCCGCGAACGCCGTGACTACATCGACGGCATCCGCGATGAGATCGAACGGCGCGGCCCGGTCACCGGCGGCGACTTCGCCACCGGCCCGCGCGGCGCGCCGGGCTGGTGGTCCTGGTCGGAGGGCAAGCGGGCCCTGGAGTGGCTGTTCTGGACCGGCCAGATCACCACCAAGACGCGGCGCAGTTTCGAACGGGTCTACGACCTGACCGAACGGGTCCTGCCCGGGGCCGTCATCAACACCTCCACCCCGACCGAAGCCGACGCCCAACGCGAGCTGGTCCGCATCAGCGCCCGGGCCATGGGGATCGCCACCGAGACCGACCTGCGCGACTATTTCCGGCTGGGCGTCGCCGACACCAGGGCCCGCATCGCCGAACTGGTCGAGGCCGGCGAACTGACCCCGGTGACGGTCAAGGGCTGGGGCAAGCCGGCGTATCTGTGGCCGGCCGCGAAGATACCGCGCCGTATCCACGCCCGCGCCCTGCTCTCGCCCTTCGACAACCTGATCTGGTTCCGCGAGCGCACCGAACGGATCTTCGGCGTCCGCATCCGGCTGGAGATCTACACCCCGGCCCACAAGCGCGAGCACGGCTACTACGTCCTGCCGTTCCTGGAGGGCGAGGCGATCACCGCCCGGGTGGACCTGAAGAGCGACCGCAAGGCCGGGAGGTTGCTGGTCCAGGCCGCCTGGCGGGAAAGCGACGCGACGGGCGAAACGGCGTCGGCGCTGGCGACGGAGCTGAAGCTGATGGCCGGATGGCTGGGGCTGGAGCGGGTCGTCGTGGTCGGCAAGGGCGACCTGGCGGAAGCGCTGCAGAAAGCGCTGTAACCTCCCTCCCCGAATTGGGGAGGGCAGACGCGCGGCAACGCGCGTCGGGTGGGGAATTCGGTTCGAGACCTTCGTGAGTTCGTGCTGAGAAGCCTCTCCGGCCTGGCCGGTGACCCACTTCCCCACCCGGCGCGCAACGCGCGCCTGCCCTCCCCAATTCGGGGAGGGACGGAGACCAGCCCGAACCCCTACGCCGTCCCCTCGGCCAACGCCGCCAGCCGCGCATACGTCCCCTGCTGCGCCTTCAGCGACCCATGCGTGCCTTCCTCGACAACGCGTCCGTTCTCGAACACCAGGATCCTGTCCGCTCCGCGGATCGTCGACAGCCGGTGCGCGATCACGATCGTCGTCCGCCCGGCCATCAGGTCCTCCATCGCCGCCTGCACCTCCCGCTCGGTCTCCACGTCCAGGCTCGAGGTCGCCTCGTCGAACACCAGGATCGGCGCATCGGCCAGGAAGGCCCGGGCGATCGCCACCCGCTGGCGTTCACCGCCGGACAGCTTGACGCCCCGCTCGCCGACCAGGGTGTCATAGCCCTTCGGCAGATCGGCAATGAAGCCATCCGCCCGCGCCCGTCTTGCCGCCTCGCGCACCTCGTCCAGGGTCGCGCCCGGCGAGGCATAGGCGATGTTCTCGGCAATGGTCCGGTGGAACAGGGCCGGGTCCTGCGGCACTACGGCGATCGACCGCCGCAGGGAGCCCTGCGTCACCGCCGCCACGTCCTGGCCGTCGATGCGGATCGCCCCGCCGTTCAGGTCGTACAGCCGCTGCACCAGCTTGACGAAGGTCGACTTGCCGGCCCCCGTCGCCCCGACCAGCGCCACCCGCTCGCCCGGCCGGATGGTCAGGCTGAAGTGGTCGTACAGCGGCGTCTCGGCGCTCTTGTAGCGGAAGGTCACGTCGTCGAAGACGATCTCGCCGCGCACGGCGCTCAGCGCCGGGGCCCCCTCGCGGTCGGCGACCTGCGGCGTGGTGCGCTCGTAGGAGGCGACGTCCTCGGCGTCGTCGATGCCCTTCTGCAGCATCCGCACGTTCTCGCCGAGATTCCGCAGATAGCCGCTCATCAGCATGAAGGCGGTGATGGCGAAGGCGATGTCGCCCGGCGTCGCCCTGCCCTGCATCCACAGGTTCAACAGGATGCCGGTCGTGCCGGCCTGCAACGCCACCGAGAGGATGTTCTGGAAGATCCAGACGTCCATGAACCGGTTCCAGGTGATCATCACCGCCCGGCGCCAGCTGTCGGTCACCTCGGCGAACCGCGCCTCCTCGCGCGCCTCGGCGCCGAACGACTTGACGGTCGGATTGGAGGTGATGGCGTCGGCCAGCGCCCCGCCGATGCGGCTGTCCAGGGCGTTGGACTTCAGGTTGGCCGGCCGCACATAGACCTTCACCAGCCACAGGTTGGCCCACAGGTAGCCGCAGACCACCACGAACGACAGCAGCCCGACCAGCGGCCAGCGCAGCGCCATCTGCACGCACAGCCCGACCAGCACGATCAGCGCCGGGCCAATCCACAGCACCAGGGCGTCGGATACGCTGTCGTATCCCCACATCGCCCGGCTGATCTTGCGCACCGTCGAGCCGGCGAAGCTGTCCGCATGCCAGTCGGCGGAAAAGCCCTGCACGCGGCGGAAGGCCTCGTCGGTCATGTCGCGCATGTTGCGGGCGGCCAGCGGGTTCCACAGGCGGAAGGCGATGTTGCGGGTCACCAGGAAGGCCACATAGACCCCGACGAACCAGCCCCAGGCCCCCCAGGCCCGGCCGGCGTCACGGTCCGGCGCCGCCACCGCGTCCAGCAGCCACTTCGAGGTCGTCGGCAGCATCAGGTCGAAGACCACCGCCAGCAGCATCAGCCCGGCGGCCCCGCTCAGCAGGAGGGGCCGCCGCAGCCACAGCCGGGCGATGAAGGCCAGCACCTGGCCGTTCGACAGCACCCGGGTGCGGGTGGCCTCCTCGTCTTCGTAATGCTCACTCATGGCGGCCCGACATAGGCGAGACCGGCGTTCGGCGGGAGGGTGGCAGCCCGAAAAACCGCCGACGCGTCATTCCAACAACAAACTCTCCCCCCGCGAAGCGGGAGGAGGACAGATTTCGAGCCTTAGCGAGAAATCAGGAGGCGGGCCCCACCGCCGGCAGGACAATCACCAACCGGCCGTGCCCCCCTCCTGCTCTGTCGCTTGGAGGCTCCAGAGCGGTCCTCCCCCCGCTAACGCGGGGGGAGAGTTTGGTCTCAAGACGTCGCCTAGAACGTCTCCCCGACCATCTCTTCGCTCTTGGCCCACAGCGCCCGGGCATTGTCCGGGTCGATGGCGTAGCCGCGCACACCGTGGCGGACCTCGGCGCTCTCCTGCCGTTCGGCCAGATGGCAGTCCTCGCAATAGAGGCCGCCGACCTCGTTCACGTCGGCGACGATGGCGGCCCAGACAGAGGTCGCCGCGCCCTGCGGAATGGTCTTCCAGCTGAAAGGCCGATCGGCCGGCTGGTTGGCGTTGATCCTGTCGATCATCGCCTGGGTGATCTCCGGCGTCATGTGGCGGCCAAGCTCGGTCTGGATGCCGCCCGGGTGCACCGCGATGGCCCGCACGCCGCGATCCTTGTGACGGCGGTCGAACTCCACCGCGAACAGGACATTGGCCGTCTTGGACCGGCCATAGGCGCCGAACTCGGTGTATTCGGTGGTCTCGAAGTTGGGATCGTCCAGGTTGACGTCCGAGAACCGGTGGCCGGCCGAGGCCAGGTTGACCACCCGCGAGCCCGGCTTGAGCAGCGACGCGATCCGGTTGGTGAAGACGAAGTGGCCCAGATGGTTGGTGCCGAACTGGGTCTCAAAGCCATCGGCGGTCTCGCTTTTGGGACAGGCCATCACCCCGGCGTTGTTGATGACCACGTCGAACGGCTTGCCCTCGGCGACCAGCCTGTCGGCGGCGGCCCGCACGCTCTTCAGCGAGGCCAGGTCCAGCTCGATCAGCTCCAGCGAGCCGCCGTTCGCGGCCTGGTCGCGCACCACTTGGGTGGCGGCCTCCGCCTTCGTCAGGTCGCGGGCCGCGCCGACCACGGTCGCGCCATGGGCGGCCAGAACGCGGGCGGTCTCGACGCCCAGCCCGGCCGAGACGCCGGTCACCAGGATGCGCTTGCCGGTGAGGTCGACGCCGTCCAGCACGTCGTCGGTGGTGGAGGTGGCTCCGAAGATCTTGCTCATTGTCTGCTCTCCCGACCCCTCCGCGCATTGCCAACCGATGGCCGCGCCGTTAAAACGGAGGAAGTCTCCGCTTCATATACGGAGGCATCCTCCGTTTATCAAGGCCTGCTTTTCGTGTCCGTTCAATCCGCCCGCAAACCGCGCGCCGACAGCCAGCGTAACCGCGAGCGCCTGCTGGAGGCCGCCCGCGCCGGCTTCGGCGAGACCGGGCCCGAGGTCAGCCTCGACGAGATCGCCCGCCGGGCCGAGGTCGGCATCGGCACCCTCTACCGCCATTTCCCGACGCGAGACGCCCTGGTCGGCGCCGTCTATCGCCGCGAGGTCGAGGCCCTGGCCGCCACCGTCCCCGCCCTGCTGGCCGACCATCGACCGGGCGAGGCCCTGCGCCGGTGGATGCACCTGCTGGTCGACTACATGGCGACCAAGAAGCTGATCGTCGCCGCCCTGGCCGGCCCGCGCGACGATCTCTACGCCGTCTCCGGCCAACTGATCACGGAGGCCCTCGACGCCCTGGTCGGCGCCGCCCGCGCCGCCGGCGACATCCGCCCAGACATCCAGTCGGCCGATATCAAGCGCCTGCTCAGCGGCTTCAGCTTCGGGGCGGGCGATCCCGACTGGGCCGACAGCGCCCGGCGGCTCGTCGATGTGCTGATGGATGGATTGGCGCGGTAAAGACCGGGGCCATCCCATACCCTGGATTCAAAAAATGGCTCGCCGGCCGAATCCGAAGATTTGACCCGCGCCGACTGATCTCGCCGACAGCGCGCCTCCGAGGGTGGTTTTCGGGTAGGTTCGGGGGGGTCCGGAATGGGTCGAATGACGGCGCCCGGCTGGTTTCGGAGGGTCGCCCGGTAGGACTTAGAGGGTTGTAAAACCTCATGAAAATTTCCGCGCCCGACCAGGATTTCTGCTATAATGATCTCGCTTCGAAAGACGGGCCATTGTCCGCCCGGCGTTGGACTGCGGCTTCGAACCGGCGATAACCCTCGCATGACTCACATCCTGCCCGACGCCTTGCCGACCAACTGGGTCGATCGCCATGCGCCGCCGGCCCTGCAGCCCTGGCTGAAGCTCGGCCGCTTCGACCGGCCGGCCGGCATCTGGCTGCTCATGCTGCCGGGCTGGATGGGCATCGCCCTCGCCGGCTCGATGCAGGGCCGCTGGCCGGACGTCGTGCTGCTGGTCCAGTTCCTCGTCGGCGCCGCCCTGATGCGGGCCGCCGGCTGCGCCTTCAACGACATCGTCGACCGCGACTTCGACGCCCAGGTCGCCCGCACCGCCCAGCGCCCGATCCCGGCCGGCCAGATCACGGTGAAACAGGCCTGGGCCTTCCTGATCGGCTGTTCCCTCGTCAGCCTGCTCATCCTGCTGACCATGAACCTCTGGGCCGTCGGTCTCGGCGTCGCCTCCCTGGCCCTGGTCGCCGCCTACCCCTTCATGAAGCGGATCACCTGGTGGCCGCAGGCCTGGCTGGGCCTGACCTTCAACTGGGGCGCCCCGCTCGGTTTCGCCGCCGCGCTCGGCGGGCCGACCCTGCTCAGCCTCATCGGCCTGACCCCCGAGCCGGCAACCCGCCCGCTCGACCCCTGGCCGGCAGTGATCCTCTATGCCGGCCTGATTTTCTGGACCCTCGGCTACGACACCATCTACGCCGTCCAGGACCTCGAGGACGACGCCCTGGCCGGCGTCAAGTCCTCGGCCCGCGCGCTCGGCGAGCACACCACCCGGGGCGTCATCGGCTTCTATGTCGCCTGCTTCGTCCTGGTTCTCGCCGCCGGCTGGCTTGGCGGGCTGGGCCCGCTGATGCTGCCGCCGCTGGCCGTCTTCGGCCTGATGCTGTCACGACAGGCCGCCGCCCTGCGGCTCGACGATCCGCAAGGGGCTCTGGCGCTGTTCAAGTCGAACGTCTGGGCCGGGGCCGTGCTGGTGGCTGGACTGATCGCCGGCCTCTGGCGGCCGGCGGGGTTCTAAGGCGATGATGGTCCTGCCCTACCTGCTCGGCGGCCTCAGCCTTCTGGCCTGGTTCGCCGTGAACGCGGCGGTGCAGCATCGCAGCACGGTCAAGGGCGACCGGTTGTTGGTGGCGCAACTGAAGGGCGCGCTGGCCGGTCTGTTGGTGGTCGCTCTCCTCGGGACCGCCGCCTGGGGCCTTGGCGCGGTGCTCGGGCTGTTCGCCTAGAACGGCCCCTGCGGATAGACCCGCTCTTCGAGCACCCGGTTCAGTTCCCGGATGCGCCGGTCATAGGACTGGCCGATGCAGGAGACATTGCCGCCGCAGCGGTTGCGCTCGCGGATCCAGACCGCCTGTCGGTCCATGATCGCCCCCCGCGTTCCCATCGGCACCAGGTGGCGGACGATGTCGTACAGTTGGGCCATCCGCACATCGCGGTCGTTGAGGCCGAGGTTGGCGCAGATTGTCCGCTCGGTCGCCGTCGCCGCCCGTCGGCAGTCGAAGCTGGCCGCCGAGGCGCGGGTCGGCAGGGTCAGGACGGTCAGGCCCCCGAGGGCGACGGTGGCGGCGACGGCGAGGGGGATCAGGCGCATGGACGGGTCCTTGTTCGTTCGGGCAGGCGGAAGCCTAACGCAAAAACCCGGCCGGGACGTTGCAAAGGGGCTGGTCAATATTTGTGATCAATGTTCACCTGAGTTGATCCGGATCAAAGGGAAGCGGCCCGCCCGGCGTCAGAATTCCGCACAAAGGCCGTCCCAACGAGAGGCGGCGTCAGGGAGCCGACCATGACCGACACCGCCTTCGCGCCCGCCGTGGCCCAGAAAACCGAGCATTTCGACGTCCTCGTCGTCGGGGCCGGCATCTCCGGCGTCGGCGCCGCCTACCATCTGCAGCAACAGTGCCCGGACCGCAGTTTCGTGGTGCTGGAGACGCTGGAAAGCTTCGGCGGCACCTGGCTGACCCACAAGTATCCGGGCATCCGCTCGGACAGCGACCTCTATACCTTCGGCTATCGCTTCAAGCCCTGGGTCGGCCCGCCCATCGCCACGGCCCGCGAGATCCTCGACTACATGGGCGAGGTGATCGACGAAAACGATCTGGCCCGCCACATCCGCTACAACCACCGCATCGAGCGGGCCGAATGGTCGAGCGAGGACAACCTCTGGACCATCGAGGCCGTGCGCGGCGACAACGCCGAGCCGGTGCGCATCACCGCCAACTTCCTGTGGATGTGCCAGGGCTACTACCGTCATTCGAAAGGCTACACGCCCGAATGGCCGGGCATGGCCGACTTCAAGGGCCAGATCATCCATCCGCAGACCTGGACCGACGACATCGACCTGAAGGGCAAGAAGGTCGTCGTCATCGGCTCCGGCGCCACCGCCGCCACCCTGGTGCCGGCCATCGCCGACGACTGCGCCCACGTCACCCTGCTGCAGCGCTCGCCGACCTACTTCATCCCCGGCCGCAACGAGAACGAGCTGGCCAACCTGCTGCGCGAGCTGGACGCGCCGGAGGAGTGGATTCACGAACTGGTCCGCCGCAAGGTGCTGTTCGACCAGGCCGCCTTCACCCGCCGCTCTATCGAGGAGCCGGACACCGTCAAGGCCGAGCTGCTGGCCGGGGTCTCGATGTTCCTGCCGCCCGAGGCGGTGGAGAAGCACTTCACCCCCAGCTACCGCCCCTGGCGCCAGCGCATCGCCTTCGTGCCCGACGGCGACATCTTCCAGGCCGTGACCAAGGGCCAGGCCAGCGTCGTCACCGACCACATCGACCGCTTCACGGAAAAGGGCATCCTGCTCGAGTCCGGCCAGGAGCTGGAGGCCGACGTCGTCATCACCGCCACCGGCTTCGACCTCAACGTCATGGGCGACATCGCCTTCAAGGTCGACGGCGAACCGGTCGACTTTTCCAAGACCGTCACCTACCGCGGCATGATGTTCACCGGCGTGCCCAACATGGTCTGGGTCATGGGCTATTTCCGCGCCAGCTGGACCCTGCGGGCCGACCTGCTCGGCGACTTCGTCTGCCGCCTGCTCAACCATATGAAGGCGAAGGGCGCCGCCCGGGTCGAGCCGATCCTGCGGCCCGAGGACGAGGGCATGAAGCTGCTGCCCTGGATCGACCCGGAGAACTTCAACCCGGGCTACCTGATGCGCGGCATGCACCTCTTGCCCAAGGCCGGCGACCGGCCGGAATGGCGCCACACCCAGGATTACTGGGCCGAAAAGGACGCCCTGCCCAAGGTCGACCTCGACGCCCCGGAGTTCCTCTATAGCCCGGCCACGGCGAAGGCGGAGCGATCGGCGGCCTGACCGCCGGTTGCCAGGCGCGGCGCGCTTGCTATGGTCGAACCTCCATTGGGGGACTGGTCGAATGAAGCCTTTAGCACTGGCGCTCGGCGCCGCGACCGTGGCCGCTTTCGCCGCGATCGTCGGCCTGGCCGTCTACAGCGAGACCCTTCAGTTCCTGCCGTCGCTGCTCTACGACGCCGACCTGATCACCAAGATGGCGACCTTCCTCCTGCTGGCCGTGCTCGGCCTGGCCGCCCTGCTGCCCAATCGCTCGGGCCAGGCCAGCGGCTTTCTGAGCATCATGGCGATGCTGGCGATCGGCTTTGGCCTGCTGGCCACGCTGTACGACGCCAGCCACATCGCGCGGGCGGTCGCCGAGACCGGAACCAACGACCTGAAGGTCCTGGGCCCCAGCCTGGCCGAAGCCCTGATGCCCCTCACCGTCGGCCTGCTGGCGGGGTTCGTGGCGACGGCGCGGGCCGGCAAACGTCCAGCCGCCGACTAGGCGCTACGGCGCTTCGGGCTCCAGCGTCACGATCAGCGGGTTGGGCGCCAGATCGAAGGCCGCGCCGTTCTTGAAGTCGATGCCGGCGCTCAGCGGGCCGCCGGCGAAGGTGATCGCCCCGCCCTTGTTGAAGCGCTTGTCGATGTGGACGGTCCTGGACTTGTAGCCTGGCGCGCTGACGGTGACGTCGAACTCGACGTTGCGCTGCAGTTTGCGGCTGCAGGGGGTGTTGCAGCTCCAGCCGAGGGTGGTCTCGACCTTGGCCCCGACGGGGTTGGACTCGACCCGCCATTCGACCCGGGTTCCCCGACTCATGGTGGCGCAGCCGCCCAGCAGGACGACGGCGAGCGTGCTGGCGGCCAGACCGGCCGTGCGAAACTTGTTGGTCATTGAGATTCCCCCGAAAACCGGCCTGATAAACCACCCGGCCCGCCGCGGCCAGCCTCAAGCCTTGATGAAATAACCGCCCGGGGCCGAGGCCCAGGGGAATTTGACGATGCGCGGCGGCTTGCCGTCGAAGAACTCCTCGACGGCTTCGGTCTCGCCCGGCCATTCGCGGATGGCGAACTCGTCGAACAGCACCACCCCGCCGGTCAGGATGCGCGGCCAGAAGGCCTTCAGCGCCGCCAGGGTCGGCTCGTAGAGATCCATGTCGAGGTGCAGCAGGCTGATCCGCGTGCCCGGATTCTCGGCCACGTACTGGCCGGCCGTCTGGCAGACATCGCCATCGACGAGCTCGATCCTCGGCCGCACGGTGACGAAGGCGTCCGCGTTGAAGGCGTCGACGAGGGCGAACAGGGTGTCGCGGAAGGCGCCGGGGTTCCAGCCCTCGGCGGTGTTGCCGACCCGGTCGTCGAGGCCGTCCTTGTCCGTGCGGTCGGCCAGGCCCCGGAAGTGGTCAAAGCCCAGCACCTTTCGCGTGCGGTCGCCCGGGCAGAAGGTCTCCAGGAACCGCGCGAAGCTGAGCAGGGAGCTGCCCTTGTAGACGCCGCATTCGACGATATCGCCGGGCAGGTCCTGGATCAGCTTGAACACCTCGTAGTGGGCGAAGGCCTTCATGAAGTGCATGCGCCGGGCGAAGCTGCCGAGGTTGGCGATCAGGTCATGATCGTCGAGGTGGCCCTTGAGCAGGGAGCGCAGGGTCTCGTCTGCCGGAATCTTGGGGGCGGCGGTCATTTACGTTTCCTCGGAAGCGATCAGGTCGGGGTGCAGGGTCTTGAAGGTCTCGAAGCCATCGACGCGCCGGTTGCGCCAGCCCCGGGCCAGCATCTCTGGCGCCATCAGGTCGCCGAAGCGGACCTGGATCGAATAGCGGTGGCGCGGCCCGGGGTTGAACCCCGAGCGGTGGACCAGGCGGTTGTGGAACAGGGCCACATCGCCGGGGCTGAGCTCCAGCGTCTCTGCCGCCGCCTCGAAGGTCGGCTGCAGGGCCTCGGCGATGAAGGCGTCGCGGGTGCCAAGGCGATTGCCGGCGCCGTCGCGCTTGTAGCGGATATCCACCGGCCACAGCCGGTCCGACAGGGCGGGCGCCGCCTGGATCGAGCCGTTGGCCCGGCCCGACTGGGTCAACGGCAGCCAGGCCGTCACATAGCGCTCGGACAGCACATTGTAGGGCGCGTCCTGATGCCACTGGAACCCGCGCCAGGCCTCCCCGGCCAGATCCATGCGGAACACCGCATGCTGGAACGGCGCATGCACCCGTGTCGCCCCGACCATGGCCCGGGCTGCCGCCACCAGGGCCGGCGCGGCGATCAGCTGCTGGAAGACCAAGGTCTCGCGGAAGGCGTCGTAGACGGCGCCGAGCCGCGCCCGGTCCTCGGCCCGCACCCGATCAACCAGGGCGTCGAGGTCCGCCTCGCCCGGCCCCTCCGGCGCCAGCATCTCGCGCAGGGTATCGACCGCCTCGGCGATGAGGCTGGCCGGCATCAGGCCGCGATGGACGACGAGCGCCTGCATCAGGCCTGGTTGACGCTGTTGGCCTTGATCCGCGCCGCCCCGGCGGCATCCAGATCGATGCGCGTGTCATCCAGGGCCAGCGGCCCCTCAAGCCCGGCGTTGACCAGGTCGATCCCGGCCCTCAGCCCCGGCCCCCGGGCCAGCAGGTAGCGCAGCGAGATCCGCTCGTGATCGGCCTCGTCCGGCTGGGTGCCGTGCAGGGTGCAGGCATGCCACATGGCCGCATAGCCCGCACCGCCGGTCAGCACCCGCTGGCTGGTCATCGCCTCGCGCCCCTCGCTGCGATAGCGCCAGGTCTGGCCCTGCTGGACCAGATCATGCGGAAACACCGAGGCCCCCAGCCGATGGCTGCCCTCCAGCAGGAACAGCGGCGCGTCGGCCTTGGTCACCGGCGCCAGGTAGACATAGAGGGTCAGGAAGTCGGCCTCGCGGCCCTTGAAGTCGATCAGGTCCTGATGAAAGTCGATGCCGTAGAAGTAGGTGACATCCCGATATTGGGGCTTCACGAAGGCCCCCAGATTATTGACCGGATTGCCGGCGATCCGCCGCTTCAGCCAGGGCGGGATGGCGCTGGCCGGCACGCCGCAGACCACCTTGCGGTCCATCAGCCCATAGCCCTCGCCGAGCAGGGCGGTCAGGCCGGCGACGATGGCGGGGTTGGCCTCCACCAGCTTCAGCCGCGCCTCATAACCCTCCAGCAGGTTGCGCCCCGGCCGGGGATTCACCCCCCGGTACTGCGGGTCGGCGTCGAACTCCGCCTCGCTCAGGAACAGGCCCTCGCCCCAGTCGCGGCCAGCCTTCAGCTCAGCCAGCAGGGCGGCGCAGGCGGCGGGGTCGAGCACCTCGCCGAACAGGTGAACGCCGTCGCGGACGAAGTCATCGACCGCGCTCGTCTCGGCCGGAACGGGCTGAGCCAGGGTCATAACGGTGGTTCCGTCTCCATGGATACGCCATGCTCTCGGCCCGCATGGTTAATTTGCCATGAAGCGGCTATGCCGGCCAATCATGACCGACACCCTCTTCCAGCTGCTGCCGGGCCTGCTGGGCCCCGCCGATCTCGCCGTCGTCCGCCAGGGACTGAGCGAAGCGGACGCGGCGGCCTCGACGGTTTCCGGCCTCGCCGACCGGCCCGTCGTCGGCCTGGCCCGGCGATCGACCCGGCTGACCGCGCCGGCCGCGATCGAGGCGCTGCTGCGTGAGCGGCTGCTGGCCGTCCGGCCCCGGCTGGAGGCCCTGTTCGACCGCCCGCTGGGCGATCTCGAGCCGCTGCAGATCCTGCGGTATGGGCCCGGCGACTATTTCGTCGCCCACCAGGACGGCAACACGCCGCTGATCCACGACGACACCCGCCACCGCCGCGTCTCACTCAGCCTGCTGCTCAGCCCGCCCGAAGACTGGACCGGCGGGGCCCTGCTCTTCCACCCCGGCCAGCAGGAAGCGCCTGGCGCGGCCGGCGACGCCGTCGCCTTCCGCGCCGAGACCACTCATGAGGTGACGCCGCTGGAAGCAGGCCAGCGGCTCAGCGTCGCGGCCTGGTTCCGGACCGCCTGACTCGACTGTGATGCTATGGAGTCCCCGCCGGTCTGTAAGGTCGCCGCCATGATCCTCGACCGCGCGGCCTTCATCCTCGGCAACACCCGTCTGCAGACGCCGCCGCACTGCCCGGAGATCCAGCTGCACCTGGCCGACGAGGTCACCCCGATCTGGCGGATGACCGAGGAGGCGCTCAGCGAGATCGGCCTGCCGCCGCCGTTCTGGGCCTTCGCCTGGGCCGGCGGCCAGGCGGTGGCGCGCTATGTCCTCGACCATCCCGAGGTGGTGGCCGGCAAACGCGTGCTCGACTTCGCCACCGGCTCGGGCCTGGTGGCCATCGCCGCCATGCGGGCCGGGGCGCTGGACGCCATCGGCAGCGACGTCGATGGCTTCTGCGGCCCGGCGGTGGCGCTCAACGCCGAGGCCAACGGGGTGACGGTCGCCTTCACCGAGGCCGACCTGCTGGACGGGCCCGTCCCGGACGTGGAGGTCATTCTGGCCGGCGACATCTGCTACGAACAGCCTCTGGCTGGCCGCGTCCTGGCCTGGCTGACCGCCGCCCGCGCCGAGGGGAAGACCGTGCTGATCGGCGATCCGATGCGCACCTACTTCCCGCGCGAGGGTCTGATCCATCTGGCCGAATACCAGGTGCCGACCACCCGCGAGCTGGAGGACTTCGAGGTCAAGCGGACCAGCGTCTGGGCGTTTCCGTGAGGTATTGACTCCGCGCGCCCAATGAGAACAAATAAGGAACACTGGAGAACCGACCATGCGTGAAGACGGCAAGCTCGACTACCTCGAACTCCCCGGCGGCGACCTGCCGGCGACCAAGACCTTTTACGCCGCCGCTTTCGGCTGGCAGTTCATCGACTACGGCCCGTCCTATGCCGCCTTCAACGAAGGGCTGGACGGCGGCTTCGATGCCGACGCCGCGACGCCAAAGCCCCTGCCCGTCCTCTGGGCCGGCGACCTCGAGGCGATGGTCGAGAAGGTGACCGCCGCCGGCGGCGAGATCACCCTGCCGATCTTCGACTTCCCCGGCGGCCGCCGCTTCCACTTCCGCGACCCGGCCGGCAACGAACTGGCGGTCTGGTCGGAAGGCTAGATCCTCATCCTTCCCCGTTCACGGGGAAGGGGGACCGCCGGCGTAGCCGGTGGTGGAAGGGGCGAGGGCCGTGCACCGGCCCCTCTCCTTCTTCGAAATCACCACCGTCTCCGCACGGCCCTCGCCCCCACCACCGCTTCGCGGTCCCCCTCCCCCGTAAACGGGGGAGGATTTAGCGTCGCATCCCCGAACACCCGCCCTATAGTCACCCTCCTGTTGTTCGGGAGTGACCCATGCGCCGCCGCACCTTCCTCGCCGCCCTGCCCGCCAGTCTCGCCGCCGGCTCGGCACTGGCGCAGATTCCCCGGCCCAAGGACGGCAATCCCGAGATCGGCCGCACGGACCTGCGCGGAGGCGACCGGGTGGCCGGCGCGACCTGGGCCAGCCGCTCGACGGCCTGGGGGGTCAACGGGGCGGCGGCCACGGCCCATCCGCTGGCGACCCTGGCGGCCATCGACACCCTGAGGAAGGGCGGCTCGGCCGTCGATGCGGCCATCGCCGCCAACGCCTGCCTGGGCCTGCTGGAGCCCATCGCCTGCGGCATCGGCGGCGACTGCTTCGTCCTGCTCTGGGACCCGAAGACCAGGAAGGTGGTCGGCCTCAACGGCTCGGGCCGCTCGCCCAAGGGGCTGTCGCTGGCGACGGTGCGGGAACGGGCCGGACCCTCCGGGACCATTCCCTCGTTCGGCGCCGTCTCGGTCAGCGTTCCCGGCGCCGTGGCGGCCTGGGGCGACCTGCACGGCCGCTATGGCAAGCTGCCCTGGAAGGACCTGTTCGACCCCGCCATCACCATCGCCCGCGAAGGCGCGCCGATCACCCAGAACGTCGCCTTCTACCTGGCCGCCAGCCAGCGCCGCTTCACCAATCCGAACTCGAAGATCGAGGAGGTCGAGAACTTCCTCAAGGTCTGGACCATCGACGGCAAGACGCCCGTCGAAGGTCAGGTGTTCAGGAACCCGGCCCTGGCCAATACTTACGAGATGATCGCCAGGGGCGGCCCCCGCGCCTTCTACGAGGGCGAGATCGCGTCCCGCATCGAGGCCTATTTCAAGCGCATCGGCGGCTGGATGACCAAGGCCGATCTGGCCGCCCATCACAGCGAATGGACCCCGCCGCTGGTCACCGGCTATCGCGGCGTCGATGTCTACGGCCTCAGCCCCAACAGCCAGGGCCTCTCGACCCTGCAGCTGCTGAACATCCTGGAAAACTTCGATGTGAAGGCCATGGGCTTCCAGTCCACCGCCGCCATCCACCACGCCGTCGAGGCCAAGCGCCTGGCCTATGAGGACCGCGCCCGCTACTTCGCCGACCCGGCCTTCTCGCCGGCCCCGCTCGAGTGGCTGAACTCCAAGGCCTACGCCAAACAGCGGGCCGCCCTGATCCGCCCCGACCGCATCCTCGACCCCATCTATCCTGGCCAGGCGCCGAGCAAGGGCGACACCACCTACTTCACCGTCGCCGACAAGGACGGGATGATGATCTCGATCATCCAGTCCAACTACCGTGGCATGGGCTCCGGCCTGTCGCCGGACGGCATGGGCTTCATGTTCCAGGACCGGGGCGAGCTGTTCGCCCTGACCGACGGCCACCCCAACGTCTATGCGCCCGACAAGCGGCCCTTCCAGACCATCATCCCCGGCTTCGCGGTCAAGGACGGCCAGCCCTGGCTGAGCTTCGGGGTCATGGGCGGCGACATGCAGCCGCAGGGCCAGGCGCAGATCATCTCCAACATGGTCGATTTCGACCTGGACATCACCGCCGCCGGCGACTCGCCGCGCTGGCACCACGAGGGCGGCATGGAGCCGACCGGCGAACAGCTGGGCGTGCAGGGCATCCTGCGGCTGGAGAGCGGCGTGCCGGCCGTCACCCGCGAGGGCCTGCAGAAGATCGGCTGGAAGATCGGCGCCAGCGATGGCGGCTTCGGCGGCTATCAGGCCATCCAGCGCTGGCCCGGCCGCTACGCCGCCGCCACCGAGATGCGCAAGGACGGCATCGCGCTGGCCTACTAGGGAGACGACCGATGACCTTTACGCTGGGCTCGCTCTGTCCACTGATCCAGGTCTTCGACATGCCGACGGCCCTGGCCTTCTATCGCGACAAGCTCGGCTTCGAGCGTGTCCAGGACAGCGGCGAGGGCGACGAGGTCGACTGGTGCCTGCTGCGCCACGGCGAGGCCTGGCTGATGCTCAACACCGCCTATGAAGCGCATGACCGCCCGGCCGCGCCCGATCCCGCCCGCATCGCCGCCCACGACGACACCGGCCTGTTCATCCATGCCACGGACCTCGACGCCATCTATGCCCATCTGCAGGCGCACGGCATCGCCGAGGAGCCGCCCAGGACCGTCGGCTACGGTATGCGACAGCTCAACCTGCGCGACCCGGACGGCTACAGCCTCTGTTTCCAGCATCCCGTGAACGGAGACCCGACGTGACCCGCGAAGAGTTCGACGCCGTCGCCCTCAGCTTCCCCGGCGCCGAGGCCGGCAGCAGCTACGGCCAGCCCGCCTACAAGATCGACGGCAAGTTCTTCACCCGGGTGCGCAAGGACGACGACAGCGCCGTCCTCTCCTGCGTCGATCACGACGAGCGCGAGTTCCTGATCGAGGCCGACCCGGCCACCTTCCATTTCACGGCCCACTACAGGGACTACCCCATCGTCCTGGCGCGGCTGGCCGGCCTCGAGCCGGAGCAGGCGCGGGGATTCCTGGCCCGGCAGTTCCGCAAGGTGGCGAAGAAGGCGGCCGTGAAGGCCTGGGAGGCCAGCCGGACCGGAGATTCAGGCGCTTAACCTGGCCTCTTCCTGACGGGCGCTGAGCACCGTCATCAGGCCCTCCAGCAGGCTGGCCGGCGTCACCGGCTTGGTGATGTGGCCATCGGCGCCGGCGGCCAGGGCGGCGGCGCGATGCTCGGCCATGGCGTTGGCGGTCAGCATGGCGATGGGGGTTCGCGCCAGTCCCCGGGCCTGCTCGATGGCCCGGATTCGCTCGACCGCGGCGACGCCGTCCATGACCGGCATCTGCATGTCCATCAGCACGGCGTCGAAGCCGCCGGCCCGCCACAGGTCGAGGGCGATCTGGCCATTCTCGGCGACCACCACCTCGATGCCGTGCGGCTCGAGGAACATGCGGACGACCTTCTGGTTGGTCGGATGATCCTCGGCCACCAGTACCCGCAGGCCCTGCTCGGGTTGTTCGACGGGCAAGGACCGCTCGGCGGCGGGCTCGAGCTGTCCCCGCGCCAACGGCACGGTCAGGGTGAAGGTGCTGCCCACCCCGGGGGTCGAGCTCGCCGACAACGCCCCGCCCATGGTCTCGGCCAGGGCCCGCGAGATGCTGAGGCCAAGGCCCGAGCCGCCGAAGCGGCGGGTGATGCTGGTGTCGGCCTGGGTGAAGGGCTGGAACAGGCGGCCGGCCACCTCGGCGTCGAAGCCGATGCCATCGTCGGAGACGGTCAGGATCAGCAGCGGGCCGCTGTCCCGGTCGATGACGTCGGCCTGGATGCGCACCGACCCGGCGTCGGTGAACTTGACCGCGTTGGAGGCCAGGTTGGCGACGATCTGGCGCAGGCGCACAGCATCGCCGACGAACACCCCGTCCGCCGAGGGCGAGACGGCCAGGTCGAAGCCGACCCCCTTCTCGGCGGCCCGATCCCGCATCAGGAGGGCGGCCGCGTCGATTTCCGACCTCAGGTCGAAGGCCAGGCTTTCGAGCGTGAAGGCGCCGGCCTCGATCTTGGCGCTGTCGAGCACGTCCGACAGCAGCCGCTCCAGCACCCGGCCCGAGCCGCCGATCAGACCGACCATCTCCCGCTGGCTGGGGTTGAGCGGCGTCTGCTCCAGGGCATGGGCGACGCCGACGACGCCGTTCAGGGGGGTGCGGATCTCATGGCTCATGTTGGCCAGGAAGACATCGCGGGACGCCGCCGCCGCCCGGGCCTGGTCGACGGCGGCCTCGTAGTCGCGAGCCTCGCCGGCGAGCGAGCTGACCAGCTGGGCGACGAAGGTCGCGAACAGCAGGCCGCCGCTGAGCATCAGCAGGGCGTCCTTGAGACTGCCCAGGCTGCCGGTCGCCAGGGCGATCCACGGCAGGATCATGAGGATCAGCACCGACGGTCCCAGCATCAGGGTGGTCGCCCGCGCCGAGCCGCGGTTCATCACCGCGTTGCTGATCGTGTTGGCGCTGGCCAGGAAGAGCGCGGCCGAGAGGCCGAAGCCCGAACCGCGCATCAGCAGCAGGACGGAGCAGGCCCCGAACAGGGTCCCGGCGGCCACCCGGCCGACAGCCTCCATCCGCTTGAGCCGCTCATTGGACAGGTCGAGGCGACGGCGGGCCGCGATCTCCGCGTCGATCCAGATCGCGGCGCCGGTAAGCAGCAACCAGGGCAGCGTCCAGGCCGACGGGTTTGACAGCCAGACCAGAAAGGCGACGACGCCGAGCTGGATCAGCCGGTCGCGACGTCCCTCGTCCCGCCAGCGCAGGATGCGCAGTTCAGTGATGTGGCTGGCGGCCATGGTGTTCCCCTCGACCGCGAACCCTTACCCGGCAAAGGTTGAACGGCGACTAAGATCGATGTTCGCCGAGCATGGTCATAGCCGTCGGCGCGTCAGCACCCAGGCCAGAACACCCAGCGGCGCGACCAGGCAGAACCAGAACAGCCAGTCCCAGGGACCGTCGCCGACCAGGGCGCCGAGCAGGCCGACCAGGGTGATCAGGGCCAGCAGGATCGGCCAGCCGAAAATCTTCATGAAGCCGTTCAAGACCGCGCCTCCTTGGGCTCGAAGGCCACCGACCGGCGCCGCCCGGACGCCAGCCAGAGATAGACCCCGCTGCCCAGCACCACGATGGTGAGGAGGTCGAGGATGGCCCAGAGGACCTTCAGCGGCAGGCCGCCGTAGTCGCCGAAGTGCAGCGGCTGCGACAGCGACAGGGTCTTGGACAGCAGGGGCATGTCCTGCACCGCTGTCAGGGCGCCGGTCTCGGCGTCGATCAGGGCGGGCCTGGCCAGGTGCTGGGTCAGCGGCGTCGTGCCGTGCAGGAAGACGGCGTAGTGGTGGTCGGTCGAGTAGCCGCTGCCCGGGAAGGCCACGAACTGCACCTGCATGCCGGGCATCGCCGCCTGGGCGGTGCGGACCGCCGCATCGACGCTGGCGAGGCGGGTCGTCATGGCCTTGCCCTGGTAGGCCGCCGCCAGGTCTTTCAGGGCGGTCGCCTTCCAGCTGTCGGTGATCGGCACGGCCAGCGTGTTGATCACCCCGGTCACCCCGACCACCAGCACCCAGGCGAAAGTCACCGCGCCCAGGACGTTGTGGTAGTCCAGCCACTTGACCTTCGGCGAGCGGCTGGCCCGCACCGTGCCGAAGCGCAGGCGGCGCATGAAGGGGGCATAGACCACGACCCCCGAGACGATCGAGGCCGTGAACAGCAAGCCCATCGCGCCCAGGAACAGCATCCCGGCCAGCCCGAGGAACATGTCGGTGTGGAGCTGCAGGATGAAGTCCATCACCCCGCCGGCCGGGGTCGGCGGCACGCCGTCGCCGCTCGTCTGGTCGATGGGGGCGAAGAACATCTTCGCCTCCGGCGCGTCAGCCGTCGGCCCCGAGGTGACGTTGACCACCGGCCGGTCCGTGTCGAAGCTCATGAAGATCGGCGCATGACCGGGCTGGCGGGCCAGCGCCGTCTCCAGCACCTGGTCGTAGGTCATCAGCGGCCCGCCGGGGTTGGCGGGCCGCCAATTGTCGTGGCCGGTGAGGTCGTCGATCTCGTGTTCGAAGATCAACGGCAGGCCGGTGACGCAGAGCATCAGCAGGAACAGGGTGCAGATCAGGCTGGTCCACTTGTGGACCAGTGACCAGGCCCTGATCGTCGCCGGCTTCAGCAAGGCCTAGAAGTCCACCGAGGCCGTCAGGCTGACCGTGCGCGGCCCGCCGAGCACTAGGTAGTTGGCGCCCGGGTAGCCGCCGCTCGAGGCCCAGTAGTTCTCATCGGTGAGGTTCTCGATGCGAGCGCGGAAGGTCACCGGCTTGTCGGCGATGGTCACCCGGTAGCGGGCCCCGAGATCGAGGCGGGTCCAGCTGTCCAGGTTCACGGTGTTGGCGGCGTTGGCCGGCTGCTCGCCGGTGTAGACCACGCGGCCATCGACGGTCAGGCCGTCCAGGAACGGCAGGTCGTACTCGAGGTTGGCGTTGAACTGCCATTCGGGCACGCCGATCGGGCGCTTGCCGTTCAGGGTCCCGCCCTGCGTCTTGGTCAGCTCGGCGTCGATCCAGGTGGCCCCGCCGAGGATGCGGACGCCGTCGACCGGCTCGCCGAAGACGGTCAGCTCGATGCCTTGGTTGCGTTGCTCGCCGTTGGTGTCGAAGCGATTGTTCTGCACATAGGCGCTGGGCAGGGTGATCGAGAAGACGCTGGCCGTGCCGCCGAAGCGGCCGCTGTCATACTTCACCCCGGCCTCGACTTGCTGGCCCTTGAAGGGGTCCAGCACCTCGCCGGCGTTGGTCACCGGCACGCCGCCGCTGGTCGCCGGGGCGATCTGGCCGGGGATCAGGGCCTCGGCATAGTTGGCGTAGAACGAAACCTTGTCGGACGGCTTGTAGACCACGGCCACGGCCGGGGTGATGGTGTCGCCCTTGTAGCCGCCGAAGCTGGCGCCCGTGTTGTAGTCGTAGGTGGTGGTGTCGATCTCCTGCCAGCGGGCGCCGAGGGTGAGCAGCACGGTGTCATCCAGGAACGACAACATGTCGGCGACGGCGAAGCTGCGGTTCTCGACCCGCTCGGTGACCTTGGGGTTCTTCAGCACCCCGCCGGTGAAGAAGGTGGCGGCCGGGGCCGGAACGTCGACGGGGTCGTAGAGATCGGACGCGAAGGGCGTGAGGAAGCTGGAGAAGGCGTAGGCGTTGGCCGATTCCAGGTTCACCGAACTGACCGAGGCCACCAGCCGGTGGCCGACCGGACCGGTCTCGATCTCCCAGCGCAGGCCGGCGTCGGCCGACAGGATGTTGTCCTCGCGGGCGTTGTCGAAGCGGTAGGCGGTCAGGCTGCCGTCCGGGTTGGCGTTGGGGTTGGCCAGGACGTTGCGCTCACGGCCGTTACGGCCGCCGACGGCGAACCACAGCGACAGGTCGTCGGTCGCATCGAACTCCGCCCGGGCGACGCCGAACAGCTGGCGCTCGTCGGTGTAGGTCCAGGGCTGGGCGAAGTTGCCGTCGGCCGAGGGCGCGCGCGGGATCGTGCTGTTGGGGGTGACGCTCGGGCGCGGCGCGTCGATGCGGTTGTCTTGCAGGCCAACGTCGGCCGAGAAGCGGAAGCGCATCCCGCGATAATCGACGCCCAGGGCGCCGACCAGCAGGTTGCGCTCCTGGTCTTCCACCGAGGTTTCGCCATCGCGGGCCGCGAGGTTGAAGCGGACGCCGACGTCGCCGTCCGGTCCGAAGCGGCGGGCCCCGTCGAAGGCGCCGTAGAGGGCGCCGCCGGTCTCGATGCCGGCGGTCAGACGGGTGAGGGCTTCATCCGGCGCGCGCTTGGGGACCAGGTTGAACGCCCCGCCGACGCCGCTGCCGCCGGGGGCGGCCCCGTTCAGGAAGGCGGTGGCGCCGTGGAAGACCTCGACCCGTTCGAGGAACTCGGCGGCCACGAACTGGCGCGGCAGGATGCCGTAGACGCCGTTGTAGGTCATGTCGTCCGAGTACACCGGGAAGCCGCGGATGACGTACAGCTCCTGGAAGTTGCCGAAGCCCTTGGCGACCCGCACCACCGGATCGTTCTGCAGGATGTCGCCGACCCCGTCGGCCAGCTGGTTGCGGGCCAGCTCCTCGGTATAGGCGGTGACCGAGAAGGGCGTGTCCATCGTATCCAGCGCCCCGAACAGGCCGACCCGCCCGCCCCGCGCCACCTGGCCGCCCTCATAGGCGCCGGGCAGGGCCACCTGCGAGCCGGTGATGATCACGGCATCGACTTCGTCAGCCGGGGCCTCCTGGGCCGAAGCGGCGCCCGCCGCGAAAACCAGACCCATGGCGGCCGAAGCCAGAAGAGCAAAGCGCATCGAGGAACACCGCCATCAATTGAGAAGGCGTCGCAAATAGCTGTCCTGAGAATGCATCGCAATCACGAACTTGCCGACCGGCGAAACGCCGGCGTTCGCGTGCCACGAAAGCCTCAGGAGAACTGCTCCGTTTCCCCTGTCCGCGAAGAGCGCTAGATCGGAGGCCAAGCAAGGAACCCGTTCATGGCTTATCGCTCGCTCCGCGACTTCATCGCCGCCCTCGAGAAATCGGGCGAGCTGGTGCGCGTCACCGAGCCGGTCTCGACCGAACTGGAGATGACCGAGATCTGCACCCGGCTGTTGGCCACGGGCGGACCGGCGGTGTTGTTCGAGAACGTCATCAAGGCCGACGGCACAAAATCCGACATGCCCTGCCTCGCCAACCTGTTCGGCACCGTGAAGCGGGTGGCCATGGGCGTGACCCTCGGCGGCAAGCCGCGCACCACCGGCGCGGAACTGCGCGAGGTCGGCGAACTCCTGGCCTTCCTGCGCCAGCCGGATCCCCCTCGGGGGTTGAAGGACGCCTTCGACCTGTTGCCGCTGGCCGGCACGGTCCTGTCGATGCGGCCGCGCACGGTGAAGACCGCGCCCGTGCAGCAGGTGGTGCTGAAGGGCGACCAGATCGACCTGAACAAGCTGCCGGTCCAGGGCTGCTGGCCTGGCGAGCCGGCGCCGCTGATCACCTGGCCGCTGGTCGTCACCAAGGGTCCGTCGGACAGCAAGGAAGACGACTACAACCTCGGCATCTACCGCATGCAGCTGCTCGGCAAGGACCGCGCCATCATGCGCTGGCTGGCCCACCGCGGCGGAGCCCAGCACTACGGCCGCCACAAGAAGGCCGGCAAGCGTGAGCCCCTGCCCGCCTGCGCCGTCATCGGGGCCGACCCGGGCACCATCCTGGCGGCGGTGACCCCGGTGCCCGACACCCTCAGCGAATACCAGTTCGCCGGCATCCTACGCGGCTCAAAGCTCGATCTCGTGCCGGCCAAGACCGTGCCGCTGATGGTCCCGGCCCAGGCCGAGATCGTCATCGAGGGCCATGTCCTGCTCGACGAGTTCGAGGACGAGGGCCCCTACGGCGACCACACCGGCTACTACAATTCGGTCGAGAAGTTCCCGGTCTTCCAGGTCAGCTGCATCACCCACCGCAAGGACGCCATCTACCACACCACCTTCACCGGCCGGCCGCCGGACGAGCCCTCCATCCTCGGCGAGGCGCTCAACGAGGTGTTCATCCCGCTGATCCGCCAGCAGTTCCCGGAGATCGTCGACTTCTGGCTGCCGCCGGAGGGCTGCAGCTACCGCATCGCCGTGGTCAGCATGAAGAAGGCCTACCCCGGCCACGCCAAGCGCATCATGCTCGGCGTCTGGAGCTATCTGCGCCAGTTCATGTACACCAAGTGGGTGATCATCGTGGACGACGACATCAACGCCCGCGACTGGAAGGACGTCATGTGGGCGCTCAGTACCCGCATGGACCCGGCCCGCGACATCACCGTCATCGAGAACACCCCCATCGACTACCTCGACTTCGCCAGCCCCGAGAGCGGCCTCGGCAGCAAGATCGGCCTCGACGCCACCGACAAGCTGCCGCCTGAGACCCATCGCGAATGGGGCGTGAAGATCGAGATGGACCAGGCCGTGGTCGACAAGGTCAGCGACATGTGGAGCCGGCTCGGCCTGCCCGGCGACGGAAAGCCGATCTGGTGATGCGTCTGCCCCGCCGCACTCTGATCCTGATCCTCGTCGCCGCCCTGACCTACGTCGGCGGCTACATCGGGTTCCGCGAGACCCAGACCCGCACCTGGATCCGCGACAGGCAGCAGTATGTCATCTACCCGGACAACCTGCCGGGCGAAGCCCTCTACTGGGCCTGGCGGCCGCTCGGCCTGATCGACCAGCTCCTGACCGGGCGCAACAGTCGCGTCGGCAATCACCTGCGGATCAAGAGCTCCGAGCCGCCGATCCACATCTGACAGATCGCCGGGGGGCGGACATGAGCGCATTCGAGTTCTTCTTCAGCTTCTACGGCCTGCTGCTCGGCTTCTCGGTCGCCGAGCTGATCGGCGGCTTCGCGCGACTGATCCACGAGCGACGCAGGGTCGCCTTCGGCCTTCTCACCCCTCTGCTCGGCCTGTTCGTCGCCATCGATATCGCCAGCTTCTGGGTCCAGGCCTGGCTGGTCTTCCGCAACGCCCCCTTCAGCTACGCCCTGCTCGTCCTCGGCCTGGTGGTCGCGGCGGTCTTCTACATGGCGGCCAGCATGGTCTTCCCCCGCCAGCTCGGGGCCCGGGCCAACCTCGACAGCCACTTCTGGGAGCACCGGCGCTGGGTCCTGCTGGGGGTGATGGGCGCCAACCTGCTGATGGTTGGCGTCATCGTGCTGATGGCCAGCCGGTCGGGCGAACTGGCGCAGATCCTGCCGCCGTTCGGGGCCGCGCGCACGGCCTTCTTCATGCTGGCCACCCTGGCCGCCGCCCTCCTGCCCCAGCGGCGTGCCGTCCTGACCCTGATGATCCTGCTGGTCGCCTATCAGCTGTGGGGCGTGGCCACCGACGCCGTCCGCCTGTTGCACGGCCCGGCCTGGAGCCTGCTTGGCGGCGCCTGACACTCTCGCCGAAACGGCCTACACCCCACCCATGCGCAAGCTCTCCCTCGCCCTCGCGGCCCTGTTCCTGTTGTCGAGTCCCGCCATGTCCCAGTCCCCGTCGTCCATCCCCAACGCCAAGCCCTGGGACCAGCCCTTCCTGCCCCCCGCGCCCGAATGGAACGGCAAGTCCAAAGCCCTGCTCCGCCCCGCCAGCGACCCCTGGGCCAGCGCCTTCGAACAGGACCCCGAGCACGATTTCAGCCCCGACTACGCCGACACCCGCGCCTGGTTCGACAAGCTCGACGCCGCCAGCGACCTGGTCCGCATCGAACAGTTCGGCGTCTCGCCGGAGGGCCGGCCGATCTATGCGGTGATGGTCAGCAAGGACGGCCCGACCTTCGATCCGAGGAAGCCCGTCCTTCTGGTCCAGGCCGGCATCCATCCGGGCGAGATCGACGGCAAGGACGCCGGCATGATGCTGCTGCGCGACATCGCCTTCTATGGCAAGGACAGCCTGGTCGATAAGGTCAACCTGATCCTCATCCCCATCCTCTCGGTCGATGGCCACGAGCGGGCCGGCGCCTACAGCCGCCCCAACCAGCGCGGTCCCCGCATCCAGGGCTGGCGCAACACCGCCACCAACCAGAACCTCAACCGCGACTACATGAAGCTCGACCAGCCGGAGATGCGCGCCGTCCGGGCCCTGGCCAACAAATACCGCCCCGACCTCTACGTCGATGTCCACGTCACCGACGGCATCGACTACCAGTACGACGTCACCTTCGGCTTCAACGGCGAGGACGGCGCCTTCAGCCGCTCGCCGGCCATCTCCGGCTGGCTGAACGCCACCTTCAAACCGGCGATCTACAAGGCCCTCGAAAAGCAGGGCCACATCCCCGGCGAGCTGGTCTTCGCCATCGACGACCGCAACCCCAAGCTCGGCCTCAGCGACGGCGGCCTCGGCGAGCGCTTCTCCAACGGCTGGGGCTCGGCGGCCCACGTGCCGACCATCCTGATCGAGAACCACAGCCTCAAGCCCCATGAGCAACGGGTCCTGGGCACCTACGTCTTCATCGAAGAGGCGCTGCGCCTGCTGGCGGCCAAGGGGGGCGACCTGCGCGCCGCCATCGACAGTGACCGCGCCGAACGGCCGGCCGAGATCGCCGCCAACTTCGTCGCCGAGGACAAGCCGGCCACGACCCGCCCCTTCAAGGGCATCCTCTACGAGACCTACCAGAGCGCCGCCTCGGGCGGTCCCGAACTGCGCTGGCTCGGCAAGCCCGACCCCAAGCTCTGGCAAATGCCCTTCTACGGCAGCAGGCCGACCCTGCAGCTCAAGCGCCCCGCGGCCTACTGGGTGCCGGGCTATCGCGCCGATCTCATCGAGCGGCTGATGATCCACGGCGTTAGCATGGAAATCCTGGCCGAGCCCCGGACCGTCAAGGTCGAGATGCTGCACCTGGACGACCCCAAGGTCGCCGCCGGAACCAACGAGGGCCACGTCCCGATCACCGTCAGCAAGGTCACGGCCACGACCCGCGACTGGGTCTATCCGGCCGGTTCGGTCCGAATCTCCACCGACCAGCCGCTCGGCGATATCGTCGTCCTGCTGCTCGAACCGCAATCGTCGGAGAGCTTCTTCGCCTGGGGCATGATCCCGGAGGTGCTCAACCGCGTCGAGTACATCGAGGGCTACGCCGTCGCCCCCCTGGCCGACCGCATGCTGGCCGCCGACCCGGCCCTCAAGGCCGAGTTCGAAGCCAAGCTGGCCGCCGACCCGAAATTCGCCGCCGACCCCGACGCCCGCCTCGGCTGGTTCTACGAGCGCACGCCCTTCCATGACTCGCGCTATCGGCTCTACCCGATCGGCCGTGAACTTCCGCGTTAGTCCTATTGATCCGTTTGCCGAATGAGCGGCTAATCCCGCGCTTCGAGAACGGGGAACTCGCATGCCGCAGCTAGCATCCATCGGCCATGCCGCCGCCCTCTGGGTCGGGCTTCACCTGCTGCTGTTGCTGATCCTGGCCTTGCTGGTCGTGCGCCAGCGTCAGAAGCACAAGGTGGCGCTGGGCGACGAGGGCATTGCCGAACTGCTGCAGGCCATCCGCGCCCAGGGCAACGCCGTCGAATACATCCCGCCGGCCCTGATCGGCCTGGTGGTGCTGGAACTGACCGGCGCCCCGCCGCTGCTGGTCCATGTCGGCGGCCTGGTGCTGTTCGTCGGCCGGGTGCTGCACGCCATCGGCCTCAGCAACAGCGGCGGCGTCTCGATGCTGCGCACCGCCGGCGTCGTCCTGACCTGGCTGGCCTACATCTTCCTCATCGCCAGCTGCCTGTTCTTCGCGGTCGGATAGCGCGCCTGGGCAGCGGAGAGGTTGCGGTAGCGCGCTCCGGCGCCCATAAGCCCCTGATGGACGAAAACCTGTTGAACGAGCTTGTCGGCGCCGCCATCGCGGCCGGGGCCGACGCCGCCGAAGCCGCCTACGCCGAACGCCAGTCCCTTTCGGTCTCGGTCCGCCTCGGCGACCTGGAAGAGGTCGAACGCGAGGAGGCCCGCGATCTTGGCCTGCGCGTCTTCGTCGGCTCCCGACAGGCCTCCGTCTCCGGCAGCGACATCTCGCAGAGCGGCCGCGCCAAGCTGGTCGAGCGCGTCGTCGCCATGGCCCGCCTGGCCCCCGAGGATCCCTACGCCGGCCTCGCCGACCGGGCGCGGCTGGCCGGCGGCCCCTACCCCGACCTCGACCTCTACGACGATCATGAGCCCAGCGCCGAGGCCCTCGAGGCCCGGGCCCGCGAGGCCGAGGACGCCGCCCGCGCCGTCGACGGCGTCACCAATTCCGACGGCGGCAACGCCGGCTGGTCGGCCAGCCGCTGGATGCTGGCCACCAGCCACGGCTTCACCGGCAGCCACCGCGCCAGCGGCTTCTCGGTCAGCGCCAGCGCCATCGCCGGCGAGGGCGCCGGCATGGAACGCGGCGGCGAAGGCCGCAGCACCCGCCACGACGAAGATCTGCCCGACCCCGCCTGGATCGGCGCCGAGGCCGGCCGCCATGCGGTCCGCCGCCTCGGGGCCTGCAAGATCGCCTCGCAGACCGCCCCGGTGATCTTCGAAAACCGCATCGCCATGAGCCTGCTCGGCCCCTTTATCGGCGCCATCGGCGGGCCCAGCGTCGCCCGCGGCGTCTCCTTCCTGAAGGACAAGCTTGGCCAGCAGGTCTTTGCCCGGAACGTCTCCATCCTCGATGATCCCTACCGGGTGCGCGGCCTCGGCTCCGGCCCCTTCGACGACGAGGGCGTCACCACCGAGCCGATGGCCCTGATCGACGAGGGCGAACTGACGACCTGGCTGCTCAACACCTCATCGGCCCGACAGCTCGGCCTGGAGACCACCGGCCACGCCTCGCGCGGCCTCGCCGGTCCGCCCGGCGTCGGCACGTCCAACGTCGTGGTCACCGGCGGCGACAAGGACCTCGCCGGCCTGATGGGCGATGCAAAAGCCGGCCTGCTGGTCACCTCGATGTTCGGCCCCTCGCTGAACGGCAACACCGGCGACTGGTCGATCGGCTGCTCGGGCTTCTGGTTCGAGGGCGGCGAGCTGGCCTATCCGGTCAACGAGATCACCGTCGCCGGCAACCTGATCGACATCTACGGCCGCCTCGTCCCCGGAAACGACCTGGTCATCCGCGGCAGCCACGACAGCCCGTCCCTGCTGGTCGACGGCCTGGCGATCGCCGGCTCGTGAACGACCTGACCCTCATCCGCGAGGCGGCTGTCGCCGTCGGCGAGACGGCGCTGCGGATGCAGTCCGAGGGTCTGCGAATCTGGACCAAGGACAACAACACCCCGGTCACCGACGCCGACATCGAGGTCGACAGCCTGCTGAAGGCCATGCTGCTGCGGGCCAGGCCGGACTACGGCTGGCTGTCCGAGGAGACCGCCGACGATCCCTCGCGCATGGACCGCCGCCGCCTGTTCGTCGTCGATCCCATCGACGGCACGGCGGCCTTCATGAACTACAAGCCCTGGTGGGCGGTCAGCATCGCCGTCGTCGAGGACGGCCAGCCCATCGCCGCCGTCGTCCACGCTCCCGAACTGGAAGAGACCTTCACCGCCCGGGTCGGCCAGGGCGCGCATCTCAACGGCGACCCCATCCAGGCCAGCACGACGGCCGAGCTGGTCAACAGCGGCATGCTCGGCGACGCCAAGATGTTCGCCCACCCGGCCTGGCGCGCCCCCTGGCCCGACATGCGGATCGAGACCCGCAACTCCATCGCCTATCGCCTCTGCCTCGTCGCCGACGGCCGCTTCGACGCGGCGCTGGCGCTCTCGGCCAAGAGCGAATGGGACCTGGCCGCCGCCGACCTGATCCGCTCCGAGGCCGGCGCCGTCCTGACCGACCACAAGGGCCGCACCTTCAGCTACAACAAGCCCGTGCCGCTGATGCCCAGCCTGATCTGCGCCGCCCCGGCCATGCACCCGTTGATCCTGGAGCGGGTTGAGCATATCGACCTGCGAAACTGATTTCCGCTAGGGACACCCAATGCCGGACAAACAACTGCTCCACCTGGTCATCGGCGGCGAACTGAAGGACGTCACCGACATCCAGTTCGCCGACCTCTCCAAGGTCGAATTCGTCGGCGCCTACGCCAACCATGCCGAGGCCCACAAGGCCTGGAAGGCCAAGGCCCAGGCCACCGTCGACAACGCCCACGCCCGCTACTTCATCATCCACGCCCACAAGCTGCTGGATCCGAGCAGCGAGGATTACCACCAGCACTAGGCGGCCCGGCCCCACGAGATACGGGGACACTATACTTATCTCGGCAACCGCCCGGGCCACCTCGTCGCCGGTGGAGAGATAAGTATAGTGTCCCCGTATCTCTCCGCCGGCGCCTGGGTGGTGGAACCCCGCGCCTGTGCTAGCCTGCCTCCCAACAAACGGGAGGACGACATGCATCTTGAAGGTGGCTGCTACTGCGGCAAGCTGCGCTACGCCGTCGATGGCGAGCCGATGATGATGGGCCAGTGCCATTGCCGCGAGTGCCAGTACATCACCGGCGGCTCGCCCAACGTCTTCATCGCCTTCCCGATCCCGGCGGTGACCTACACCAAGGGCACGCCCAAGACCTTCATGCGCGAGGACCTCGACGCGGCGGCGACGCGTGAGTTCTGCGAGACCTGTGGCACCCACACCACCACCCGGCCCCAGGGCTTTCCCGCCATCATCCTCAAGGTCGGCACGTTGGACGATCCGAGCGTCTTCTCGCCCGGCGTCATCATCCAGGCCGCCGACAAACAGCCCTTCCACCGCATCCCCGAGGGCGTGCCGGTGTTCGAGCGGTTCCCGGGCTGATCCTCCCCCATCGGGGGAGGAACAGCTACTCCCGCTTCAGCAACCGGTCCGTGATCAGCGTCCCCCACCAGGCTTCCTGGAAATCCGCCTTGATCGCCTTGGGGTCGTAGGCGTCGCTCATCACCCAGTCGAGGAAGCTGATCCCCTGCGGCTCGGCCTCCGCCAGGTAGCGCTCGAACACATAGTCAAGCACCCCGGTCTTGCCCTGCTTCACATGCAGCGTCCGCAGGCCCAGCTCGTTCATCGCATCGCGGATCGAATCGCCCAGGTGAAAATGCCGGTACAGCACCGACATGATCCCCGCCCGGTCCGCCCCCGACTTGCAGTGCATGAAGGCCGGGTACTTTATCGTCTCGAACAGCGCTTTCGCCCCCAGCACCTGGGCCCGGGTCGGCACGGCTCGCGAGGTGATGGTGAAGTCCACCGCGTCCAGCCCCAGCCGCTCGCAGGCCTCGCGCTCCAGTACATAGAAGCTGGCGTCGAAGCCGCCGCGCAGGTTGATGATCGTCTTCACCCCGTCGCGCTTCCAGTATTTCAGCTGGAACGGCCAGGGCTGGGCGGCCCGCACCATGTCCGGACCGATCCAGTGGGCGTTGGCGAACGACAGGCGTAAAAAGGCGTGGTCCTTCCAGAAGAAGTCCCAGTTGGCCCGAAACCGGCCCCACCGCGTACTCAGATCGTAGCCGGACAAGTGGCGCTCCATCGCAGAGCGTCCTAAGTAGTGGCCTCGCACCGCGATGCAAACCCTCTCAAGGACGCCCATTGGCCGACGCCGCGCCCAAGCTCACGAGCCGCCAGCTGATCGCGCGCATCGCCAGCACCTATCTGAGGCCCCGCTGGAAGGGTGTCGCGACGGCCCTGGTCTGCGCCCTGGTCGTCGCCGTCACCGCCGCCATCTTCACCAAGGTCATCGCCAGCGGCATCCAGGACCTGCTGGTCGAGCATAAGCCGAACGCCATCTGGATGGTGCCGGCCATCGTCGTCGCCTGCGCGCTGGCCCGGGTCATAGCCCAGGTGGTGCAGTCGGCAATGGTCAACGGCATCGGCCACGGCATCGTCGGCGACATCCAGGTCGAGCTGTTCGCCCGCATGGTTCGCGCCGATCTGGCCCGCCTGCGCGCCACCCATTCCGGCGCCTTCGTTTCCCAGGTCCTCTATGACGCCGGCCTGATGCGCGAGGCCAGCACCACCGGCGTCATCAACTACGCGCAGGGCGCCATGCTGGTGCTCGGCCAGTTGGTCGTCATGTTCACCGCCGACTGGCAGCTGACTCTCGCTATCCTGCTCGTCGCCCCCTTCGCCAGCCGCCTGATGCGCCGCTTTTCCCGCCGCTCGCGCAAGGCCGCCAAGGGAGCCATGGCGGCCACCGGCACGCTTTCGAGCCTGCTGATGGAAGGCCTCGACGGCGTCCGCGTCGTCAAGATGGAGAACAGCGAAGCTCGTGAGGAGGCCCGCGTCGCCGCCGCCGTCGCCGAGCGCCAGCGCCACATCATCAAGGGCGCCAACGCCCGGGCCCAGTCGGCCCCGACCACCGAGCTGATCGGCTACCTGATCCTCGCCATCGTCCTGGTCTACGCCGGCTGGCGCGGATCACGCGGCGAGATGAACGCCGAGAGCTTCACCGCCTTCGCCTTCGGCCTGGTCACCGCCGCCAACGCCCTGCGCCAGATCGCCAACACCCAGACCGTCTTCGCCGAGGGCCTGACCGCCGCCCGCCGCCTGTTCGGCGCCCTCGATGTGAAGCCGGAGGTGGCCGAGAACCCCGCCGCCCTGCCGCTCAACGCCGACCAGGGCGCCATCCGCTTCAACGACGTCAGCTTCAACTACGGGACCGGCGCCCCGGCTCTGGACGGCGTCACCCTGGAAGCCAACCGCGGCGAGACCATCGCCCTGGTCGGCCCCTCCGGCGGCGGCAAGAGCACCATCCTCTCCCTGCTGCCGCGCTTCTACGACGTCACATCCGGCGCCGTGACCATCGACGGCCAGGACGTGCGCGGCGTCACCACCGCCTCCCTGCGCAGCCAGATCGCCCTGGTCACCCAGGAACCCTTCCTGTTCGACGACACCATCCGCAACAACATCGCCTACGCCCGCCCCGAGGCGACGCAGGACGAGGTCGAACAGGCCGCCCGTCTGGCCGCCGCCCACGACTTCATCCTGCAACAGCCGACCGGCTACGACACCGTCGTCGGCGAAGGCGCCGCCCGACTGTCCGGCGGCCAGCGGCAACGCATCGCCATCGCCCGCGCCTTCCTGAAGGACGCCCCCATCCTGCTGCTCGACGAGGCGACCAGCGCGCTGGACACCGAGAGTGAGGCCCAGGTCCAGGCCGCCCTCGAACGGCTGATGGCCGGCCGCACCACCATCCTCATCGCCCACCGCCTCTCGACCGTGAAGAACGCCGACCGCATCTACGTCATCGACAAGGGCCAGGTCGTCGAGACCGGAACCCACGCCGCCCTGGTCCGCAAGCAGGGCCTCTACGCCCGCCTCGCCCAGGCCCAGAACCTCGACGCGGTCGCCCCGCCAGAGCTTGCCGAATGAAGGCCTGGTTCCGCTCCGAGGGCGTCCAGGGCTTTCTCGCCCTGGTCTTCGCCGGCTGGCTGCGCCTGTGCTTCGCCACCATGCGCTGGACCCGCGAGGGCCAGGACAGCGCCGAGGCCGTCTGGGCCGCCTGGCGCGAGCAGCGCGAAGGCTACGCCGGCAAGGGCGCCATCCTCTGCTTCTGGCACGGCCGCATCCCCCTCTCGCCGGTCAGCTGGCCGCAGGCCCCCGGTCACCGCCACGACATGCGCGCCCTGATCAGCCGCAGCAGCGACGGCCAGTTCATCGCCTCGGCCATGCAGGCCATCGGCTTCCCGGCCATTCGCGGCTCGTCGAAGAAGAAGTCCGACCCGGCCAAGAACAAGCACGGCGAGCAGGCCTTCCGCGAGATGATCCGCTGGGTCAACGCCGAGGGCGGCATCGCCATCACCCCCGACGGCCCCCGAGGCCCCCACGAAGTCATGCAGGCCGGAACCCCCGCCCTGGCCCGCGTCACCGGCGCCCCGGTCCTGCTCGTCGGCCTCGCCTGCAAGCCGGCCATCCGCCTCGGCAGCTGGGACGGGGCGATGATCCCGGTGCCGTTCGGCAAGGCGGCCATGGTCTGGGACGCGCCGTTGTTCGCGGCGCGCGGCGATGATCCGGAAGCGTTGGCGAAGGAATGGGGACCAAGGCTCAGCGCCGTCACCCGCCGGGCCGAGGCGCTGCTGGAAACCTAAGTTCCTCCTCCGGCGCGCAGCGACGGGGGAGGGGGACCGCCGGCCCGACTTAAGGGCCGGTGGTGGAGGGGGCAGCACCGGCTCGTCAGGAAAGAACGCGTTCTGGCGCGGCTTTGACAGCTGCGTTCATGGCAACAACCTCCCGCCGGCGCTGCCCCTTCCACCACCGCCGCTAAGTCGCGGCGGCGGTCCCCCTCCACCGTCACGCCTGCGGCCTGCCGAAGGAGGAACTCTACCCTTCCTCCCCCCAACCGGAACCTCCACCCCCACCGCCCGTTAGCCCCCCAACGGATCGCGCGTACGCGCTCCGAGGAGCTTCCCCTTGAAAAAATCCATCTGGGTCGCCGGCATCGCCGTCGCGACCCTGCTGCCGTCCATGGCCTTCGCCCAGGACCGCTGCACCCAGCAACGTGACAACCGCACCACCGGCGGCACGATCATCGGCGGCGTCGTCGGCGCCATCGCCGGCGGCAGCGTCGCGGCCGACAAGAACCGCGCCGAGGGCGCCGTCCTCGGCGGCATCGTCGGGGCCATCGCCGGCAACGCCATCGCCCGCTCCAGCGCCGACTGCGACCGCGCCTACGGCTATTACGACACCAACGGCGCCTGGCACGCCAACGACCGCAACGTCGGCCGGGCCAGCGGCTACTTCGACCGCGAGGGCCGCTTCGTCGATGGCCAGCCGAACGGCTATTACGAGGGCGGCCGCTGGGTCGAGGCGCGCGGCGCCGGCGGCTACAACGACCGCGACGGCCGCTGGGTGCCCAACGCGTCCCATGGCTACTACGACAGCCGCGGCCAGTGGGTCGCCGGCGCCTCGGCCGGCTACTATGACAACGGCCGCTGGGTCGCCGGGCCGGCCCAGGGCTACTACGACCGCAACGGTCGCTGGATGCGCGGCCAGGCTCCCGGCCGTCGCGACAGCAACGGCGTCTGGGTCGCCGACGCCCAACCCGGCTACTACGACAACGGCCGCTGGGTCGCCGGCGAGACGCGCGGCTACTACGACAACCAGGGCCGCTGGATGCGCACGGGCGGCAATGACCGCCCCTACGCCCAGACCGACAACCGCGGTCCCGATCGCGGCATGCAGACCTGGTCCGGCGGCGACACCCGCCAGCGGGCCACCCTGCTCGGCGACTTCATCCGTTCGGCCCGCACTGACGGCCAGCTGACCAAGCGCGAATCGCAGAACGCCCTGACCACCCTGACGTCCATCACCCGCTCGGACGCCCAGATGCGCCGCAACAACGGCGGCCGTCTCGGCCCGCGCGGCATGAGCGCCATCAACGCCCGCCTCGACAGCCTCGCCCGCAGCGTCCGCATGGACGTCCGCGACGACCGCTATCCGGCCACCTACCGCCGCCAGTAGTCGGCGACGTTCGCAAAGCGTAAGGCGCGCCCCGGAGACCCCAGCGGTTTCCGGGGCGTTTGCTTGTCTGCTAGGCTCGCCGCGCCCCAACCCACACCCGAGAGGGACTTTCCCGTCGATGCGGACCGCCGACCTGCGCACCCGCCTGCTGGCCGCCGCCCTTTCGGCCGTGGCGGGCTTTGTCGACGCGGTCGGCTTCCTGCTGACCGGCGGCTTCTTCGTCTCCTTCATGAGCGGCAACACCACCCGCATGGCGGTCGGCCTGGCCCAGGCGGCGCAGCCGGCCCTGGTGGCGGCGGGGCTGATCGGCCTGTTCGTCGGCGGCGTCTTCCTCGGCACGGTGATCGGCCGCCTGACCGGCGCGCGCCACAGGCCGGTGTTGCTGGTCCTGGTGACCACGGGGCTCGCCACCGCCGCCCTCTGCCATGCGCTTGGGGCCACGGCCGTCGCCGTCGGCCTGCTGGCCCTGTCGATGGGGGCCGAGAACACCGTCCTGACCGACGAGGGCGAAGCGCCCGTCGGGGTCACCTACATGACCGGCGCCCTGGTCAAGCTCGGCAAGCGCCTGGCCCTGATCCCCTTCGGCGGCGACCGCTGGGCCTGGGTGCCGATGCTGCTGCTGTGGTTGGGCCTGCTGACCGGCGCCCTCCTCGGCGCCCTGGCCTTCGCCCGCCTCGGCGGCTCCGCCCTCTGGCTCGCGGCGGCCGCCACCGGCCTGCTCACCCTGGCCTCGCTTCGCGAGATTCGCCGCTAGCGCGGCCGAGGAATGTTCACCGCCGTGATCACCGCGAAATCGGTGACCACCTGCACGGGCCGGTCCTGCGCGTCATGGCCGACCCAGGAGGCATAGAAGCCGTCGCCCCAGCCGGAGGAGAACATCGCCGCCCCGCCCGGCCCGACCTCCTCGACCAGCACGAAGCCGTACGGAATGCCCAGGTCCGGTCCCAGCGCCTCGCCCCGCGCCTGCCAGCCGTCGGTGAGGACCTCACTCTCCTCGAACGACAGGCCGGCCAGCCAGGCCACCGAACCGGCGTCCATGAAGGCGGCCGTCCCGGCATCGACGCCGTAGCCGAAGATGTCGCCGCTGTTCAGGGTGGCCGGGCCCTGCTCGGCGGTGACCGCCAGGGTCCAGCGAACCGGCGTTTCCGGCGACAGCACCACCCGCGCCAGCGCCACCCGATGGCCGTTCTCCCCGGCGTCGGCCACGGCGATATCGACCGGGTAGCGTCCCGGCGCCAGCTCGAGATCCAGCGGCGCGTCCTCGCCTCGCACCGTGAAGGGGTCGGCCACCACCAGCCGGCCACTGGCCAGGTTCACCTCGCCGATCCGCAGGGTGCGCAACGGATAGCGTTTGTCGGCCGCCTCCCCGACGAAGCCGGCCTCGAAGGCCCCGGTCATCACCTCCGGCCGCGCGGTCACCGGCTCGGCCGGCGCCCCCAGGTCGGCCCGGGCCTCCCCGCTCCTGCCCGGCGGCTTGCCCGTCAGCCGCGCCATGATCTTCCTGAACATCCCTGCGCTCCCTCTCACGCCAGGCTTCCCGGTTAACAGGAATCCCGCGCCTGTTAACCCCCCGCCGAACAGCGCGGAAACAGAGCATGACCGAATCGGCGAAAACGCCTTTTTCGCGTTTTGTTCACCCCCAACATCTTGTAGGCTGAACAGCCTCGGGACCAAGAGGCACAAGGAAAACCGCCCATGTCAGGCATCATTCGCACCGGCTGCGGCGGCTGGACCTTCGAGCCCTGGCGCGGGGTCTTCTTCCCGCCGACCGTCAAGCAGAAGGACGAGCTCGCCTACATGAGCCGCCAGCTGCGCAGCATCGAGATCAACGGCACCTACTATTCGACCTTCAAGCCCGACAGCTGGAAGAAGTGGCGCGACGAGACGCCCGACGACTTCGTGTTCTCGGTCAAGGGCAGCCGCTTCACCACCAACCGCAAGGTGCTCAGCGAGGCCGGCGAGTCCCTGGAACGCTTCATGGGCCAGGGGATGAGCGAACTGGGCGCCAAGCTCGGCCCCATCTTCTGGCAGTTCGCCCACACCAAGAAGTTCGATCCGGAGGACTTCGAGGGCTTCCTCAAGCTGCTCCCCAAGACCCAGGACGGCCTCGCCCTGCGCCACGCGGTCGAGGTGCGCCACGACAGCTTCTGCACCCCTGAGTTCCCGGCCTTGATCCGCAAGTATGGCGTCGCCTGCGTCTACGCCAAACACGACAAGTACCCGGAGATCGCCGACGTCACCGCCGACTTCGTCTACGCCCGGCTGCAAACCGGCAGCGACGACTGCGAGACCGCCTATCCGCCCGCCGAACTCGACCAATGGGCCGACCGCCTGAAGACCTTCGCCGAGGGGGGCGTGCCTGCCGACCTGCCGCGCGTCGATCCGGCCCATACCCCGGATTCAAAACCGCGCGACGTGTTCGCCTACATCATCCACGAGGGCAAGGTGCGGGCCCCGCACGGGGCGGTGGCGTTGCAGCGGCGGGTCGGGTGACGGTCCGCCGCCGCCGCCGGATGGCGCTCAAGCGATCCGGCGGGCGCCCGGCGTTTTCCCGTCGGCGTCACCCATCCGATCCCGTCATCACCCCCACGCGGAACAGACGCAATCCCGTCAAGGCCACAACACTTAATATATTGATTTAGTTATATTATTTATCGCCCAACCGTGCTATATTCGCAGGCTCAGCGCCAGTCCTTGCCGGCCACCCAGGCGGCGCGGGACTTGAGCAGGGCGCCGACCGAGCGGCCGTCCTGCAGGGCGCAGAGGGCGCGGCCATCGGCCTGCAGCCGGCAATCGACCATCTGGCTGAAGGCGACGGCCATGAGCGTGCCGCGCGGGTTTTCGTCGGTGTTGGAGGCGCGCTGGATGGGATTGACGGCGGGGGCGTCGGCCAGGGTCAGCCGCACCCAGCGGTCGGGCGTCGCGCCGAGGGCCACGCAGAGGGTGGCGCTGTCCTCGACCTGCAGCACCGGTCCGCGCAGCACGCCGTCGGCCGGCGCGGCGCCGGTGCAGACGGTCTCGGCGGCGTGCGCCTGGCTGGTCATGCCGGTCAGGAAGCCGGCCGCGGCCAGGGCAGCGAAGGCGATGACGGCTTTGGCGAGATTGGACATGGCGGTACGCCCACGACGGTTACATCGATGAAGCGTGCAAACCCGGGCTTTGTTCCCCGGCTGTTCCGAAGGGTTAGCGAGGCGTAAAGATCGCCGCGATCGCCGCATCGTCCAGCATGCGGAAGGCCCCCGGCGCCAGATCGGCCGGCAGGTCGAGGCCGCCGACCTGGTCGCGGTGCAGGGCCTCGACGTGATTGCCGACCGCGGCGAACATCCGGCGGACCTGATGGTAGCGGCCCTCATGGATGGTCAGGTGGGCCTGCGTCGGCGAATGGACCTCCAGCTCGGCCGGCAGCAGCGGCTTGTCCTCGCCCTCCAGCACCAGGGTCCCGGCCGCGAAGGCCGCGCCTTCCGTGCCGTCCATCGGCCGGGCCAGGGTGACGAGGTAGCGTTTGGGCACGTTGGAACGCGGCGAGATGATCCGGTGCAGCAGCTCGCCGTCGTCGGTCAGCAGCAACAGGCCACTGGTCTCCTTGTCGAGCCGGCCGACCGTCGAGATGGCCGGCTCCCGCGCCTTCCAGCGCTGGGGCAGCAGGTCATAAACCAGCGCCCCGACTTCCTTGTGCGAGCAGGTCACCCCCAGCGGCTTGTGCAGCATCAGCGCCAGACCCGGCGGCGGATCGAGCGGGGCGCCGCGCACTGTCATCCGGGCGGGCAGGTCGCGGGCCACCAGCACCTTGGTGTCGGCCTTCCTGATCGCCTGGCCGTCGAGCACCACCTGGCCGGCGGCGGCCAGGGCGGCGATCTCCCTGCGGCTGCCATAGCCCATGTTGGCCAGCAGGCGATCCAGCCGAACCGAAATCACTTGCGGGCCTCATAGACCTTGTAGCCGCCGGCCTCGCCCTTCAGGTCCACGGCTTTGAAGTGCTCGCCCAGCACTGCCTCGTAGGGCAGGTGGCGATTGGCGACCAGCCAGCAGGTCCCGCCCTTCTTCAGCGCCCCGGCGGCGCGGCGGATGAAGACCTGGCCCAGCGCCCGGTCCTCGGCCCCGGCGTCGTGGAAGGGCGGGTTCATGACTACGAACTCGAGGTCGGCCAGGGCCGGCTCGGTGCCCCGAAGGTCGGCCCAGTGGAAGACGGCGCGCGGGTCGGTGACATTCTCCCTGGCCGCCTCGATAGCCCGGCGGTCGATGTCGACCAGAGCCAGGCTGGTGACGGCGGCGCTTTCCAGCACCTTGCCGGCCAAGAGGCCAATGCCGCAGCCGAAGTCGGCCCCCGGGCCCTTGAAGGCCGGCAGCTTGGCAAGCAGCAGGGCGGTGCCGGCGTCGATGCGGTCCCAGCTGAAGATGCCGGGCTGGCTGCGGCCGAGACCCTCGATGACGCGCGGCGCGGACTCGGCGATGGCGGCCTCGACCGCCGTCAGATCCACGGGACGACGGACATGGCAGATGCGGTGATGACGCTTGGCGCTCTCGTTGAACTCCGCGCCCAGTGCGGTGAGGTCGCCGGCCAGCCGCGAGCCGCCCTTGTCCTTCGGGGCCATGGCGATCAGCCGGCCATCGGGCGCGATCGCTTTCAGCGCCGCCGCCAGGGCGCCGCGCCGTTCGACCGTGGCGGGCGGCGCCAGCATGATGATCTCGGCCAGGCTGGCGGGCGCAAACGCCTCCAGCGCCTGCGAGCCGGGAACCAGCGGCGAGGTCTGGACGGCGCCGGCCGGGACATCGGCGAGGGCGAGCGGGGGATGGCCAAAGACGGCGGTGATCGACATGGCGGGGGCTGTAGCCCGGACCATCGCCGCGTTACAATGGCGCGTGTCCCTTCGCCTGCCCCAGAGCCTGACCGGCCCCGGCGTCTCGGAACGCCTGCACGGCGCCCTCGAAGCCGAACTGGCCGGCGAGGGCGCCGGCGCGCTTGGCCGTCTGGGCAAGGCCGTCGAGCAATCCCTCGCCACCCTCGCCGAGGCCCCCGACGACCCCGACCGCCTGAAGGCCGCCGCCGACGCCGTCTGGCGCTACTTCGTGCAGCGAGAAGTCATGGGCCTGCGCGACCACCGCCCCGCCATCCGCGACTACGCGATCCCAAGGCGGGTGCTGCTGCGGCTCGGGGCGTCCTAGGCCGCCATCCGCGCGTGCTCGGGATAGAAGCGCTCCATCATCCGTCCGACATAGGCCACCAGGCTGGGCATGGCCGCAAAGCGATCATGCAGCGGGCTGTCGAAAAACGGATTCAGGGTCGTCGCCAGGATCGAGAAGACCACCGCCTCGGACCCCACCGGCCGGTCGCCGAACAGGAAGGGCTTGTCGCCCAGGGTCACGGCGATGGCGGTCAGCGACCGCTCGGCCAGCCAGGCGATCTCCTCATCACTGTGGCGCCCGATCCCGACGGCCAGGACGTTGGCCGCCACCGCCTCGACCAGGCCAGCCCTGAGGGTTTCGCGCATCGCTTCCGGCGCCTGGTCGAACCAGTGGGCCGGGCCCTTGGCGAAGTTGTCGGCCTTCAGGAAGCGGAAGTGGGCGCCGGCCCAGCCCAGCTGGTTCTCGACCATCCGCTCCATGGCCCAGGCCTGGGCGCGTTGCTCGACGCTCAGGCCGGCGTCGAGATCGACCCCGTATTTGCCCTCGATGTGAGCGCGGATGAAGGTGGAGTCGGCGACCCTCTCCTCGCCATCGACGATCCAGGGGACCTGGCCCTTGGGCGAGTCCTCGCGGCGGCCGGGCCGCTTCTCGAAAGCCAGATCGGCCAGCTGCAGCTGGATCTCGGTCTTCATGGCGTAGGGGCTGATTTCGGGCAGGCCGAAGCCCGGGCCGGCTGTGTAGAGGGTGATCATGGCGGTTGCTCCTTCGAGGCCGCCATCGATAGCCGCCCCCTGCTGACAGCCTGCTGTCAGCATGCGAAGGTTCAGCCCATGCGCCGCGCCGACCGCCTGTTCCAGATCATCCAGATTCTCCGCCGCGCCAGCCAGCCGGTGACCGCCAACGCCATGGCCGCCGAACTGGAGACTTCCAAGCGCAGCGTCTATCGCGACATCGCCGCCCTGATGGCCCAGCGCGCCCCCATCCGCGGCGAGGCGGGCGTCGGCTACGTTCTCGACGCCGGCTTCGACATGCCGCCCCTGATGCTGACCGCCGACGAGGTCGAGGCCGCCGTGCTCGGCGCCCAGTGGGTGGCCAGCCGGGGCGATCCGGCCCTGGCCCGGGCGGCCCAGGACCTGGTCGCCAAGATCGCCGCCACCGTGCCCGATCACCTGCGGCCGATGCTGCTCGACCCCGCCACCCGCACCCCGCCCAGCTTCGCCAACGCCGCCGACGGCCTCGACATGGCCCGGCTGCGCGCCGCCATCCACGCCGGCCACAAGGTCGAGCTGACCTATGCCGACGAACAGGGCCGCGAGAGCCGCCGCGTCGTCTGGCCGATCGCCATCGGCTACCGCGACACCACCCGCAACCTGGTGGCCTGGTGCGAGATGCGGACCGACTTTCGCAACTTCCGCACCGACCGGGTGGTCGCCGCCGACTTCCTGGAAGAACGCTTCCCCGAACGGCCCCTGATCCTGCGGGCCCGCTGGCGGCGGGCGATGGAGGAGATTCGCAAGACCTGGCGCGGACCGCCGCCCGGGAACCCTTCGGCGCCCTGACCGCTGAGCAGCACGGAGGGCTGATGGCCAAACCTGCAAGCGCCCTGATGTCGGCGCCGGCCAATCTCGACTACCTGACCAGCCTGGCCCGCGCGGCCGGCGGGGCGCTGCTGTTCGCCTTCCCGCTGCTGATGACCATGGAGATGTGGCAGCTGGGCCATTCAATGGACCGCTGGCGGCTGCTGGTCTTCATCGGCTCGGCCGCGCCGATGCTGCTGGGCCTCAGCTACTACGCCGGCTTCGAGCCGACCTTTCGCCTGCTCGACGAGGTGCTCGACGCCCTCGCCGCCTTCGCGGTCGGCATGGTGGTCTCCCTCGTCGCCCTGCTGCTGCTCGGCCAGATCGGCGGCGGCATGACCTTTGGCGAGGTGATCGGCAAGCTGGCCGTCTGCGCCATCCCCGCCAGCATCGGGGCCCTGGTCGCCGGCAAGCAGTTCGGCGGCAAGGGCGAGGACGGCGGCGTGCGCCGGAAGGAACACATCGGCTATCTTGGCCGCCTGTTCCTGATGTTGGTCGGGGCCATCTTCCTGGCCTTCAGCGTCGCCCCGACCGAGGAGATGATCCTCATCGCCTACATGATGAGCCCCTGGCACGCCCTCCTGCTGGCGGCGGCGACGCTGCTGCTGCTGCAGGGCTTCGTCTTCGGCCTGGGCTTTCCCGGCCAGTCCGAGCGGCGCGGCGACCGCAGCCTCCTGCGAACGGTCCTGGTCTCCACCCTGCCCGGCTACGGCATCGCCCTTCTGATCAGCCTCTACTGCCTGTGGGCCTTCGGTCGACTGCAGGGGACCAACCCGCATGAGATCGCCCAGATGACCGTCGTCCTCGCCTTTCCCGCCGGCCTCGGGGCCGCCACCGCCCGGCTGGTGATCTGATGGCCCGCAAACCCACCGCCAAAGCCAATCCCGGCGCCCACGGCACGCCGCTGCTGGAGTGGATCGCGGGGGCGGTCGGCCTGGTGCTGGTGCTGATGACCTTGGCGGTCATCGGCCATGAGGCGGTGTTCGGCGACACTTCGCCGCCCGCCGTCACCGTCGAGACCCGCGAGATCCATGCGGTGAAAGGCGGCTGGCTGGTCGAGATCGAGGCCATCAACAGCGGCGGCTCGCCGGCCGCCCAGGTCGCCGTCGAAGGCGAACTGACCCTGCCCGGCCAGCCGCCGGAGACCGCCGAGGCCAGCTTCGACTATGTGCCCGACCAGTCCCGGCGGCGCGGCGGACTGTTCTTCACCGCCGACCCGCGCGGCGGCCGGCTGTCCCTGCGCGCCAGGGGCTACACCGAACCCTGACGGCGGTGGTTGACAGCGTAAGTTTTTAAACAGAACTTACCCGCCGCTTCTCGGAGACCCTCCCATGTCCGACCGCAAGGTCTGTCTCGTCGTCGGCGCCGGCATCGGTGTCGGCGGCTCCATCGCCAAGGCCTTCGCGGCCGAAGGCATGGCGGTGGTGATGACCCGCCGCCCGCGCAACCTGGATCAGCTCGAATCCCTGGCCGAAGAGATTCGCGCCGCCGGCGGCGAGGCCCACGCCATGGGCGTCGACGCCCGCGACGAGGCCGAGATGACCGCCCTCTTCGACCGCATCGAAAAGGACATCGGCCCGCTCGAGGTGGTCGTCTTCAACATCGGGGCCAACGTCCACTTCAACATCCGCGACACCACCACCCGGGTCTATTCCAAGGTCTGGGAGATGGCGGCCCTGGCCGGCTTCCTCACCGGGCGCGAGGCGGCCCGCGTCATGGTCCCGCGCGGACGCGGCAGCATCCTCTTCACCGGGGCCACGGCCAGCGTGCGCGGCCGCGAGGGTTTTTCCGCCTTCGCCGGCGCCAAGCACGCCCTGCGCGCCCTGGCCCAGAGCATGGCCCGCGAGCTGGGGCCGCAGGGCATTCACATCGCCCACATTATCTGCGACGGCAGCATCGACGGCGTCTTCACCCGCGAGCGCATGCCCGACGCCGATGAACGGCTGGCGCGCGGCGAAATCCTCGACCCCGACGAGATCGCCCGCAACTATGTCTGGCTGCACAACCAGGGCCGCTCGGCCTGGACCTTCGAGATCGACCTGCGCCCCTGGACGGAGACCTGGTAATGGCCAAAAAGTTGGACTTCATCTTCGATTTCGCCAGCCCCAACGCCTACATGGCCGCGATGGTCATCCCGGGCATCCTGGAGCGCACCGGCGCCACCCTCAACGTCATACCCTGCCTGCTGGGCGGCCTGTTCAAGGCCACCGGCAACCAGGCCCCCTTCACCGCCTTCGGGGGCATCAAGGGCAAGATGGACTACGAGATGCTGGAAAGCCGGCGGTTCGTCGCCAGACACGGCCTGACGAAGTTCCGCATGAACCCGCACTTCCCGATCAATACCCTGCTGATCATGCGCACCTTCGTCGCCGCCGGCCTGGAAGGCGTCGGCGAGCGCTACATGCAGGTGGTGCTGAAGGCCATGTGGGAAGACGGCCAGAATATGGGCGATCCCGAGGTGGTGGCCAAGGTCCTGGAGGGCGCCGGCCTCGACGCCGCCGCCCTGATGGCCCGGGCCCAGAGCGACGAGGCCAAAGGCATCCTGATGAGCAACACCACCGCCGCCGCCGACCGCGGCGCCTTCGGCATCCCGACCTTCTTCGTCGGGGACGAGATCTTCTTCGGCAAGGAACGGCTGGGCCAGGTCGAGGAAGAGTTGGCCGGTTAGGCGGGCGTCAGACTCAAACTCTCCCCCCGCGAAGCGGGAGGAGGACAGATTTCGAGCCTTAGCGAGAAATCAGGAGGCGGGCCCCACCGGCGGTAGGGAGGTTCCTCCTGACACAGGGTTCCCCCCTCCTGCTTTGTCGCTGGCGCTCCAAAGCGGTCCTCCCCCCACTTCGCGGGGGGAGAGCTTGTTGGAGTCGCTCGCCTCGTCGATCCGTCAGTCCACGATCGCGTGCGGCAGGAAGCGGCTGAGGTTCTTGGTCACCGGCCCGCTGTCCTCGCGGATCGCCATGCCGGCGGCTTCCTCGCCGACGATCCAGGCCCCGATGATCGGGTAGTTCCCGTCCACCTTCGGCGGCTTGTGCAGCGCCTGGCGGATCCAGCCCTCGGCGCCGTAGCCCTGGTCGAAGACCGGCTCGGAAACCCCGTTCTCGACGAGTTCGATGTTGGCCCCCTCGCGGGAAAACAGCGGCTTGCGCACATAGCTGTCGCCCAGAGCCGCCGCGCCCGGATCGTCCTCGAACCAGGTCTCCAGCAGGTTGGGATGGCCCCCATGGCGCTCCCACAGCATCGGCAGCAGGCCCTTGTTCGACAGCAGGCTCTTCCAGGCCGGCTCCAGGAACTGCGTCTTCGAGGCGGCGACGTTGTCGGCGTAGTCCTCGCGCAGCATCATCTCCCAGGGGTAGAGCTTGAACACCGCCTGGATGATGTCGTTCTGCTCGTCGACGAAGCGGCCGTCGGCGTCCAGCCCGATGTCGTGGATCGAGACGAACTTCGGCGTCAGCCCTGCCTGCACGGCCAGGTCCTCGAGGAATTTCACCGTCTGGCGGTCCTCGACATGGTCGGGGTCGCTGGAGAAATGCACGTAGCCGCCGTTCGGGAAGATGGCCCCGAAACGGTCGCGCAGCTTCTCGAACAGGCTGTTGAACTGATCGCTGCCGGCCGGCAGCGTCCCGTCCTTGATCCGCGCCTCAAGCCACAGCCACTGGAACACCGCCGTCTCGAAGATGCTGGTCGGGGTGTCGGCGTTGTATTCGTAGAGCTTCGGCGGGCCCTTGCCGTCGTAGGCGAAGTCGAACCGGCCGTAGAGGCTGGGATCGCCGCGCGTCCAGGTCTCGGCCACATAGTCGCGGTGCGCCTCGGGGATGGCGAGCCGCTCCATGATCCGCTCGCTCTTCACCGCCTCGCCGACGAAATCGAGGCACATGGCGTGCAGGGTCTCCGACGCCGTCTCGATCTCCTCGGCCTGGGCGAGGGTAAAGCCGTACCAGGCGCTTTCGTCCCAATACGCCTGACCTTCCATGTGGTGGAAGGTGAAGCCGACACGTTCGGCTTCCTCCTTCCAGTTCCAGCGCGGCTGGACCTGATGACGGATCAAGCTATTGCTCGTCCTTCCGGGCGGGGACCTTGTCGGGGGCCTCGATCTGCAGGCGCGGGGCCTCCAGCTTCAGGGCCTCTTCCTTGGGCGCCATCAGCCGTTCCAGCACCTCATGGGCGTTGCTGTCGCCCGGCATGATGCCGGCGTTGCGCAGCTTGGCGTCGAGGTCGGCGCCGGTGCGGCGGTCTTCCAGTTCGCCGGCGGCGCGGAACTTCTCCTCGTTGATCGCCTGGCGCTCCTTGATGCGCTTGAGGCTGTCGGCGGCCGAGCCGACCGTCGAGCTGGCGCTGCCGCTGCGGGCGACAATCGCCGACTGGGCGCGCTGGACGCTGTCGTTGACCTTCACCACTTCGATTTCGCGGCGCAGGGCTTCGATCTTGGTGTCGGTCTGGCCGATGATGGTGCGCAGCTTGTCCTCGGCGGCGCGCAGCTGCGCCACCTGTTCGGACTTCTGGGTGGCGTCGCGCTCGAGGTCGGCGATGCGCTGGGCGACCTCGAGGGCCAGGGCCTGGTCGCCCTTGGCCATGGCGGCGCGGGCCGAGGCTTCGTACTTCTGGGCCTGCTGGGCCAGTTGATTGCCTTCGGTCTCCAGCATGCGACGGCGGGCGACGAGGCCGGCCATGTCGTCCCGGGCCTTGGCCTGGGCGGTGTCGGCGTCGCGGATTTCCTGGTCGAGGATGCGCAGGGCGTTGGCGTCGATCACCTTCTGCGCGCCCTCATGGGCCGTGCCGCGGAAGAGGGCGGAGAATTTGTTCCAGATGGACATGGGGGTCTTCTCCTAGCGCTTGGCGGCTTTGAAGCTGTCGCGCAGGTCCGAGGCCGCGTCGATGGCGTTCTCGGCAAGGGTGCGCAGCTCGATGAGGATGGTCTGCAGGCTGGTCTTGGCGGCGATCTCGCCGAACAGCTCGTAATAGTCGCGGTCGTCGATGGTGGTGATGCCGAAGTTCGACAGCGGCACCAGCTTCTGGGCCTTCAGCAGGAAGACGTTGAACTCCTCGCGATCCTCCTGCTCCTCGACCGGCCACAGCACGACCGAGACGACGATCTGTTCGGGACCGGCGCTGACATAGATGGGCAGGTCGCCGTATTCGCACATGGTGACCAGCAGCACCGGATCGGCGCCCTCGATCACCTGGGCCTTGAGTTCGCCCTCACGGACCAGGGCGCTGTAGTCCAGCTCCCGCTTGAGCGCGTGGATCGTCCACGCCGTGTCGATCACCTGATCCATGGGCCGGCTGCCTTTCGATGCGCCGCCTGGGGCGCTGCTGGAGTCTATCACGATGGCGCGCACGGCGTTCTGAATGTCCGCCTTGCAAGCCGCCGGCGCCCAGACCTCCATCTTCACGAATCCCGCGCGCTTGCGGGCCTCGCGCCATTCGCGGGTCCGGGTGACGGCTTTGTCCGCTCGGGTTGGAGCACTGGGCATGCGTTCAAGGTATGCGTACCATGAACGCTTGACAAGGGGCTTTGGAGGGCGTCGTATGGGGCCATGGCGCAAGGAGGCGCCGCCCGGTGGATATCGAACCGTCACGACGGTTTTGCGCATCTTCGCAAACATTGCGTTGTCGAACGGCGGGCGCCAGACTCCGTAACGTAGACGTGTGCGTGAGGGTCCGCTGATGTTCGGCAAGCTGTTTGGCCGCAAGGACGAGGCCGGCCCCGCCGACCATCTGGCCGTTGTGCGCAACGTCACCGTCGGCCGCACGATTCGCCTCGATCCGCTGGCCTGGCGGCGCCTCGGCGCGGAAGCCAGCTTCAAGATGGACCGCGACACCCTGGAGATCACCGCCCAGGGCCTGATCAAACTCGACGCCGGCGGCTATGTGCATCGCTTCTATACGGACGATCATCTGCTGTTCCAGGCGGTCAGCGACGAGCGCGACGGCAGCGACGCCAACGACTTCACCCTGTTCGCCCCCTGGCGCAGCGAATATCCGGCCAGCGGCCAGGAAAAGCGGCTGTGGAACGACCGGCTGCAGGATCCGGTCTGGCTGGAGAACGACCTGCCGCCCTTCCAGCGCTACTGGTTCAGCGAGGACGAGGGCCGCCAGGCGCCGGTCAGCTTCTGGGAAGACATCTGGGACGACCGCGCCGCCCTTGCGCCCTACGCCCGCATCTACCAGACCTGCATGCTCTACGCCCGCGACCTCGGCGGCGAGGGCCGCGAACTGCTGCTGGCCATCGCCATGGAGCCGGAAAAGGGCGGCGAGCTGACCCACGAGATCATGGTCGGCGTACCGCTGGCCTTCGGTGAATTCTCGGCCTGACCGGCCGTCTCGACTTCCAACGGGAGGAAACCCGCAATGTACTTCGACTTCTTCACCTTCGGCGTCGGCGCCCAGTATTTCCTGGTCGCCTTCGCCGTGGCCGGGGTCCTGGCTCTGATCTTCAAGGTCCTCTACCAGTGGGTGACGCCCTACAAGGAGACGGACCTCATCCGGCAGGGCAACGTCGCCGCCGCCGTGGCGCTCGGCGGGGCCCTGATCGGCTACGTCCTGGCCCTGGCCTCGGCCCTGACCCACACCACCAGCCTGCCTGAGCTGCTGGCCTGGGGCGCGCTGGCCGGCGTCATCCAGATCGTCGCCTTCACCATCGTGCGGGTGATCTTCCTGAAGGACGTCAAGGCCCGCATCGAGGCCGGCGAGATGGCCACCGCCGTCTACCTGGCCAGCATCAACATCGCGGTCGGCCTGATCAACGCCGCCAGCATGACCTCATAGGGGCGCCCGGCCATGATGCGATCCCGATCCCTGACCCTGACCAGCCTGATGTGCGGCGCCTCGCTGAGCATCGGGGCCTGCGACGGGACCCCCAACGTCTCGCAGGCCGAGGCCCAGCTCAACAAGGACCCGGTCGAGGCCTTCGCCTACGCCAGCCTCGACCAGTGCAAGGCCGAGAACAAGGTCAGCGACGAGGAGTGCGACAAGGGCTACGCCGCCGCCCTCAAGGACGACGCCAACGCTCCCAAGTACGCCGAACAGAAGACCTGCGAGGACGTCTATGGCGAGGGCCAGTGCGTGCCGCGCAGCCAGGCCGGCGGCGGCAGCTTCTTCACCCCCCTGCTGACCGGCTTCATCATCGGCCGGATGCTGGACGGCGGCGGCTATCGCGGCACCGGCCTCTACCGGCGCGGCGGCGACTACTACACCGGCTGGGGCGGCCGGGTGAACCACGACTACGCCACCGGCCGCACCAGCGTCGGCCGTCAGGGCCTCGACCCGCCGGCGGCGATCCGCAACGCCCCGGCCCGGGTGCAGAGCCGCAGCACCGTGGTCTCCCGCGGCGGCTTCGGCGGCGGCAGCCGCTCCTATGGCGGCAGCCGGGGCGGCTGACGTTCACGCCTGACGTTCACGGAAAGAGGGGTTGACCGACCTTGGGTCAGCCCCTCCCCTTTCTCCCACAAAAGGGAGACACGCCATGACCTTCGCCGCCGACGACCTGATGTACCGCCCGGGCCTGATGAAGGGCCAACGCATCCTCATCACCGGGGGCGGCACGGGCCTCGGCAAGGTGATGGCCGAGGGCTGCATGATGCTGGGGGCCGACGTCTACATCTGCGGCCGGCGCGGCGGCATCCTTGAGGAAACCGCCCAGGAACTGATGGCCGCCCATCCGGATGGCGGCAAGGTCACCGGCATCGCCTGCGACATCCGCGTGCCGGAAGCCATTGAGGAGATGGTCGAGACCATCTGGGCCGACGGCCCGCTGACCGGCCTGGTCAACAACGCCGCCGGCAACTTCATCAGCCGCACGGAAGACCTCTCGCCGCGCGGCTTCGACGCCATTTCCAACATCGTTTTCCGGGGCAGCTTCTTCGTAACCCAGGCCTGCGGCAAGCGCTGGATCAAGGACGGGCTCTCCGCCTCGGTCATCTCCATCCTGACCACCTGGGTGTGGAACGGCGGTCCGTTCACGGTGCCCAGCGCCATGTCCAAGGCGGGCCTGAACGTCATGACCCAGTCCCTGGCTGTCGAATGGGGCCCCAAGGGCATCCGCTTCAACGCCATCGCCCCCGGCCCCTTCCCGACCGAGGGCATGAGCGCCCGCCTGAACCCCGGCGAGAGCGCCTATGGCGACATGAAGGGCAACCCGCTCGGCCGCGTCGGCGAGATGCGCGAACTGGCCAACCTGGCGGTCTATCTGTTGCACCCGCTGTCGACCTATGTGAACGGCCAGACCATCGCCATCGACGGCGCCGCCTACAACGCCACCGGCGGCAACTTCGCGCGCATGACCGAATGGGGTGACGAGCAATGGGCCCAGGCGACGGCGGCCATCCGGGCGACCAACGAGAAGGACCGGGCCAAGCGCACGGTCTGATCCCCAGGGAACGGCTGACGGTCCGGCTGGTGCTGCTGTCGCCGGCCGACCGGCTGTTGCTGCTGAACTTCGATGACGGCCGCTCTGCCGGCTGGTGCACGGTCGGCGGTGGCGTCGATGAGGGCGAGAGCCTGATCGAGGCGGCCCGGCGCGAGCTGCTGGAAGAGACGGGACATGCGGAGGCCGACTTCGGCCCCGTGGTCTGGCGCCGGCAGCACGACATGCTGGTCGAGGACGAACCCCGCCGGCTGGTCGAGAGCTACTTCATCGTCCGGGTGGCGCACGAGGAGTTGTCCGACCACGGATGGACCGACCTCGAACGGCGGGTCGTGAAGGGCATGCGCTGGTGGTCGGTCGATGAGATCGCGGTGAGCGACGAGCCGATCTATCCCGGCGGGCTGGCCGGGCATCTGCGGCCGCTGCTGGCGGGGGATATCCCGACCGAACCCCGGATGATCGGCGAATAACCTCCCTCCCCGAATTGGGGAGGGCAGACGCGCGGTTACGCGCGTCGGGTGGGGAAGTCGGTCCGAGACCTTGAAGACGAAGCGCTGAGAAGCCTGACTGGTGGGGCCGGTGACCCACTTCCCCACCCGGCGCTTCGCGCCTGCCCTCCCCAATTCGGGGAGGGACGGCGACTGCGTCGCCGGGGTTTAGGACTTCACCCCCAGCGCCTCGAGCGCCTCGGCCCGCACCCCCTTGTAGTCGACCTTGCCGTTCGGGGCCCGCACCACGGGGGCCAGGACCAAGGCCCGCGGCGCCTTGTAGTCGGCCAGCCTGCCCTTCAGGTGGGCGGTGAAATCGGCCAGGGTCAGCGCCACCCCCTCCCGCACATCGACCATGGCGCAGATCTTCTCCCCGAACCGCGGGTCCGGAATCCCCACCACCACGGCGTCCCTGACGTCCGGGTGCAGCTTCAGCGCCTCCTCGACCTCCTCGGGGAAGACCTTCTCGCCGCCGGTATTGATCACCTGCGAGCCGCGTCCGAGCAGCTTCATCGTCCCGTCGGCGTTGACCTCGGCGAAGTCGCCCGGCAGCGACCAGCGCCGGCCCTCATACTCGCGGAAGGTCTTGGCCGACTTCTCGGGGTCCTTGTAGTAGCCGACCGGAATGAAGCCGCCGACCGCCACCAGCCCGCGCTCGCCGGAGCCGGGCTCGACCCGCGTGCCGTCCTCCTTGAACACCGCCGAATTGGGCCCGACCAGGAACTGCGCCGTCCCGGCCTCCGCCCCCTTCACCGACTGCGAACCGCCCAGGCCCACCGCCTCCGACGAGCCCAGCGAATCGAAGATCACGCAGCCTTCCGGCAGATGGCCGAGCAGCGCCTGCTTGTTCTCGAAGGACCACACCGTCCCCGAGGAGCCCAGCCGCTGCACCTTCGACAGGTCCCAGCGTCCCGGACTGGCGTTCAGCGCATCCAGCATCGGCGCCGCGAAGGCCATGCCGACGATCGAGACGCTGTTGGCCCCGGTCCGCTCGACCTCGTTCCACAGCTCGACCGGATCGAACCGCCTGGACGGCAGGCTGACGATGCAGCCGCCGCCGGTCATGGCCCCGAAGCTGCCGAACTGGGCCGTGCCGTGCATCAGCGGACAGGCCACCACCACCACGGATGGCGGCGGCAGGACGATGTCGCCGGCCTTGCCACTGGTCACCCGCACCGCCGCCTCGGCGGCGTTTTCCAGCGGCGGGATGCCGGCCGCGACGTTGCCGCCCGCGCCCAGCACCTGGAACAGGTCGTCCTGGCGCCACATCACCCCCTTGGGCATACCGGTGGTGCCGCCGGTGTAGAGCAGCAGCAGGTCGTCGCCCGAGCGGCCCCAGGGCGCGACGAAGCGGTCGGCGCCGGCCGCGACGACGCTCTCGTACTCGTCGGCCCAGTCCGGGATCGCCGCTCCCGGCTCGGCCACCGCCACCCAGGCCTTCACGCCCGGCAACCGGTCCTTGATGACCGCCAGCTTGTCGGCGAACCCGGCGTGGAAGACGATCGCCTCGGTGTCGGCGTTGTCGAACAGGTAGAACAGCTCTTCCGGCTCATACCGGTAGTTGGTGTTGACCGGCGCCAGGCCCGCCTTGAAGGCCGCGTAATAGGTCTCGAGATACTCCGGCGCATTGTAGAGGAAGGCGGCCACCTTGGCCTGGTGGCCCAGGCCCTTGCCGACGAAATGCGCCGCCAGGGCGTTGGCCCGCCGGTCGAAGCCGCGCCAGCTGACCACCCGGTCGCCCTGGATCTGGGCCGGCCGCTCCGGAGTCGCCGCGGCGATCTCTTCCCACACGTCCGCGAAGGTCCAGCCGGCCATGTCGTCACTCCCTCAAACACTTGTTTTGAGGAGAGTTAGGAGGCTTCCCCTAGGTCCTGTCAACGCGCCGAAGCGAGATCGGCCAGCCAGGTCTTCAGGCTGCTGTCGAAGCCGAACACGAAGCGGCCCAGCGCCCGGAAGGCGAGGTTGTCGACGAAGCCGTGCTCGCTGACCCGCACCCTGGCGCCGGCCCCCTCCGGCGTCAGTTCGATCAGCCAGTAACCGCCGTACGGCAGTCCCTCGGTCAGGATCGTTGTGCGCCAGCGCCGGCCCGGCGCCTCGACATCGAGGGCGTAGTCGACCTTGTCGCCCTGGCTGGTTTCCCGCCACAGCACCCGTTCGCCCTCGCGCCGGACCTGATCGATGAGCACGCCCTTGCGCCAGGCGGGATAGCCGGCCGGATCGGCGATGCGGGCAGCCACGACCTCCGGCGGCGCCTCGATCAGCGTCTCGCCCGTCGCCAGATGCTCGCGCGGCAGCAAGGCGGCGGTCAGCAGCACGCCGCCAACCAGGAGCGCCAGAACCCCGATCAGTCCCAGAACGATCTTCAGAACCATCTCACCCCTCCCGATACCGCCGCGCCGCCTTCGCCAGCAGCGCCAGCCCCTCGACGGCCCGCGCCCGATCCGCCGGCCCCAGCAGGGCCAGCACCCCGGCCACCCGGCCGGCGTCCAGCACCGAATCCTCGGCCAGCGCCGCCCGGCCCGCCCCGGTCAGCCGCACCCGCCGCCGGCGCGCGTCGTCCGACGGCGCGTCCTCGATCAGCCCGAGCCCGGCCAGCCGCTTGAGCGTCGCCGACAGCGACGAGGCCGCCACCCCCAGATGCCGCGCCAGCTCCCCCGCCCCGATGCCCTCGGCGACATCGATATGGCTCAGCACCCCCGCCTCGCGGCCGGTCAGGCCATGGGCCGAGCGCTCACGGGTGCGATGCTCCTCGTGGCAGGCGAAGTAGATCTGCGGATAGGCGCGCAGGATGGCGAAGACGTCGGGGTCCATGCGGCGAAGCTGGACCGGACGACATCGTTCGTCAAAACGAAGGATTCGATCCATCGGCCCGGGGGTTCGCGAACGGATGAATATGTCTAGACATATTCGTTTTGGGCTTCGTTGAGCCGGGCGTTGCGACGATCGTCGCAAAACCCGCCGATGTGGGTCCGTCGCTCACAAACTGGCCCACATCCGGCAACAGGCGACCTACCGTCCGACTACGCTCTGGCCCACATCGGCCGCGCCTCGACCAACAGCCCGGGCACAGTTCCGCCAATGATTTCAACGGCCAGAGCGCCGCGCCGGCCCTTGCCGCCGGGAAGCGCGGTATAATAGTGGGCCGCTTCGATAGGCCCGCCAGGAAGGAGACTCGCCCGGAGCCGAAGATCGACCGGCCCTAGTGGTGGCTCATCGCCGTCGGCGCCGGCCCGCCGGCCCGCACGTCGAAGGGCACGGTCACCGATCCCGCCTTCTCGAACTTCAGCGTCACCGCCACCGTCTCCCCGACCTTCAGCGGCTTCTTCAGCCCGATCAGCATCAGGTGGTAGCTTTCGGGCTTGAGGGCGACGGTCTTGCCGGCCGGCAGGTCGATGCCGCGCGGGCGGGGATGCATCATCGCCTTGCCGCCCATCACCATGCTCTCGTGGATCTCGACCCGGCCGGCGACCGGCGTCGAGGCGGAAACCAGCCGGTCGGCCTTGCCGCCGTTGGCCAGCACCACATAGCCGACCCCGTTGCCGCCGGCCGGGGCCGGGCGCGACCAGGCGCCGGAGATATCGATGGCTCCGGCCTTGGCGGCAAAGGCGCCGGTGGCCAGCAGGGAGGCGGCGGCGGCGAGGATCAGGGTGCGGCGGATCATGGTTGAGTCTCCTGCGGCGTCAGCCGGTCCGGGCGAGATTTCGCAAAGCCTCTACGACCCGGGCGTGAGGTTCGCCATAGCCAATCGGCGCGACGAAACGGCCCTTGCGGTCGAACAGGTAGACCGCCGAGGAGTGATCGACCGTGTAGTCGCCGCCCTCGGTCGGGATCTTCTTGTAGTAGACCCTATAGGCCTTGGCCGCCCTGGCGATCGCTTCGGGCGTGCCGGTGTAGCCCACGATCCGCCGGTCGAAGTTGCTCAGGTACAGCCGCATCTGCTCGGGCGTGTCGCGCTCGGGATCGACCGAGACGAAGACGACATTGAGCCGGTCGGCGTCCTTGCCCAGCGCCTTCATCGCCGCCGTCAGCTCGGTCAGTGTCGTCGGGCAGACCTCGGGACAGTAGGTGAAGCCGAAGAAGATCGCCGTCGGCTTTCCGAGCAGCGAGGCCTCGGTCACCGGCCGGCCCGTCATGTCGGTCAGGGCGAAGGGGCCGCCGAGGGTGGCCGGCTGCAGTTTGGGCGGGCTGTTGGTGACGTAGAGCGCAAGCCCGCCGACCGCCACCCAGCTGACCAGGACCGCCAGCCAGAGGATCCGCCGGCGCATCAGTGATGCTCCATCCCGCCCATCGCCGCGCCGACCTGGCGGATCGGCGCCGACAGGGTCAGGGGCTCGGCCTTGGCGAACCTGAGGGTCAGGGGCACGCTGCCGCCCGCCGCCAGGGTGGCCTTGGGGGCGATGATCATCAGGTGCATGCCGCCCGGCTTCAGGGCCACGGCCTCGCCGGCCGGCAGGTCGATACCGTCCTTCAGGGGGCGCATGCGCATGACGCCGCCGTCCATCTCCATGGTGTGGATCTCGCCATGGTCGGCGGCGGTGGTCTCGACCGCCACCAGGCGGTCGTTGGCCGAGGCGGTCAGGGTGACGTAACAGCCGCCGGCCGGCGCCCCGACCGGGGCGGCGCGGCACCAGAGGTCGGCGACGGTGACCTTCGAGGGGCCGGCCGGGGCTGAACAGGCGGCCAGGGCGGCGATGGCGATGAGGGGCAGGGTCTGACGGATCATGCTTGAATCTCCCGATGTTTGCGAAGCGCCGAGGCGGCGGCGCGGCCGATGAAGTCGAGGGCAAGGACGGCGAGCAGAGAGGCGCCGACCAGCGGATAGAGGAGGGCCAGGGGAACGACGACGGCGCTTAGGGCCCAGTAGACGCGGGCGTCGGTCGGGCGGGCCGGGGCCGCCAGGCGACCGGTCGGCCGGCGCTTCCACCACATGACGATACCCGAGATGGCCAGCAGCCAGATGGCGATGCAGCCGGCCAGCATGACCAGCTTGTTGATCAGGCCGAACTGCTGGCCCTGGTGAACGGCGATGCCCCATTCGATGGCCTGGGCGGCGGGGCCGAAGCGGTCATAGCCGATGTCGGCCAGGACCTTGCCGTCGCCGGGGTCGAGATAGAGAGTTCTGGTCGCCTCGACCCGATCCGGCATGTAGGCGGCCGACCAGGCCTTTCCCGGCTCGCGCGGCGGCGACAGCACATAGGGCCGGCCAAGGCCGCTGGCCTCGACCTTGGCCACGGCGGCGTCCAGCGTCAGCCCGGCCGACGCGAGGTGGAGGGGGGCGTGGTGACCGGCGTGCATGTCGCCCTCCTGCAGGGCCCAGGGCACGCCCTCGGCCGGCTTGTGGTCCGGGCCATGGCTCCAGGCCGCGGCGCTGGCCGGCGCCTTGGGGCGGCCCCAGCCGGCTTCGTTGGTCAGCTTGCGGACCTGATCGCCCCAGATCGCCGACCAGGGCATGCCGGTGACCGCCAGGAAGACGATAACCAGGCCCGCGAAAACGCCGGTGACGGCGTGCAGGTCTCGCCAGAAGACCCGCTGTTTCGGGGCGCCGCGCACGCTGACCACCCCGCCCTTGCGGCCGCGCGGCCACCAGAGGAACAGGCCCGTGGCGGCCAGCACGATGGCCCAGCCGGCGGCGATCTCGACGGCGATGTTGGCGACCGGCCCGGCGATCTCAAGGCTGTGCAGCCGCTTGACCAGATGCATGATCCCGCCGTCGGCGATGTCGCCCAGCACGCGGGCGTCGTGCGGATCGACATAGACGGCCCGGCGCTCACCGCCGGGGTCCGGCTCGACGATCACCCGGGCCGAGAGCCCCGGGCGGGCCGGCGGCGTCAGCTGCATCACCCGGCCGGGAACGGCTGCCTTGGCGGCGTCGGCCCAGGCCTGCGGCGCGGTGGCGATCGGCCGCTCCGGCGTGGTCAGCAGCTTGCGGTAGAGGAGGCCGTCGAGTTCCGGCTGGAAGAGATAGAGGCCGCCGGTCAGGGCCATCAGCATCAGCACCGGCAGGATCAGCAGCCCGGCGTAGAAGTGCCAGCGCCAGAAGGCCCGGTAGATCAGGCCGGGCGGCGGTCCGCCGGCGTCGGTGTCGAGGGTGGTCATGGGGTCGCTCCACGGGGCGACGGCGAACCGCCGCCCCGGTTCGAGAGATCAGAACGAGGCGGTGACGCCGACGAACAGGCTGCGGCCGTCACCCGGCCACAGCAGCGCCGAACCCGCCGTCCAGGTCGTCGCCGCCTGGACGTTGGAGACGTAGGCCTCGTCGGTCAGGTTGCGGGCGTCCGCGAACAGCGACAGCCGGTCATTGACCTTCCAGCCGGCCCCGAGGTTGAGGATGGCGTAGGAGGGCGCCTTGCGGGTGTTCTTGTAGTCCAGCCAGATATCCGAGGCCGACCACTCGACTGACGGCGCCAGGAACCAGCCGGCCGCATTCTCGTAGCGCAGCTCGGCCCGGTAAAAGTGCTGCGGGGCGATGGGCAGGCGGTTGTCGCCGTACTGCACGTCGCCGTCGAAGGTGAAGTCCGACCAGGTGTAGGTCTGGCGCAGACGCCAGCCCGGCGCGAACCGCCAGTCGACCGCCGCCTCGACGCCCTGGTGGATGGTCTTGTCGGCGTTGAAGGTCGAGGCCGGGATGCCCGGCGCGACCGTGTACTGCAGCATCTCGCCGTCCAGCTGGGCGCGGTAGGCGGTGACGTCCCAGGTGAAGGCGCCGACCCGGCCCCGGGCGCCGACCTCGCCGGTCCAGGCTTCCTGCGCCTCGACGGGTGCGAAGCCGGTGTTGGTCGGCGACATCGAGCCGAAGTTCGGCGGCTCGACCGACTTGGTGATGTTGGCGAACAGCTGCGTGCCGTCCTCGCTTTCCCAGAGCAGGCCGAAGCGCGGCGCGAACCACTCATAGTCCTTGCCGGCCTTCAGGTTGAAGGTCCCGCCGACGCCCGGCAGCGCGAAGCTCTCGTAGTCGCGGCCGGCGGTTCCCCAGGTGGCCCCGGCGATGATGGCCAGGCTGTCGGTGACGAACAGCCGCCCCTCGGCGAAGACGTCCGTCGCGTCGGCGTTCTGCAGGGTGCGCGAGCGCGGCGCGCCCCGGGCCGTGCCGAGGTTCGCATAGAAGTTGGAGTCCAGGTCGCCCTTGCGCAGCCACAGGCCGGCGTAGGCGTCGGCCCGCATACCGCCGATCTGCCCCTCCCAGTTCAGGCGGGTGAACAGGCCGTAGTTGCGGCTCTGCTGGTCGATGACCTGGAAGATCGGGTGGTCGAGATCCTTCCACACCGCATAGACCGCGCCCTCGAGCAGCAGGCCGTCACCCAGCCGCCAGGTCGTCCGCAGCGAACCGCGCAGGCCGCGCGAATTGCGCTGGTAGTCGAGGTTGTAGTTGCCGGCCGCGATCTGACGGGGATTGGCCTCGAACTGCGCCTCGGTCAGCGCGCCGGGGATTTCCTGGTTGATGTTCGAGCCATTGATGATCAGCCGCACCTCGCGCGCCTCGCCGAAGCTCCGGCCGACGTTGAGCGAAGCGAACTGAAGGTTCTGCTGGCTCTGCGAGCGCCAGCCCTGGCCGGTCTGGTTGGTGACAGCGGCATAGCCGTCCCAGTCGCCGAACTGGCGGGCCACGGCGACGTTCTCGCGCAGCAGCCCGAAGCTGCCGCCGTCGACGCGGACCTGGTTTTCGAAGCCGGCGTCCTTGCCGGTCGGGGTGACCATGTTGATGGCCCCGCCCAGCAGGGCGCCGCCGAAGCGCAGGGCGTTGCCGCCGCGATAGACCTCGACATAACGGGTGGTCAGAGGATCGGCGATCTGGCTGTCGCCATAGCCGTCGGCCTCGTTCAGCGGCACCCCGTCCTGGGCGATCAGCAGGCCGCGGTTGTGGTTGGCGTTGCCGATGCCCGAGCCCCGGATGGAGATGCGGATGTCGCCGCCCCACTTCTTCTGGGCGTAGACGCCGGGCGCGTCGCGCAGGATGTCGTCGAGCGCCAGGGCCTCGCGGCTGGCGAAGGACTCCTGTGAGATGACCGACACCGCGCCGGGGGTTTTCGACAGCTTCTGGCGGGCGTCGCCGACCACCTTGGGGTCTTCCGGATCGGGCCGGGCGGTGACGATGACGCTGTCGACCAGCGTGCCGGGCTCATCGGCGGCGAAGGCGGGGACGGAGGACAGGGCGGCGGCCATGGCGGCGCCGGCGAGCAGCAGGGCGCGCGACGGCGCCAGTTGGGAAGACATTGTTCGACCTTGGAGTTTCGATGTGAAGGGTCGGGCGCGCGGCGGCGCCCGCGTGGGGACTTCAGAGATCGAAAGCGGTCGGAGGGCCTTGCGAGGGAGGACGCGGTGGCGGACGGGCAGGCTCGGGCGCGCGCCAGGCCTGGGCCCGCTCGTGGCGGACGATGGCGCTGTAGCGGACCGGCAGGCCCTCGGCCGACGGCGGGACCACGGCGGTGACCGCGGCGATGACGCAGTCATGGCACTTGAACCCCGCGAAGGGCTTGGGGGCGCTGTCGTTCGGCAGGGTGACGATCTTCTCGCCCTCGACGGTGCAGAGCACAACCGTTCGCGATCCACTGGCTTCCTGCGCCGCGACCACGGCCGGCATCAGCACCTGCGTCAGCAGGGCCAGCACCGCCAGGATAGCGGGCAGCAGGCCGATGGGTCGGCGAATTTGTCGGCGGAACGACATGGCGCAGCGCCTTATTCCCCTTCTTGGGGTTCCGCAACAACCCTCGCGCGGGTCATACTGGGCGCACACGAACAAGGAGGTTGGATGGCGGCGGAAGTTTCTCCCGGCGAGTACAAGGATGTTGTGTTGTTCCTGGCCACGGCCGGGATCGTGGTGCCGCTGTTCCGACGCTGGAACATCAGCCCGATCCTAGGCTTCCTGGGCGCGGGCATCGTGCTGGGGCCGTTTGGCCTCGGCGCCCTCAGCGACCAGTTTCCCTGGCTGTCGGCGGTCACCGTGGAGAACCCGCAGGATATATCCCAGCTCGCCGAGTTCGGCGTCGTTTTCCTCCTCTTCATGATCGGCCTGGAGCTCTCCTGGGAGCGACTGCGCCTGATGCGCCTCTACGTCTTCGGCATGGGCGGGCTGCAGGTGGCCCTGTCCGGGGCCGGCATCGCCGGCGCCGCCATGCTGTTCGGACAGCCCCCGATCGCAGCCGCCGCCATCGGCGCCGCCCTGGCGCTCAGTTCCACCGCCGTGGTCATGCCGCTGCTGGCCGAGCGCAAACGCCAGCACAGCCAGGCCGGCCGCGCCACCTTCGCGGTGCTGCTGTTCCAGGACCTCGCGGTCGCCCCGATCCTGATCACCCTCGCCGTCCTCGGCCGCCAGAACGCCTCGGGGGACGACAGCGCCTTTGTGCTCAAGGACCTTCTGGCCTTCGCCCCGGCGGTTGTCGGCCTCCTGGCCCTGTTCGTCATCGGCCGGGTGCTGCTGCGGCCGATGCTGCGCTCGGTGGCCAAGGCCAAGAGCGAGGAGCTGTTCATGGCCGCCAGCCTTCTGGTGGTCATCGGGGCCGGCCTGCTGGCCGCCCTGACCGGCCTGTCGATGGCGCTGGGGGCCTTCGTCGCCGGCCTGTTGCTGGCCGAGACCGAATACCGCCACGAGGTCGAGCGGACGATCGAGCCGTTCAAGGGCCTCCTGCTCGGCCTGTTCTTCGTCTCCATCGGCATCGGCCTCGACCTCTCCAAGCTGATCGCCGACCCGCTGCCGATCCTTGGCATGGCGTTCGGCCTGATGGCCTTGACCGGGTCTGTGGTCTTCGGGCTGGCCAGGCTGTTCGGCCTGAAGACCAGGCCGGCGCTGGAGGCGGCGCTGCTGCTGGCGGCCGGGGGCGAGTTCGCCTTCGTCATCCTCGACAGCGCCATGAACGCCGGCGTCGTCGGCGAGACCGCTGGCCAGACCATCCTGGTCGCCTCGACCCTGTCGATGATCTGCATCCCCTTCCTGGCGACCTTCGGCGCCAAGCTGGGCGGCCGCCCCGGGGCCGACCCCGGATCGGTCGCGGTCGAACCCGACAACGAGCGGGCCGATTCGGGTGTGCTGGTGATCGGTTACGGCCGGGTTGGCCGCCTGGTCAGCGACATGCTCGGCCGCCACGACATTCCCTGGGTCGGAATCGACCGGGATCCGCGCCTGGTCGAGAGCGGCAGGCGCTCCGGCGCCCGGATTTTCTACGGCGACGCCTCCCGCGCTGAGTTTCTCAAACACTGTGGCCTGGATACCGCCCGCGCCTTGATCATCACCATGGACAGCCCCGAAGGCGCCGAAGCCGTGGTCGCCACGGCGCGCGAACTGCGCCCCGAACTGACGATCGTCGCCCGGGCTCGCGACGCGCGCCACGCCAAGCGACTCTACGATCTGGGCGCCACGGACGCCGTTCCGGAGACGATTGAGGCCTCTTTGCAGCTTTCCGAGGCTGCTTTGGTCGATATCGGAATTCCGATGGGCCTGGTCATCGCCTCCATCCACGAACGCCGGGACGAGTTCCGAAAGGAGCTCAACCGCCCGGAATCACTGGGCGGGCGGCGGCGAATGCGGGATGCGCGCTGAGCAAAATCCGCAACCGCCGCCCGATTAATTCGCCCGAAAGGGGATCGTGGCAGAAAAATGAAGGCCTGTGTGGCTTCGCGGGCACTTTGCGCGGCGCAAGGCGTTGCTATAACTGGGAATGAAGCGACCTCGTGTCGCATCGTGGGCAAGAGAGGGCTCTTTCTATGAAACTCAAGCTTCTGGCGGGTGCGGCTCTTGCTGCGACGCTCGTGGCGTCCGGCGCCTCGGCGCAGGATTCCGGTTGGTACGGCGCTGTCGACCTCGGCTACCACTGGTCGGACGACACCAACTACGACTCCGCGCTGGGTTCGATCAACGTGGATCCGGACGACAGCTGGATGGGCGCGGCCCGTCTCGGCTACCGCCTGTCGCCGCATTGGCGCGTCGAACTCGAAGGCGCCTATCGTCCGGGTGAAATCCCGGCTGGCGGCTTCTTCACCGGTGGCGACTTCGAAGTCTGGTCGCTGATGGGCAACGTTATCGTTGACCTGATCCCGGATGGCGATCTCAGCCCGTTCGTCGGCGTTGGCGCCGGTATCGCCGGGGCGCAAGCCGACGCGACCGTTCCGCCGTTCCTCGTCGTCGACGACAGCGACGCTGTCTGGGCCTGGCAGGCCATCGCCGGCGTCACCGCCAAGGCGACCGACCAGATCAACGTCGATCTGACCTACCGCTACTTCCAGACCGACGACTTCGAGTTCGAGAACCCCGGCACGGCTGGTCCGCTCTCGGGCAAGTTCAACGACCAGTCGGTGACGGTCGGCATCCGGTACAGCTTCGCTGGCCCGCCGCCGCCCCCGCCGCCGCCGGTGGTTGAGCCCCCGCCGCCCCCGCCGCCTCCGCCCCCGCCGGAACCGCCGCCCCCGCCGCCGCCTCCGCAGTACGAAGCGCGCGAGTTCATCGTCTACTTCCCGTTCGATCAATCGATCCTGACGCCGGAAGCCCAGACGGTGGTTTCGGAAGCGGCCCAGTACGCCCAGGCCGGTAACGCCACCCGCATCGTGGTTGTCGGTCACGCCGACACCTCCGGTTCGGCCAAGTACAACGTCGGCCTGTCCCAACGCCGCTCGAAGGCCGTCGCTGACGCCCTCGTCGGTCTGGGTGTGAACAGCGGTGTGCTGTCGGTCGACTGGAAGGGTGAAGCCGAGCCCGCCGTCGCCACCGGCGACGGGGTGAAGGAACCCCTGAACCGCCGCTCGACGATCTCGATCAACTTCTGATCCTGATCTCCAGCGACAACGCTTAAGCGAAGGCCCCGGAGGAAACTCCGGGGCCTTTTGCTATGGGCGGTGAGGAGAGCGCGACCTCCCTCCCCGAATTGGGGAGGGAGGCTCCTACCCCGCCACCAGCACCCAGACCCCGACCGCCGCGAAGCCCGCCGCCGCCACCCAGCGAATCACCTTCATCGGAATCTTCGTGGCCGCCACCTCGCCCAGCAGCACCGCCGGCGTATTGGCGATCATCATGCCCAGGGTGGTGCCGGCGGCGACCAGCGGCACATTGTGGAACTGGGCGCCCAGCGCCACCGTCGCCACCTGCGTCTTGTCGCCCATCTCCACCAGGAAGAAGGCCACCGCCGTGGTCAGGAAGATCGAGCCCGCCTTCAGGGCCGGGGGGGCCTCGCTATCGTCCAGCTTGTCCGGGATCAGCGCCCAGGCCGCGAAGCCGAGGAAGGCCAGGCCCAGCACCCACTTCATCCAGGGTCCCGATAGCAGTCCGGCCGCCAGCTCGCCAACCAGGGCGGCCAGGGCGTGGTTGACCAAGGTCGCGACCAGGATGCCCAGCAGGATGGGAACCGGCCGGCGGAATCGCGCCGCCAGCAATATGGCCAGCAGCATGGTCTTGTCGCCGATCTCGGCGATGGCCACGAGGCCCGTTGAGACGAAGAAGGCTTCCATCGATGAATATCCCGGGCGGGGCCGACAAGACGAACCAATGGCTTCCCGCGCCGAAGACCCCGCATGGTCCAGCGCGAAAGCCAAAGGTCTCGCCAGGCCTCTTCGAGGCTAACGCCGCCATGGGGCGAACCCCAAGTCTGTTGACGGCGCTCCCGCTGGATATGCGGGCGGCTACTCCCCAGTGACGGGTGTCAGATAGACCCCTGCCTCGTCGGGATCAAGCCCAGGGTCCGGTCTTGCGGCGATCACGGGTGGTCGGGACGGCCGTGGCGCGACGCGCCTCGACCAGCGGCGCCGGCGCGGTGCCGCCCAGCCCGGCCAGCCTGCGCAACGCCTCGATGCGGTTGCGGGTGTCGGGGTGGGTCGAGAACAGGTTGTCGGCCCCGTGGCCCGACAAGGGATTGATGATGAACATCTGGGCCGTGGCCGGATTGCGCTCGGCGGTGACATTGGGCTCGCGATGGGCCCAGCCGTCGATCTTGGCCAGGGCGCTGGCCAGCGCATCCGGATCGCCGCTGATCTCGGCCCCGCCCTTGTCGGCCTCGTACTCGCGGCCCCTCGATATCGCCATCTGCACCAGGGCCGCGGCGATGGGCGCCAGGATGGCCAGGGCGATGGTCCCGATCAGGCCCGCCGGCCGGTCCCGGTCGCCGCCGAAGAACAGGCCGATGTTGGCCAGGGCCGACACCGCCCCGGCGATGGTGGCGGTGACGGTCATGGTCAGGGTGTCGCGGTTGCGCACATGGGCCAGTTCATGGGCCATGACGCCGCGGATTTCGCGCCGGTCGAGCATGCGCAGCAGTCCGACGGTGGCGGCCACGGCGGCATTCTCGGGGTTGCGCCCGGTGGCGAAGGCGTTCGGCTGCTCGCCCTCGATGATATAGATTTTGGGGCGCGGCAGACCGGCGCTCTGCGCCATCTCCAGCACGTCGCCGACATAGGTGCGGATCAGCGGCTCCGGGTGGCTCTCGTCGACCTCGACCGCACCGTACAGGCGCAGGACGATCTTGTCGGCGTTCCAGTAGCTGAACAGGTTCATGCCGCCGGCCAGGACCAGGGCGATCAGCATCCCGGTCGCTCCGCCGATGACATAGCCGGCAATCAGGAACACGGCGGTCAGGGCCGCCAGCAGCATGAAGGTGCGCAGAGAGTTGTTCATGGCCCTGATGTGGTTCGGGGCATGATGTTGTTCAAGGCGACCTGTGGCCGAACAGCGTCTCCCCTTTTTCACAAGTCGCCGCTATAAGGCGCCATGAAAAAGCAAAAAGAAGCGGTCGCCATCGTCGAGCGACTTGAACAGGAATACGACCGATCCGTCTCCTGCCTGCGTGAAAACCTCAAGGCCTTCCTCGAAGAGGGCAAGCGGCCGGACCCGTCCCTCCGCGAGAACGGCGCCTACGCCTATCCCGAGCTGCGGCTCAGCTGGTCGGGCGAAAGCGGCTATCCGGTGATCACCCGCGCCTATGCGCGGCTGTCCGATCCCGGTCACTACGCCACCACCGTCACCCGGCCGGCCATGTTCCATGACTATCTGGTCGAACAGCTGAGCCACCTGATGGAGGATTTCGACGTCGAGGTCGATGTCGGCCGCTCGACCCAGGAGATTCCCTTCCCCTACGTGCTGGACGGCGGCGACCTTTCGCTCGCCGACGCCCAGGCCAGCGAGATCGCCCGCTTCTTCCCGGCCACGGAGCTGGCCTACATCGGCGACGAGGTGGCCGACGGTCTGTGGGATCCCTTGATGGCCGAGGACCGTCCGCTGGCCCTGTTCGATGGCCTGCGCACCGACTTCTCGCTGGCCCGCCTCAAGCACTACACCGGCGCTCCGGCCGAGCATGTGCAGCAGTACATCCTGTTCACCAACTACCATCGCTACGTCGACGAGTTCGTGCGCTGGGGCTGCGAGCAGCTGAAGGAGGGCCACTACGAGGCGCTCAGCTGTTCGGGCGGCGTCTATGTCACCAAGGACACCCCCGACCCCGAGCTGGCCGTGGCCAATGGCGCCTGGCGCCGCCACCAGATGCCGGCCTATCACCTGATCGCGCCGAATGGTCAGGGCATCACCCTGGTCAACATCGGCGTCGGCCCGTCCAACGCCAAGACCATCACCGACCACCTGGCCGTCCTGCGCCCGCAGGCCTGGCTGATGATCGGCCACTGCGGGGGCTTACGCGGCTCCCAGCGGATCGGCGATTACGTGCTGGCCCACGCCTACCTGCGCGAGGACCATGTGCTGGACGCGGTTCTGTCGCCCGACATCCCGATCCCATCGATCGCCGAGGTGCAGCGCGCCCTCTACGACGCCGCCAAGCTGATCAGCGGCGACAGCGGCGAGGCGCTCAAGCGCCGCCTGCGCACCGGCACCGTGGTCACCACCGACGACCGGAACTGGGAGCTGCGCTACACCTCCAGCGCCCTGCGCTTCAACCAGAGCCGGGCCGTCGGCATCGACATGGAGAGCGCCACCATCGCCGCCCAGGGCTTCCGCTTCCGGGTGCCGTACGGGACGCTGCTCTGCGTGTCGGACAAGCCGCTGCACGGCGAGATCAAGCTGCCGGGCCAGGCCAACGCCTTCTACGAACGCGCCATCGGCCAGCACCTGCAGATCGGCATCGCCACCGTCGACCTGCTGCGCGCCGAAGGGCCACGCCTGCACAGCCGCAAGCTTCGCGCCTTCGACGAGCCGCCGTTCCGGTGATGCCACATCCTCCCCCGTTTACGGGGGAGGGGGACCGCGAAGCGGTGGAGGGGGCGAGGGCCGTGCGCAGGCCTCACCGTACTTCACCGTGCGGCTCCTTCGGAAATCGTTCTCCGTCACTCGCCCCCTCCACCACCCGCTTCGCGGGCGGTCCCCCTCCCCCGTACGCGCTCCGCGCTACGGGGGAGGATGAGCGCTCAAGCCGACAGGAACTCCACGATCGCCTTGCACAGCGCCGGCTCGGCCACCGCCGTCAGGTGGTCGCCGGGGACGCGGACGGCCTTGGCGTTGGGCATGGCCATGGCCAGCTTCTCAGGTGAGCCATTGTCGGCGTCATTCTCGCCGCAGACGATCAGGGTCGGCACATCGAGGCGCGCCAGGTCCTCGGCCGTGGTCGGCACGAAGCTGGACAGCACCCCCAGCAGGGCCTGCGGATCGAAGCCGCCGGCCTTGACGCGGGCCTGGATGTATTTGCCGGCGCGAGGGTCGCGGGCGTTCTCGCCGTTGCGGATGCTGTCCTCGAACATCGCCGCCCGGGCGCCGGCCTCCATGATGCCGCTGTCGCCCATGCCGCCCAGCGCGCAGCGGCGCGGCCGCGCGCCGCCGACCATGAAGCGCACCGCCGTGCGGGCGCCCAGGCTGTAGCCGACAAGGTCGTAGTCGGTCAGGCCCAGGTGGGCGACCAGCGCCGCCTGATCCCTGGCCAACACGTCGCCCGGCCAGAAGGCGGCGTCGTGGGGCGCCGCCGATTCGCCGTGGCCGCGCAGGTCCGGCGCAATGACCTCGAAGCCGGCTTGCGTCAGGGCCCCGGCGATCCCGGGCTCGAACCAGTTGAGTCGGGCGGTGGCGATGAAGCCGTGCAGCAACAGCACCGGCCGCCCGGCCCCCAACCGCTGAAATGCGATTCTCTGGCCGTCGAAGCTGTTGAAATACTCAGTCATGACTGCAGGTTGGCGCAAGAGACGTTGCTCGCGCAATCCCCTCTCCCGCTTGTCGGGAGAAGGGGCGGGAAGCGTTTGCTTCCTGGCCAAATCCTCTTAGCGTCGGCCCATCCAAGGGGAGCTTCACATAATGCGCAAACTGGCCCTCATCGCTGGCGTCGCCGCCAGCCTGTTCGCCGGCGCGGCCGGCGCCGCCACCGTCGCGGTCACCGCCGAACGCCTGCTCGACGTGCGCACCGGCAAATATATCGAAAAGCCCCTGGTGCTGATCACCGACGGCAAGATCACCGCCGTCGGCAGCCAGGCCAGCATGACCGTGCCGGCCGACGCGCGGAAGGTCGATCTCCCCGGCCTGACCCTGCTGCCCGGCCTGATCGACATGCATGTCCACCTGGACAGCTCGCCGCAGTACAGCGGCTACAACGATCTCGCCTACACCGACAGCTTCTGGACCGTGGTCGCCGCCGCCAACGCCGAGAAGACCCTGCTGGCCGGCTTCACCACCGTGCGCAACGTCGGCTCGGACGGATTCAGCGACGTCGGCGTCAAGGAGGCCATCGAAGAGGGCATCGTCATCGGCCCGCGCATCGTCCCGGCCGCCTACGCCATGAGCGCCACCGGCGGCCATTGCGATTCGACCTACTTCCCGCCATCCGCCAACCAGACCGCCCTCGGCGTCGCCGACGGTCCCGACGAGGCCCGAAAGAAGGTCCGCTGGCTGAAGAAGTACGGCGCCAAGGCGATCAAGATCTGCGCCACCGGCGGCGTCTTCTCCAACGACGCGGTCGGCGTCCAGCAGATGACCTTGGAAGAGATCAAGGCGGTCACCAGCGAAGCCCACATGGCCGAGATGAAGGTCGCCGCCCACGCCCATGGCCCCGAAGGCATCCTCGCCGCCATCGAGGGCGACGTCGACACCATCGAACACGCCAGTCTGGTCGACGACGCCGGCATCAAGGCCGCCCTCAAGCACGGCGCCTACTTCGGCATGGATATCTACAACACCGAATACACCCAGGCTGAAGGGCCGAAGAACGGGGTGCGAGAGAGCGAGCTGAAGAAGGACCGCGACATCGCCGAGGCCCAGCGGCAGAACTTCTGCAAGGCGGTGAAGGCCGGAGTGAAGCAGGTCTATTCCACCGACGCCGGCATCTTCCCGCACGGCGACAACGCCAAACAGTTCGCCGTCATGGTCCGCTACTGCGCCACGCCCCTTCTGGCCATCCAGAGCGCCACCGTCACCGCCGCCGAGGCGCTTGGTCAGAGCGGCGAGGTCGGCGAGATCAAGCCCGGCGCCTGGGGCGATTTGATCGGCGTCAGCGGCGATCCGCTGGCCAATGTGCGGGTGCTGGAGACCGTGACCTTCGTGATGAAGGGCGGCGAGGTGGTGAAGGGGCCTTAGGCCTCGCAGACAGCCTTGATCTCGGCCCGCAATTCCGGAAGCCCGTCGCCCTTTTCGGACGAGGTGGCGATCACCTGCGGGAAGGCGGCCGGACGCTTGGCGATCTGGCCCTGCGTCTTGACGACCAGGGCCGCCGCCTCATGCGGCTTGATCTTGTCGGCCTTGGTCAGGACGATCTGGTAGCTGACCGCCGACAGGTCCAGCGCATCGAGCGCCTCTTTGTCGACCTCCTTCAGCCCGTGACGGGCGTCGATCAGCAGATAGACCCGCTTGAGGTTCGGCCGGCCGCGCAGGTACTGGCGCCCCAGGTCCTGGAACTTGTTGGCGGTCGAGCGCGACACCCGGGCGAATCCATAGCCCGGCAGGTCGACCAGGCGAATCTTGTCGGCCAGGACGAAGAAGTTGATCTCCCGCGTCCGGCCCGGCTCGTTCGAGGCCCGGGCCAGCTTCTTGTGGCCGACCAGACCGTTGATCAGGCTGGACTTGCCGACGTTGGAGCGGCCGGCGAAACAGACCTCCGGCAGGTCCGGGTCCGGCAGGCCGTCCATCTTCACCGCCCCCATCATGAACGTGGCCTGGCCGGCGAACAGCACGCGCGCCGCCTCCAGTTCCTCGTCCGAGAATTGGGGGGTGTCGGTCATCAGGCGGCCTTGGCCGAGAACCGCCCGAAGAACTGGTCGATCGGGTTATCGACCTTCAGCCGGTGCATGATGATGTACTGCTGCAGGATCGAAAGGCAGTTGGAGAAGGTCCAGTAGATGATCAGGCCGACCGCGAAAGGGGCCATGATGAAGGTGAACAGGATCGGCATCAGCTGGAAGATGCGCTGCTGCATCGGGTCCGGCGCGGGCGGGTTCATCGCCGTGGTCAACCACATGGTGAAGCCGTAGAACAACACACAGATGCCCAGGCCCAGCGCCCCGGCCCCGAAGCCCAGCGCCGTCGGGTGGGTCGTCAGCAGGCCGCCGACCAGCGGCAGGGCGCCCGGATCATAGGGGATCAGGCCGAACAGGTTCCAGATGTTGGTCGGGTCACGCGCCGACAGATCCTTCACGAAGCCGACGAACGGCGCGTGGCGCATCTCGATGGTCACCGACAGCACCTTGTAGAAGGCCAGGAAGACCGGGATCTGCAGGAACAACGGCAGGCAGCCGGCGACCGGATTGACCTTCTCGCGACGGTACAGCTCCATCGTCTCGGCCTGCAGCTTGGCCGGGTCGTCCTTGTACTTTTCCTTGATGGCGTTCATCGGCTCGGTGAGCTTCTTCATCCGGCTCATCGACTCGTAGGACTTGTTGGCCAGCGGGAAGAGGATGATCCGCACGCACAGGGTGACCATCAGGATGGCGACGCCGAAGTTGCCGACGAAGCCGTAGAAGAACTCCAGGGCCATGAAGAAGGGCCGGGTCAGGAAGAACAGCATGCCCCAGTCGATGGCGCGGTCCAGCTCCGGCACGCCCAGCGCCTTCTGGTAGCTCTTGAGCACCTCGGCGCGCTTGGCGCCGGCGAACAGGCGGGTGGTTTCGGTGGCGCTGGCGCCGGGGGCGAGGGTGCGGTCGCGACCGGCGGCGTCGGTGATGTAGTAGTCGCGGCCCTCGAGGGTGAACTGGCGGTAGCGGGCGGTGATCGCCTCGCTCTGATCGGGGATGATGGCCGTCAGCCAGTATTTGTCGGTGATGCCCAGCCAGCCGCCGGTGGTGTTCCAGGTCTGCTCGCCCTTGCCCTTAGCGGCGTCCTTCTTCCACGGTTGGTACTTCTTGAGCCGCAGTTCCTTGTCCAGCCAGCCGACCGCGCCCTCGTGCACGTTCTGGCCCTTGCCCGCCTCGGGCGGCAGGCCGGCGCGGCGCACCTCGGTCAGCGGACGGATGGTGACGGGACCGGTTCCGGTGTTGGTCACCGTGTCGGTGACGGTGAACAGATAGCGGTCATCGACAGCGATCGTGCGGTCGAACACCAGGCCGGCCGGCGAGGTGTAGGTCAGGACGATCGGGGTCTTCTCGGTCAGGACCTGGCCGCTCTTGAGGCTCCAGACGGTGTTGCGGCCCGGCAGGCCGGCGACGTTGGACGCCTCCCAGCTGAACAGGGCGTAGAAGGCGTTGGAGGTGGCTTCGGGGCGCAGGAGATCGACGCGCGGCGAGGTCTTGTCGACGCTCGTGCCGTACTGCTGCAGGAACAGGTCGTCGACCTGGCCGCCGGTCAGGTTGACCGAGCCGGTCAGCACCGGCTTGCCGTCATGGCCGCGGGTCGCGATCGGCACCCGGGTCGAGGCGGCGATGGCCTGAACCCGCGTCAGGTTGCCTGGCGCCACGGTCGGAATCACCGGCTTGCCCGGCGCGGCGACCTTCTTTTCGGCCGCGGCCTTGGCCTTGGCTTCCGCCTGCTTGGCCTTGGTCTGCGGTCCCAGCACGAACATCTGGTAACCGACCAGCATGAGGATCGCGATGACGAAGAAGGCGATCGTGTTGCGGTTTTCGTTTTGCATGGAGCGGGCTCAGACCAACGCTGAAGGAGAAGGGGGCGCGTCATCCGTGGACACGGCGGGGGACGCGGCGGGTAAGTCGGCGGCGAGCCTTATCAGCGCGCTTTTCACATCGTCAAGCAAACGCCCCCAATCGCGCCCGGGGGTTCCGTCGCGGGCCACAAAGACATAGTCACATCCGGGCCGTCCGAAAGAGGGCAGCAGCGCGCGCGCCGCTTCGCGCAGCCGTCGCTTGGCGCGATTGCGCACCACGGCGCCGCCGATCTTCCTGGTTGCGGTAAAGCCGATGTGGACGGTCTGATCGCCGTCCTGGCGGTTGCGGACCTGCACCACCACCGCGCCATGGGCGCGATAAGCGCCTTTGGCGGCCGCCAGAAACTGGGGCCGCCTGGTCATGCGCTCGATGTTCAAAAGCTCGGGCAGGGACAGTCCCCCCGATGCAGAGAAGGTGACGGGCTTAGGCCGTCAGCTTCTTGCGGCCCTTGGCGCGGCGACGCGCAACGATCTTCTGACCGTTTTTGGTGGCCATGCGGGCGCGGTAGCCGTGACGGCGAGCGCGCACAAGACGCGAAGGCTGAAAGGTGCGCTTCACAGGTCTGCTCCGAGAAAATAACAAGCTATAACGCGACGGGAGGCCCCGTCGCGATTGAGCCGGGGTGGATACGGGATGAGGTCCCGGGAGTCAACCGCCACAATGCTCTCAGGGCCTTTGCCCCGCGCCGGTGGAGAGTTACGGGGACACTATACCTGTCTCATGGCGCCGCCCGGGCAGCCGAGCCGCTGGTGGCGAGATAGGTATAGTGTCCCCGTAACTCGCGCCTACAGGTCCGGCCTGATCACCGCCTTGCCGATCACCTTGCGCCCGGCCAGGAGTTCGAACGCCTCGCGCCAGTCGGCCAGCGGGACCTCGGCGTGGACGCGGGGCTTCACCCTGCCCTCCTCGGCCATCTTCCAGATCGCCGCCTGATTCTCCCGGCCGCGCTCGGGGAACTGACGGCCGTATTCGCCGGCTCGCACCCCGACCACCGAAAAGCCCTTGATCAGCGGCATGTTCACCGAGATCTCCGGGATTCGCCCGGAGGTGAAGCCGATGACCAGCAGCCGGCCGTCGAAGCCGATGCAGCGCACGCTCTCGTCGAACACATCGCCGCCGACGGGATCGTAGATGACGTCCGCTCCGCCGCCGGTGATCTCTTTCACCTTCTCCCGGAAGCCGCGCGTGACGTTGAGCACCGCGTCCGGAGCGTACTCCCGCTCCAGCACGGCAAGCTTCTCGTCCGATGCCGAGGTGGCGATCACCCTGGCCCCCATGCTCTTGGCCAGGTCCATCGCCGCCAGCCCGACGCCGCCGGCGGCGCCATGGATCAGCACCCACTCGCCGGGTTGCAGGTTGGCCCGCCGCACGAAGGCGACATAGGCGGTCAGGTAGGCCGCGCCATAGCCGGCTGCCTGGGCAAAGCTGAGCGCCGCCGGCTTGGCCCGCACGGCCGCCGCCGGCAGCAGGGCGTATTCCGCGAACCCGCCCAGCTTGGCCCCACCGACCACGGCCTCGCCGAGGGTCAGGCCTTCGACCCCGGGCCCGAGCGCCTCGACCTCGCCACTCAGCTCCATGCCGAGGCCGAACGGTAGCGGCGGCTTCATCTGGTAGTCGCCGCGCGTCATCAACAGGTCGGGAAAGTTCACCCCGGCGGCGCGGACCTTGACGAGGACCTCGCCGGGGCCGGGCGTCGGGACCGGAACGTCCTGCAGGGAGACACCGGCGTAGTCGGGGGCGAGGCGGTCAACGATCAGGGCGCGCATGGCGGTGAGGATCGGATGGCGACCCAACGGAAGTCCAGTGAGTTCGCCTCTGGGCGCCCGGAACTATCTGGTCCCGGGGATACCCAGACCCCGCAGGATCTTCCGCGCCTTGCCGCCCTTTTCTTCCTTGGGCTTCTCACGCGGCCCGTCTTCGGCCGACTGACCGCCGAAATCGGCATCGTCCATCCCCAGGATCGTGCCCACCGTCGAGCGGTAGCGCACCTTGGCCGTCCACTGGATGTTCCAGGCCACCTTCGGGTCGGCCGGGCGCGCGGGATAGGCGAAGTCGGCCTCGCCGCCCCAGGCGGTCAGGTTGAGCATGCCGCTCGGCGCCGCCTTGATCACCTCGGCCGGCACCGTGCAGGCGGTGGCCGATCCCGGCAGCAGCGCCTTCTTCGCCACCAGCCGGGCGAGGTCCTCGTCGCTGATGTAGTCGGGCGTGGCGAAGGCCCCGACCTGGGCGGCGCTGGAGGTCCACATGACCATCACCGGGTCCGCCCCGCGCCGGGTCTCCTGCGCCCCGATGACGGTGGCGTGGAAGCCGCGCGAGCGGGCGATGGCCTGCCAGGTCAGCGCCACGCCGCCGCCGGCGTCGGGCGTCTGGCGCAGACGGATGGGCTCAAGGAAATCCTGCCCGGAGGTCAGGGTCAGCTTGATATCGGGGCTGTAGTTTCCCTTTACCCAGTGTTCGCCAACCAGCGAGGCGCCGCCCGGCACGGGCTCATTGTTGCGGCTGTTGGGCCATTCGCCATAGGTGGCGAAACGGTCGGCCGACGGCTCCTTCATCGGGGTGATGTCCAGCCCGGTCATCATCCCGGCCAGGGCCTGCGGGTTCTGGGCGACCTTGGCGAAGTCGATGACCACCGGCTGGCCCGGCGCGGCATGGGCGCCGCAGCCCCAGTAGATCAGCAGCTTGCCCTTCGGCTGTTCGTACTGCCCGTCGGTGCGGCCCGTGTAGCCCCGCGGGGTCGGGTCAGACGGCTGCGGCGACAGCAGCGGGACCGAGGTCCCCATGTCCATCGCCGGGCTCCAGAAGTGGTCGGCGGCCGGCGCGGGCGCCTTGCGGCTGGAGCCCAGTTGCAGCTTCAAGGTCTTCACCGGCCCGCCGCCGCCGAAGCCGCCTCGCATCATCTGGCCAAAGCTCGGCCGGGCCGGCGCCCCACCGGGCCCGCCCATGCTCATGCCGGCCATCGGCCCCGTCGCCGTCGAGGCGCTCAGCCAGTAGACGGCGGTCGGACCGGTCACGGTCTGCCTGGGCGCCGGCGCCGGACCGGCGGCGACGAGAAGGACGGCCGAGCCCATCAGGGCGGCGCGCAACGTCTGGGTGAACATGGGTAGCCCCTTCGCTTCGTTTTTCGAGCGGCGGGAGTTAGTCGCATACCTTCGGTCGCTCAACCATGAAAACGATCGTGAGCGATTAAACCTTCGTCAGAAAATTACTTTTGATTCAGCATGTTACAGCTTTGTCAGGCAATCCGCCCCTCAAGCCCCTGACGCACCAGCCCGGCGATCTCCCGGCAGGCGATGTCGGCGGCGGGGATGGCGCCGGTGAAGGCGGTGAAGCCGTGGGCCAGGGCGTCGTAGCAGCGGTAGACCACCGGCACGCCCGCGCCTTTCAGGAGACGGGCATAGGCCTCGCCCTGGTCGACCAGCGGATCGAAGCCGGCGGTGATGACGATGGCCGGGGCCAGGCCGCTCAGATCTCCGGACCGGATCGGCGACAGCCGCGGGTCGGCCGGGTCGTCGTCGGGGCCCATGTAGTGGCCCATGAACCAGGTCATGATGTCGCGCGACAGCGGATAGGCGTCGGCATAGGTGGTCATCGACTGGGTCTCGGACGCCACGTCGACGGCCGGATAGATCAGCAGCTGCAGCACCGGCTGCGGCTCGCCGCTCTTCTTCATTTCCTGGGCCAGGATGGCGGCGAAGTTGCCGCCCATGGAATCGCCGCCGATGGCCAGCCGGCCCTCGGGCGCCCCGAACCGGGCGGTGTTGTCCCGCGCCCAGCGCCAGGCGGCCAGCATGTCGTCGAGGCCGGCCGGGAACCGGTGCTCGGGCGCCAGGCGGTAGTCGACCGACAGCACGGCGCAGCGGGCGGATTTGGCGAGGATGCCGCAGAAGGCGTGGCAGGTGTCGAGATCGCCGATCACCCCGCCGCCGAAGTGGGCGAAGACCAGCAGCGGCGCCTCCGCGTCCTGATCGGACGGACGATAGGCGCGGGCCGGGATGTCGCCCTCGGCCCCCGGCACGGTCAGGCTTTCGACGCTGACGCCGGCCTCCAGCTTGCCGGCCATCATCGACAGGCCCTGGGCGCTGGCGGCCCGCGCCTCGACGGCGCTCAGCGACGACATGGCCGGCATGCTGCGCGCGCCGGCGGCGAGGAACTGGAAGCGGGGATCCAGCGTGCGGCCGCCCTGGTAGACGGCCGAGCCGCCAGACAGCAGGCGCAGGATCGGCGGCGGCAGCGACAGAAGCGCCTTGAGGATGACTTTCTGGACGCCGGGATCGGCCATCTCGCTTCCTCTAGGACGGATTCAGACGCGGCAGGGACGGAATGCCGCCCAGGATCAGCTTGACCGCGAAGTCGCAGGCGGCGTGGGTGTCGATCGGCCGGCGGGCCATCATCCGGTCGCCGACCTCGCGGGCGATGGCGATGCAGGCGGCGGCCAGGTAGTCGGCGTCGACCCTGGGCGCCCCGCCCCGCTCGATGGCGGCGGCGAAGGTGTCGCGCACCTCCTCGAACACCCGCTCCATCTCTGGCGTCTGGTTGGTGATGTGGGGGTGGCGCTCGCCGGCCGGCCGGCGCGCCTCCCAGTTCTCATGCTCGTCGACCACGAAGTCGTAGTAGGCCTGGATGGCGGCGCGCAGATAACCCTCGAAGTCCCGCGCCTCTTCCCAGCAGGCCCGCAGGATCGGCCGGAAGCGCCGGGCGCCGTCGTCGGCCAGGGCCTCGAACACCTCTTCCCGCGACCGGAAGTAGTTGTAGAAGGCCCCCACCGACAGCTCCGTGCGGCGGATGATGTCGCGCACCGTCGCCGTCTCGTAGCCCATCTCGGCAAACACCTCGCGGGCCGCATCGAGGATGGCCTGGCGGTTGGCCTGTTTGGTCTGTTCGCGCTTGCCGGTGGAAAGGACAGTGATCTGACTCATTGAAGCCAAGGCTAGCAGGCCTTGGTCCTTTCGAGAAAAGGATTTCAATGCCGGATTCACGACTCCCGCTAACCGCCAAGCAAGGCTAGTCTGACAAGAGTACCGGCGCGTAACGCCAGCCAGGGGTTGTGAACCATGACGACCGCCGCCCAAGGCAGCGAGGTCCCGGAATTCCGCAGCGCGCGCGCCGACCTGCGCCGCCGGCAGATTCTCGACGCCGCGCGCAGACTGGTGTCCGAAAAGGGCTTCGGCTGCCGCATGGACGAGGTGGCCGCCGCCATCGGAGTCACCAAACCCGCCGTCTATCGCTACTTCCCGGGCAAGGACACCCTGATCCGCGCCATGCTGGAGGAGGACCTGGTCGTTCCGACCAAGGCCCTGGTCGCCCGCATCGACGCCTATGAGGGCCCAATCCGCGGCCTGCTGGAAATCTTCGCCGAGGGCACCCTGTCCATCCAGGAGAACGGCCTGTCGCGCGGCTACATGGCGCTGGCCATGGACGAGGCCCAGAGCCGCCCCGACGTCGCCGGCCTGATCCGCGAGAACGTGCTGGGCGTCAGCGTCATGCGGGTGGCCCAGGCCTTCCAGCGGTCGATGGCCACCGGCGAGCTGCGCAAGGTCGAGGACCCCACCCTGCTGGTGCGATTGTTCTTCGCCCCCTTCATGCAGATCGCCCTGGTCCGCGGCGGCTTCGGCGTGCCGATGGACGGCCCGGCCGCCTACCGCGACTATGTGAAGTTCCACATCGACGCGTTCCTGAGAGCGTTCGGACCTGTTCCTCCCTCGGGGGCGTAGCCCACGGGGGAGGGGGACCGCCGCCGAAGGCGGTGGTGGAGGGGGCGGAGCCGGCCCTTCGGAAGAGAGAGCGTTCTGGCGCGGCCGCAACAACCGCGTTCGGGGCAACCCGCCTCCGCCGGCGCTGCCTCCTCCACCACCGCCTTCGGCGGCGGTCCCCCTCCCCCGCCGCTACGCGTCGAGGGAGGATTTCGCCCTCGCCGCCACCGGCAGCGCATAGCCCGCACCGCGCGCCCGCGCCTCGCCCTTCGCGACCTCCTTCTTCAGGTCGACGATGTAGTGGTTGAAGTCGACCTGGATGGTGTGCCGCGCGGCCTTGTAGTAGCCGCCGAGGTAGAATTCCTCGTCCTTCGCCGTCACGCTCTCCATCTCCGCCTTGGCCGGCGGCCGGTAGCGCCCGGTCAGATAGGCGGCCGCCAGCTTGCTCTGCTGTTCGGCGAAGTTGACCAGGGTCGGCAGCGGCTGGGCCAGGCCCATGAAGAACAGGTTGTCGATCCCCGGCTTCATCATCCGCTTGTACAGCGGGAAGCGGTGCTCGGCGTCGGGCAGCAGGTCCGGATCGTCGAAGAAGGGGAACTTCATGTCATAGCCGGTGGCGAAGACGATGGCGTCCACCTGCTCGACGCTGTCGTCAGCGAAGCGGACATTCTTTCCTTCGAGGGCCTTGATCGCCGGCTTGAACTTCACATCGCCGCAGCCGGCCCGGGTCAGGAACTCGCCGCTGACCGACGGGTGGGCCTCGAGCGGCTCATGGTCGGGCTTGGGCAGGCCGTAGTCTTCCATATTGCCCAGCGTCTTCTTGATGACGCTGCGGGCCATGGCCTGGCCGAGCTTGCGCGGCATCCAGGCCGGCATGGCGCTTTTGTCGGCCGGCTTGCCGTTCATGTACTTGGGCAGCACCCAGACCCCGCGCCTGGCCGAGACCCACAGGTTCTTCGCAATCGGCCGCTGCGCCAGCTCCGAAGCGATATCCATCGCCGAATTGCCCATGCCGACGACCACGACGTTCTTGCCGCGCATGTCGACCGGATCGAAGGGGTCGCAGTAGGCATGGCTGTGAAAGGCCGCGCCCTCGAACTCGCCCGGATAGTCGGGGATGCGCGGGCTCCAGTGGTGGCCGTTGCAGACGAACAGTACGTCATAGAGCCGCGTCTCGCCCGTCGTCAGGCTGACCTCCCAGAGGCCGTCCTCGCGCCGGCGCGCGTTGGTCACCCCGGTGTTGAAGGTGATGGTCTCGCGCAGGCCGAAGTGATCGACATAGTCCTTGAAGTACTGGAACAGCTGGGCGTGGTGCGGGAAGTCGGGCCAGTCGGCGGGCACCGGATAATCCTCGAACGCCAGCCGCCACTTGGAGGTGTCGATATGCAGGCTCTCGTAGCAGGCCGACATGCCGTTGGGGTTCTTGTAGTACCAGTTGCCGCCGACCTCGTCGGAGATCTCGAAGCAATCATAGGGGACGCCAGCGTCCTTCAGCCGCTTGGCCGTGGTGAACCCCGAGCAGCCCGCGCCGATGATGCAGGCCTTCGGTAGCGCCTTGCCGGTCATGCCCGTACTCCCTGACTTATCGTTGTTCACGAAGCTATCGGGGCTGACGCGCGGGTCAACTATGACGTGGCGGCAGTCGCCTAGCTGCAGCCCGCGACACAGCGCGCCCACAGCGGGCTGCAGGTCTCTTCTTCCGCTTCCGCCAGACAGAAGTAGCGGCTCTGGGCGCAGCGGGTGCGGCACTGGCTGGCGGAGTTCGACCCCGCCGACCCCGCCGAGGTGCTGGCCAGCGGCCGGGTGAAGGCCAGGCCCGCCGGCAGGCTGGTCGAGCGGCCCTGGGCCGAGAAGTCGAGCAGCGGCGCTTCCGGCGCCGGCTCCTCCACCTTCGGCTCGGCGCCCTTGAGCCCGGCCTCGGCCGCCGTCACCTGGCGCAGCTTGCCGCCCTGCGCCCCGGCGGGCGTGGCGAGCAGGAGAACCAGGGCAAGGGCGGCGAGGCGGCGCATGAGCCCATGCTGGCCCCGTGGCGTTAAGACGCGATTAACCACAATCCTCCCCTGGCGGGCGAAGCCCGGCGGGGGCAAGGGGCCGCCCTCCCCTTTCATGACGAAAGTTTAAGGGACACGCCTGCCGCTGCGGGAGCATGGTCCGCCACCTTCAAAACAGACAGGATCCTCCTCGTCCCATGAAACGTCTTCTGCTCGCGGCCGCCGCTGTTGCGACCCTCTCGATCGCCGGTGTCAGCACGGCCGTCATCGCCGCCGACGCCTCGGCCCCCGCCTCCGCCTCCGCCGCCGATCTCGCCAAGGCCCCGCGCATGGGGACCTGGGGCTTCGACCTCGCCGGCCAGGACAAGTCGGTCAAGCCGGGCGACGACTTCTTCCGCTACGCCAACGGGACCTACTTCGACCAGATGGTCATCCCGGCCGACCGCTCCTCCTGGGGCGCGTCCGGCAAGCTGCGTGAACTTTCCGACGCCCGCAGCCGCGCCATCATCGAGACCGCCGCCAAGACCGCGAACGCCAAGGGCGAGGCCCAGCAGATCGGCGGCCTCTACAACAGCTTCATGGACGAGGCCCGCCTCGAGGCCCTCGGCGCCAAACCGCTGGCCGCCGACTTCGCCGCCGTGAAGGCCGCAAAGACCCACGACGCCCTGGCGGTGCTGATGGGCGGCGGCAACGGCAAGTTCGGCAACACCATCTTCGGCGTCGGCATCGGCCCCGAAGCCGCCGACCCGACCAAATACGCCGTCTACGTCGGCCAGGCGGGCCTGGGCCTGCCCGACCGCGACTACTATCTGACCGAGCAGTTCGCGGCCAAGAAGACCGCCTACCGCGATTATGTCGCCAAAACCCTGACCCTGGCCGGCTGGGCCAACCCGCAGGCCAACGCCGACGCCATCGTCGCCTTCGAAACGAAGATCGCCGAAGCCAGCTGGTCCAAGGTTCAGCAGCGCGACCCGGTCGCCTCGGTCAATCCGATGACCGTCGCCGAGCTCAGCAAGCTGGCCCCCGAATTCAACTGGAGGGGCTATTTCACGGCGGCCGGCCTCGGCGGCGAACAGAACGTCATCGTCGGCGAAAAGAGCGCCTTCCCGAAGATCTCGGCCATCTACAAGGCCACCCCGATCGAGACCCTGCAGGCGTGGGAAGCCTTCCACATCGCCGACCAGGCCAGCCCCTACCTCAGCAAGGCCTTCGCCGACGCCAACTTCGAGTTCCGCGCCAAGACCCTGTCGGGCCAGCCCGAGCAGCGTGCCCGCTGGAAACGCGGCGTCGGCCTGACCGGCAATACGCTCGGTGAAGCGGTCGGCAAGCTCTACGTCGAGGCCTACTTCCCGGCCGACTCCAAGGCCCAGATGGAAGAGCTGGTCGGCAACCTGCTGGTCGCCATGAAGGCCCGGATCAACAACCTCACCTGGATGAGCCCGGAGACCAAGGCCAAGGCGCTCGCGAAGGCCAACAGCTTCACCGTCAAGGTCGGCTACCCCGACGAATGGCGCGATTACAGCAAGCTGACGATCAAGCCCGACGACCTCTACGGCAACATCGAGCGGGCCGGCGCCTTCGAATGGGCCTACCAGGTCGGCCGCCTGCACAAGCCGGTCGACCGCAAGGAATGGGGCATGACGCCCCAGACCGTGAACGCCTACTACAACCCGCAGCTCAACGAGATCGTCTTCCCGGCCGCCATCCTGCAGCCGCCCTTCTTCGATCCGGAAGCCGATCCGGCCGTCAACTACGGGGCCATCGGCGCCGTCATCGGTCACGAGATCAGCCACGGCTTCGACGACCAGGGCAGCCAGTTCGCCGCCGACGGGTCGCTGTCCAACTGGTGGCAGCCGGTCGACCGCGAGAAGTTCGTCGCCCAGACGGCGGCCCTCGGCGCCCTCTACTCCAGCTTCGAGCCCCTGCCCGGCGCACGCGTCAACGGCGACCTGACCATGGGCGAGAACATCGGCGACCTCGGCGGCGTGCTGATCGCCTATGACGCCTACCACGCCAGCCTCGGCGGCAAGGAACCGCCAGTGATCGATGGCCTGACCGGCGACCAGCGCTTCTTCCTGGCCTATGGCCAGGCCTGGCGCTCCAAGGTCCGCGACGACGCCCTGCGCCAGCAGATCGCCTCGGACCCGCACAGCCCGGCCTACTTCCGCGTCATCGGCACCCTGCGCAACGTCGACGCCTGGTACGCCGCCTTCAACGTCCAGCCCGGCGACAAGATGTACGTCGCGCCCGAGAAGCGCGTCCGCATCTGGTAGGCGATTCGATCTTCAACGATCGAGCGGCCGGGTCCTTCGGGGCCCGGCCGTTTTCTTTTTGGCCCCGGTGACTGTCTCGCGCAGCGTGACTGTCACCGTCCGGCGCTGAACGGTGACAGTCATCCGGCTGCGCCGGAGGACAGTCACCTACACGCTTGCGGCATGAACAAACTTTAAGGTTTCCCCGGACGTCAACGGGTGCATTGTCCGCCGCAATTCCACCTGAGGCCTTTGTCTTTCCATGAAAAAAGCTCTGCTGAGCGCCGCCGCCGCGGCCGCCCTGTCCCTTGCCGCGTTCTCCGCGCAGGCCAGTGAAGACCACCTCTGCCTAACCGACGACTGCGTGGTGCAGTCGCTGTTCAACTTCGCCGACGCCCCCGCGCAGGGCGGCGCCCCCGTCTCGCTGGAGAGCCCGCACTACGGAACCTGGGGCTTCGATCTCACCGGCCGCGACCTGACCGCCAGGCCGGGCGACGACTTCTACAAATACGCCAGCGGCGCCTGGGACGCCCGCACCGAGATCCCGTCGGACCGCACCCGCTTCGGCAACTTCGACGCCCTGAGCATCCTGTCGGAAGCCCGCGTCAACGCCATCATCGCCGATACCGCCGCCGGCAAGGTGCAGGACAAGGACGCCGCCAAGATCGGCGACGCCTACAAGTCCTTCATGGACGAGGCGACCATCGAGAAGCTCGACCTCAAGCCGCTCGCCCCCGAACTCGCCGCGGTCAAGGCCGTGAAGACCCACAGGGACATGACCGCCCTCGGCGGCAAGGGCCAGACCGGCAACTACGCCTCCATCCTCGGCATCGGCATCACCACCGACGCCAAGTCGCCCCAGAAGTACGCCGTGGCCGTCGGCGGCGGCGGCCTCGGCCTGCCCGACCGCGACTACTATCTGGACGCCAAGTTCGCGGACAAGAAGGCCGCCTACGAGGTCTACATCACCAAAATGCTGACCATGGCCGGCTGGGAAAACCCCGCCCAGGCGGCGAAGGACATCATCGCCTTCGAGACGAAGATCGCCGAGGGCAGCTGGACCCGCGCCGAACGCCGCAACCGCGACCTGACCTACAACCCGATGACCCGTGCAGAGCTCGTCGCCTACACCCCCGGCTTCGACTGGGACGCCTATCTGGCCCAGACCGAACTTCCCAAGGGCGTCGACCGCTTCATCCTGACCACCAACACCGCCTTCCCGAAATTCGCCAAGGCCTATGCCGAGACGCCCATCGAGACCCTGAAGGCCTGGCAGGCCTTCAAGCTGATCGACGGCGCCGCGCCGATGCTCAGCAAGCGCTTCGTCGACGCCAACTTCGAGTTCCGCAGCAAGACCCTCGGCGGCCAGCCCGAGCAGCGTCCGCGCTGGAAGCGGGGCGTCGCCTTCACCAACAACATGGTCGGCGAGAGCGTCGGCCGCATCTACGTGGCCCGCTACTTCCCGCCGGAATCCAAGGCCAAAATGATCAGCCTGGTCGGCGACATCCGCTCGGCGCTCAAGACCCGCATCGAGGGCCTGCCCTGGATGAGCCCGGAGACCAAGGTCAAGGCGCTCGACAAGCTGGCCAAGTTCACCGTCAAGATCGGCTACCCCGAGGAATGGCGCGACTACAGCGCCCTGACCATCAAGGCCGACGACCTCTACGGCAACGCCACCCGCGCCGGCGCCTATGAATGGCGCCGCGACGTCTCCCGCCTGTTCGAGCCGGTGGACAAGAAGGAGTGGGGCATGACCCCGCAGACGGTCAACGCCTACTACAACAGCGTCAACAACGAGATCGTCTTCCCGGCCGCCATCCTGCAGGCGCCCTTCTTCGACCCCACCGCCGACGACGCCATCAACTACGGCGGCATCGGCGGGGTGATCGGTCACGAGATCAGCCACGGCTTCGACGACCAGGGTCGCAAGTCCAACGGCGACGGCGTGCTGACTGACTGGTGGACGGCCGAGGACGCCGCCAAGTTCAAGGCCCAGGCCGACAAGCTCGGCGCCCAGTACAGCGCCTTCGAACCGCTCCCCGGCGCCAAGGTCCAGGGCGCCCTGACCATGGGCGAAAACATCGGCGACCTGGGCGGCCTCAGCCTGGCCTACGACGCCTACCTCGTCTCCCTGAAGGGCAGGCCGGCCCCCGTCCTCGACGGCATCACCGGCCAGCAGCGGGTCTTCTACGGCTGGGCCCAGGTCTGGCGCGCCAAGATTCGCGACGAGGCCCTCCGCCAACAGGTCGTCACCGACCCCCACAGCCCGGCCTACTACCGCGTCAACGGAACCATCCGGAACGTCGACGCCTGGTACGACGCCTTCGGCATCAAGGAAGGCGACAAGCTTTACGTGAAGCCGGAAGACCGGGTGCGGATCTGGTAGGGTTGGCGAGAGCGAAATGATTGAGGGGCGGTCCGCAGGGACCGCCTTTTTTTCACTGTCATCCTTCGGTCGCGAAGCGATCCGGAGGACCCACCGTTGGGCGGAACCGGCTGGAGCCGGAAGGCAGCCATCTCCAGCCGAGCAACCCCCAAACGCCAGCCGCCAGGCTTACGGGTGGGTCCTCCGGATCGCTACGCGACCGAAGGATGACAGCGCTCATTTGTTCCTGTATTGTTCCATCACGATGTACTGGGTCTACATCCTCGCCAGCCGCTACAACGGGACGCTCTACACCGGCGTCACCGGCAAGCTCATCGGCCGCATCAGCCAGCACCGCCAGCACCTGTTCGAGGGGTTCACCAGCAAGTACGGCGTCCACCGCCTGGTCTGGTACGAGGTCCATGGCGACATCACCGTCGCCATCCACCGCGAGAAGCGCATCAAGCACTGGCCCCGCGCCTGGAAGATCAACCTGATCGAAGCCGAGAACCCGCACTGGCGAGATCTCTATCCGGAGTTCTTCGTCGCCCCGCCCGGCCCCCTGACCAGCGTGGTCCCACCGAGCCTCTAACCACCCACCCTGTCATCCTTCGGTCGCGCAGCGATCCGGAGGACCCACCGTTGGGCGGAAGCGGCTGGAGCCGGAAGGCCGCCATCGCCAGCCGAGCAACCCACAAGCGCCAGCCGCCAGGCTTACGGGTGGGTCCTCCGGATCGGCTTCGCCGACCGAAGGATGACAGTCATTGAGTTTTTGACGGCCGAGTCAGTTCCGGCGAACCATCGCGCAAAAAGGCGAAGGGCCCGTTGCGGGGGATAATCGCAACGGGCCCAACATTCCTCGATCACTCGATCCAAGCGGGCGTTTCCTCCCCGAAACGCCGGAAACGGGATGCTCTTGTCGGCCGCCCTGTTTCGCCAGTCAAAAAGACGACAATTCCCTGCCCGTGTCAACGCTTCCAGCGCCCTCGCCGCGCAACAAACTGCGGCAAAATCGCTCAAAACGGGGTGATCTTTGGACGTCGCCGTCAAAACAACCGTCCGAGACCCCCATTTCTGACTCTATCGTCAATTCTGATTAAGAAGGCCTCGCAACACGCCCCTCAAGTTGGTCATAGGGTGGACAGTCCGGCGAGAACACATACTCCGGCGCCGCCGCCGTCACCGGCCCGACCCCCGCCGATTCGAGCGCCGCCCCCACCGCCGCCAGCTCGGCCCGCGGAATCAGCAGGCCGGACGCCCGCGCCTGACCGCCCCGGGCCTCGAACAGCGCCGTCGCCGCCTTGGCCGCGGCATCCTGCTCGGCTGGCCAGACCAGGGTCAGGGTCCGCTTGGCCCGGGCCCGCGCCTCGATCAGCGACAGCAGCCGCCGCGCGATCCCCAGCCGCTCGCCGCCCCAGTCGGCGGTCAGGGCCGCCGCCAGCTGAGCCTGACTCTTCAGGATCACCCCGTCGCGAATGATGGCCAGGTGGTTGGCCGCCAAAGTCGCCCCCGTCGTGGTGATGTCGACGACGATCTCCGCCGCCCCGGCCGCCGGCGCCCCTTCGGTCGCCCCCGCCGACTCGACGATGCGGTAGTCGCCCACCCCGTGCCGGGCGAAGAAGGCCCGCGTCTGGGCGACGTACTTGGTCGCCACCCGCAACCGCCGCCCGGTCCGGGCCAGATGATCGTGCGCCACCTCCTCGAGGTCGGCCATGGTCTCGACGTCCAGCCAGCTCTGCGGCGTCGCCACCACCAGGTCGGCCCGCCCGAAGCCCAGCGCCCGCAAGAGCAGCAGCCGCGCCTCGAAATCATCCCCCTGCTCGCGGAGCAGATCCTCGCCGGTTATCCCTAAGTGCACCTCGCCGCTGTTCAGCGCCCGGGCGATCTCGCCCGCCGAGATCAGCCGCACCTCGATGCCGTCCAGGCCGACGATCTTCGCGCGATAGCCGCGCTCGCCGCCGTCAGCCTCGATCTTCAGCCCCGCGTCGGCCAGCCAGGCCTCGACCTGTTCCTTCAACCGCCCCTTGGAGGGAATGCCCAGAATCACGCTCATTCTCCGCCCTCCACAAAGGCCCGGGCAGGCCGGACCATGCAGCCCGCCGCGCCGGTCCCCGCGCCGCCCAGCCGCGCCGCCAGCCCGTCATAGCGACCGCCCGCCGCCAGCGGCCGCTCGGCCCCCAGGGCGGCGCTGCGCACCTCGAACAGGGCCCCGTCGTAATAGCCGAAGGCCCGCCCGAACCCGGCCCCGAACCGCGCCCCGTCCAGCGGAACCCCGGCTTCGGCCAGCAACTCCAGCCGCCGCCGCCATTCGCCGAGCCGCACCTCAAGCCGCGCCCCGCCAAGACCCGCCAGCGCCCCAAGCGCGACGGCCGGCGTGTCCTCGATCGACAGGAAGGCCCGCACCCGGCCGATCTGCTCCTCACTCAGCCGCGCCCGCGCCGCCTCGCCGCCCCGGGCCGCCAGCCGCCGGGCGATCTCCGCCGTCGGCCGCCCGCCGACCGGCGACACCCCCGCCAGGCTCCAGACCTCTTCCAGCAGGGCCACCGCCTCGGCCTCGCCCAGCCCGCCGAGCAGCCCGGCCAGCCGGCTCTGCGGCGCCGCATCCGCCTCCGCCACGGGGTTCAGCTCGGCGCTCAGCAGTCGCGGCCGGTTGAAGGCCCGCTTCAGCCGCGCCGCCAGGGCCGGCTCCAGGTCCATGTCCTCGACCAGGGCCGAGAACAGGCTGACGTCGCCCAGCACCAGTGACAGGTCGTCCCGCCCGCCGGCCGCCGCCGCCTTCCAGGCCCGCGACAGGATCTCGGCGTCGGTCGCCACCGGGTCGGCGCCACCATAGACCTCGAGGCCCAACTGCAGGAACTCCTCGGCCCGCGCCGATCCGCCCGCCGCCCGGAACGCCTTGCCCTCATAGACATAGCGCCCCTCGGCGGCGCCGGACGCGATGTGGGCCCGGGCGATCGGGATGGTGAAGTCGGGCCGCAGCGCCGCCTCCTCGCCACCCTCGGCCTGGACCACGAACAGACGCGGCCGCATCGCCTCGCCGGCCAGGTCGAGCAGCAGCGCCAGCGGCTGCAGCACCGGCGTCTCCAGCGCCTCCCCGGCGCCTTCGAAGGGGGCGCGGATGGCCGCCAGGGCCGGCGGCGGAACGGTCCGCTCCAGTCTCATCGGGCCGCATCCACGATCTTGCGGACCGCCGCCAGCAGCTCGCCGCGCGGCACCGTCTGCTGCCCCGGCCGCTCGGTCTTGTAGGCGTCGTGGCCGGCGATGTTGGCCGCCAGCGCCCGGCCCAGGTCCAGGTCCTTGATGGTCGCCGTGCCCGCCGCGATCTCGTCGCCGCCCAGCATGATCGCCGCCGGCGCGTGGCGCCGGTCGGCATACTTCATCTGCGCCTTCATGCCCGAGGAGCCGAGATAGACCTCGGCGGCGATGCCGGCGGCCCGCAGCTCGCCGGCCACCGCGAAATATTCGCCCATGTGCCCGGCGTCGAAGACGATGACCACCACCGGCCCGCGCGTCGCCCCGGCCTCGTCCCGGCCCGCCGCCTTCAGCGCCGCCGCCAGCCGCGACACCCCGAAGCTGAAGCCCGTGGCCGGCACCGGCTGGCCGGTGAACCGCGCCACCAGGTCGTCATAGCGCCCGCCGCCGCCGATCGAGCCAAAGCGCAACGCCTGGCCCTTGTCATCGACCGTCTCCAGCAGCAGCTCGGCCTCGAACACCGCCCCGGTATAATATTCCAGCCCGCGCACGATACTGGGTTCGATGCTGGCCCGGCTCTCGTCGAAGCCCAGCGCCTTCAGCGCCGCCGCGATCTTGCCCAGCTCCTCGATGCCCTCGGCCCCCTCGGCCGAGCCGCCGACGATCCCCGACAGCGCATCCAGCGTCCTGCCGTTGTCCCCCGCCCCGGCGGCCAGGAAGGCCAGCACCTGGTCCACCGCCCCGCCGGCCAGGCCGGCGCCCTTGGTGAAGGCCCCGCTCTCGTCCAGCCGCCCGGCGCCCAGCAGCAGCTTCACGCCTTCGGCCCCCAGCCGGTCCAGCTTGTCCACCGCCCGCAGCACGGCCAGCTTCTGCCCCGCGCTCTCGACGCCCGCCGCCGTCAACAGGCCGTTGAGCAGCTTGCGATTGTTGATCCGCAGCACCGCCGTCCCCCGCGGCAGCCCGGCCGCCTCCAGCCCCTCGGCCGCCATGGCGATGATCTCGGCGTCGGCTTCCGGCCGGGCCGAGCCGACCGTATCGGCGTCGCACTGGATGAATTCGCGGAACCGCCCCGGCCCCGGCTTCTCGTTGCGCCACACCGGCCCGAAGGCATAGCGGCGATAGGGCTTGGGAAGGGTCTCCCAATTCTGCGCCGCGAACCGGGCCAGCGGCGCGGTCAGGTCATAGCGCAGCGCCATCCACTGCTCGTCATCGTCCTGCAGCGCGAACACACCCTCGTTCGGCCGATCGCTGTCGGGCAGGAACTTGCCGAGCGCGTCGGCATATTCGAACGCCCCGGTATCCAGCGGCTCGAACCCCCAGCGCTCATAGACCGCCGACACCTGCTCGACGATCCGCCGCTCGGCCCGCAGTTGGGCGGCGCGCTTGTCGGCGAATCCGCGAGGGGCGCGGGCTTCGGGGCGGAAGGTTTCGTCAGTCATTGGGGCAGTCCATCGGTCGGTGTTTCATACCGGATGGAGCGCTCGCCCCATCCGCATCGGGCGGGGCGGTGAAGGGGCCTGGCTTTAAGCCGCGCGAACCCGACCCGTCCCGCGAGGGAAGGTGTGGTGGTGCGCGTGATGGTGCGGCGTCTGCGTCATCGAAGAGGGCCTATAGCCGACGACAGGCGAGGCGCCAACCTCCCTCCCCGCATGGGGAGGGCAGACGCGCGGTTACGCGCGTCGGGTGGGGAAGTCGGCTCGAGACCTTCAAGGCGATGCACTGAGAAGCCTCTCCGACAGCCGCCGGTGACCCACTGCCCCACCCGGCGCGCAACGCGCCTGCCCTCCCCATTCGGGGAGGGAGGTCACTGCGCCAATCCGCCAACATTAATATGTCTAGACATAACGATTTCGGCCCAAATCGGGTCAATCGTCCCATGTCCCTAACCGTAGGCCGCGCCGCTCACAAACCGGCCTACATTCCCCGCCGGGGCGCCTACGTCGGACCTACGCCCGGGCCCACATTCACAGCCGGTCAAGCTACCCAAAAGCCAACAGGGCCGGGCCCTTCGCCGCTCATGCCCGGAATCGCGCCTTTTGATGTAGTCCCGCCCAGGCGGTATAATGGTTTGCCGCTTCGATAGGCCTAGCGCGCCAGCCGGGCGATCAGCGCCGCCGTCGAGGGGTCGTGGTCCGGCCCGTCGCCGCCGTCCAGCTCGCGCAGCACCCGCCCCGCCAGGACCTTCCCCAACTCCACCCCCCACTGGTCGAAACTGTCGATGTCCCACAGCACCCCCTCGACGAAGGTCTTGTGCTCGTACAGCGCAATCAAGGCCCCCAGCGTCTCGGGGGTCAGCCGCTCCAGCAGGATGAAGCTCGACGGCCGGTCGCCCGGGAAATGGCGGTGCGGCTCGTTCAAATTCTCCTGGCCGATCATCAGCGCCTCGGCCTGGGCGATGGCGTTGGCCAGCAGCATGTTGCGATGGCTCTTCGGACCCTCGTGGTCCTCGGCGAGCGCAATGAAGTCGACGGGGATGATATCGGTCCCCTGGTGCAGCAGCTGGAAGAAGGCGTGCTGGCCGTTGGTGCCCGCATCGCCGAACACGCTGGCCGCCGTCGCCTGGCTGACCGGCAGACCGCCCTGAGTCACCCGCTTGCCGTTCGACTCCATCTCCAGCTGCTGCAGATAGGCCGGAAACAGCGCCAGCCGCCGGGCGTACGGCACCACCGCCCTGAGCGGCCGCTCCAGCCCGTTGCGATTGAACACATGGGCCAGGGCCAGCATCAGCGGCATGTTGGCGTCGAGCGGGGCGGTCTCGAAATGCTCGTCCATCGCCGCCGCCCCGGCCAGCAGCCCTTCGAACGCCGGCCACCCCAGCCCGATCGCACAGGAGAGCCCCACCGCCGACCAGACCGAATAGCGTCCGCCCACCCAGTCGCGGAAGGCGAACACCCGGTCTTCGGCGATCCCGAACCGCCCGGCCTCGGCCGGATTGGCGCTGACCGCCGCCAGGTGGCTGTCGGCCTTGCCCGCGCCGAGCTTGGCCTCCAGCCAGGCCTTGGCGGCCCGCGCATTGGCCAGCGTCTCCTGCGTCGTGAAGGTCTTGGAGACGACGACAACCAGCGTCTCCTCCGGGTCCAGCCCCGCCGTCGCGGCGGCGAACTCGGCCCCGTCGATGTTGGCGGCGAAGCGCAGCTGGATCTCCGGAACCAGCGGCCGCAGCGCCTCCCAGATCAGCCGGGGCCCGAGGTCGGAACCGCCGATTCCAATATGGAGGACGGACTTGAACGGCCGCCCCGTCGCCCCGCCGGCCATCCCCGACCGCACCGCCGCCACGAAGTCCTGCATGGCGTCGCGGACATCCTCGACCTCCTCGGAGACCGCCTTGCCGGCCGCCTTGAAGTCCGCCCCCGCCGCCGCCCGCAGCGCCATATGCATGGCCGGCCGCCCTTCGGTGAGATTGACGATCTCGCCGTTGAACAGCCGTTCCCGCGCCGCCTCCACCCCGGCGGCCACGGCCAGCTCGACCGCCGCCGTCGCCCCCTCGCGGCTCCAGGGCTGCTTGGACAGGTCGAGCGTCAGACCCGCCGCCTCGAAGGTCAGGCCCTCCAGCCGGTCCGGCTCGGCGTCGAACAGGGCGCGGATGCGGCGCGCGCCATCGGCCTTGGCGGCGGCTTTCAGGGCGGTCCAGGCGGGAGTCTCGGTCATGGCGGTTCCGGCAATCGTAAACGGCGCATTTACCATGCTGCGGCATGGTCATGCGCAACAGTAACTACCGTCCCGTGAAAAGGATCGCCATGTCCTGCGAAGCCGTCGCCGCCGCCTCCATGCTCTGGCTCGCCTCCTGGAGCGGCGCCAGCGACGCCGCCCCGCCCGCGCCCGCCGTGGCCATGGCCCCGGCCTCGCCGCTGGTCAGCGAGCCCCTGTTCGCCGACATCATCGCTCGGGCCGGCCGGCTGCGCGCCGAGGTGCTGGACTGGAAGGGCAAGCCCCTGCCCGCCCCTGAGTTCGCCGCCTTCAAGGGCCAGCTCGGCGAACTCGCCGCCCTCGACATGAAGGGCCACGTCACCCTCAAGGAGCGCGGCACGGACGGCGATCTGAAATGCATCCTGCGCGGCATCAGCGAAGACCTGCCGCTGAAGCTGAAAGCCGTCGAGGAGGCCGCCAACCCCTCGGCCCGCGACGCCGCCCTCACCGACCTGGCCTACCTGCTGAACGACAACGTCGAGGTCATCACCGCCCCGCCGGCCCCGCCGGTTTAGTCCCAATCGAACGGATTATTCGGTTCATCGTTGGCCGGCCGATAACTGAACTGCCTCTGATGCTCGTCCTCAAGCCAGAGGCGGCCACAGGCTTCACACTCATAGGCCGTCCGAGACTGGGCCTCCGCCTTGGACAGTATCAGGTCGTTGATCCTGACCCCGTCTGTCTGCCCAAGCCAGAACTCGTCACCTAAACCGCGCTGCTCCAGCCACTCGCGGATCGCGCCTGACCGAACGGCTGCAACGTAGCTATCCAGTTCGCTGAGAAGCCAATCCCCGACGCGTTCGCCCGCCTTGTCGGAAAGGTAAGTCGCTTTGTATGGCAGCCGATTCCGTTGATCCCGAACAACGAAGTTGCAATCGCAAGAGAACTTCATTGACCTACCCGTACTTCACCGCGCAGCCATAGGCTTGGCTGTACGGCGTGCGCACCGGCCGGCCCGCGTGCAGATCGGCCAGGGCGGCGGCGACCAGGTTCTTCGCCCGCCCGATGTCCTCGACCTTGCTGGTCGGCACATCGTCGATGGCCCCCTGGTAGGCCAGCTGCCCGGCCGGATCGATGACGAACATATGGGGCGTGGTCCTGGCCCCATAGGCCCGGCCCATGACCCCGTCCTCGTCGAGCAGCATGGCGGTGGCGGCCGAGCCGTACTTCTTCATCCAGCCCTTGGCGCCGGCGCCGCTGGACCAGTGCCCCGGCTGCCAACTGCCCGACGAACAGACGCTGAGCCACACCGCCCCGTCCCGGGTGGCCGAGACCTGCAGGCCCTGCATGTTCCCGTGGTAGTGTTTCTGGGTGTAGGGGCAGGCGCGGTTCAGCCACTCCAGCACGACGATGCGGCCCTTGAATTCCGACAGGGTGCGAACCTTGCCGTCGGCGTCCTTGACCGCGAAGTCGGGCGCGGTCTTGGCCAGGGCCAGGCCGGGCAGACCCAGCACCGGCAGGGCGAGAGCGGCGGTCAGGGCGGAACGGCGGGTGAGGGTCATGTGCCGGCGGCCTTCTTCAGCGCCCCGGCGACCATGCCGGGGGTCAGCAGTTGCGGCAGGACCTGCGGCGTTTCCGAGGCCGGGCCGTAGACCAGGTACAGCGGCACCCCGGCCCGGCCGTGCTCGGCCAGGGCGGCGGCGATCTCGGGATTGCGGTTGGTCCAGTCGGCCTTGAGGTAGACGCCGTTGGCGGCGGTCAGGGCCTTGGCGACCTCGTCGGTGGACAGGGCGACCTTGTCATTGACCTGGCAGCTGACGCACCAGGCGGCGGTGAAGTTGACGAAGACGACCTTGCCCTCGGCCCGCAGCGCCGCCACCCGCTCCTCAGACCAGGCTTCGGACGGCAGCACGGCCGACGCGGCGCTTTCGCCGGTCCGGGGCGCGGCCGAGTCCGGCTGCAGCACCAGCGCCACGGCCCCGGCCAGCAGCAGCAGCGCCAGACCCTGGCGCCAGGCCTTCGGCCCCAGTCCCCAGAGCCAGAGGGCGAAGGCGCCGGTGAGCAGGCCCATCAGGGCCACGGCCAGGCCGGCCGCGTCGGTCTGCTGCGACAGCACCCAGAGCAGCCAAGCCGCGGCGCCGTACATCGGGAAGGCCAGCACCTTGCGCAGGGTGTCCATCCAGGCTCCCGGCTTGGGCAGCCGGCGCAGCAGGCCCGGCGCGAAGGCCAGGGCCACGAAGGGCGCCGCAAAGCCGAGGCTCAGGGCCAGGAACACGGCCAGCACCACGATCGGCGGCTGGCCGATGGTGAAGCCGAGAGCGCCGGCCATGAAGGGCGCGGTGCAGGGGCTGGCGACGACCACCGCCAGCACGCCGGTGAAGAAGGCGCCGGAGAGCCCGCCCTTGGCGGCCAGGCCCGATCCGACGCCCTGCACGCTGGTCCCGATCTCGAAGACGCCGGACATGTTCAGCGCCACGGCCAGCATCAGCAGGCCCAGCACCCCGACCACCGGCGGCGACTGCAGCTGGAAGCCCCAGCCGACCTGCTGGCCGGCCAGCTGCAGCCCGATCAGCACCCCGGCCAGGATCAGGAAGGTGGCGACGACGCCGGCCCCGTAGGCCAGGCCCTGCCGGCGGGCGGCGCGGGTCTCATGGGCATGCCGGGCGAGCGAAGCGGCCTTCATCGACAGCACCGGGAAGACGCAGGGCATCAGGTTGAGGATCAGCCCGCCGAGGAAGGCGGTCAGGGCGGCGATCAGCAGGCCGGTCTTCGGCGCGGCGCCGGTGCCCTCACCCTTGGCGCCGGGCGGCGGTCCCAGACCCGAAACCCCGGCGGGCGCCGGACCGGGCGTCGCGGAAATCTCATAGGCCTTGTCGCCGACCACCAGCACCCCGTCCATGACGGCCGGCGGCTTGCCGCTCTCGAAGGCGTAGCCGGGCGTCAGGGTCAGGGTCAGGCCGTCGCTGCCCCGCTCGGCGGTCTGGGCCTTGGCATGGTCGATCCAGACGCCCTGGAAGGGGAAGAACCAGGCCCCGCTCATGTCGGCGCCCTTCAGGGGTGCGCCGGCCACGGCCAGGGTCAGGGTCTTGCCGTTCTCGAAGGTGGCGGTCAGGCCCGCCGGCTTGGGCGCGGCGGCCAGGGCGGCGGCGACGCTCGCGCCCCACCGGGCGTCCGGCTTCGGCGCGCCGTCGGCGACGGTCAGCGTGACCGAGACCTTGCCGGTCTCGGGGATGCAGATCTTCTCGCAGACCAGCACGTCGACGACCGCCTCGAGGGTGACCGGGCCGGGCCTGGCATTGGCCGGAACCGCGATCGGAACCGGCAGGATGACCTCGCCCGAATAGCCATAGTTGGTCAGCGGCCCGAACGGCAGGGTCTTCGGCGTCGCCCAGACGAACTCCCCGGCGGTCCAACCGGCCGGCAGGGTCCAGGTCAGTTTCGGCGGCTCGCCGCTGTCGCCGGGATTGCGCCAGTAGGTGTGCCAGCCGGCGTCGATATCCTGGCGCAGGGCGACGTAGGCGGTCGTGCCCGGCGCCACGCTGGCGTCCTGGGCGACCAGCTCTATCTTCAGGTGGCCGGTGTCGACCTCGGCTGCAAAAGCGGGGGCAGCGAACAACAGGGCGAGGACGGCGAGCAGCAGGCGCATGGCGACTATATGGACCGGCGACGGGAGTGCGGCAAATGCCCCTCGACTTCCCCACCGCCAACCCCTCACTGTGGCGCAAAACGGGAGGACGGACATGCCGACGAATCGTCAATGGATCCTCAAGCGCAGGCCGAGCGGCGACATCGCCGCCGGCGACCTGGAGTTCGTGGAAAAACCGACCCGCGACCTGCAGGACGGCGAGGTCCTGATCCGCAACATCTACCTCTCGCTCGATCCGACCAACCGCATCTGGATGAGCGACCAGGACCAGTACCTGCCGCCGGTCGAGATCGGTGACGTCATGCGCGGCGGCACCATCGGCGTCGTCGAGGAGAGCAAATCCGACCGTCACAAGGTCGGCGACATCGTCAACGCCGGCCTGTCGGGCTGGCAGCTCTATTCCGTCGCCCACGGCGGCATGGTCACCCCGGTGCCGCAGATCCCCGGCGTGCCGCTGACCGCCTGGATGAGCGTGCTGGGCGCCACCGGCCTGACCGCCTGGTTCGGCCTGATGGACATCGGCAAGCCCAAGGAAGGCGACACCGTCGTCGTCTCCGCCGCCGCCGGCGCCGTCGGCTCCATCGTCGGCCAGATCGCCAAGCTGAAGGGCGCCCGCGTCGTCGGCATCGCCGGCGGCCCGGCCAAATGCGCCTGGCTGAAGGAGATCGGCTTCGACGGGGCCATCGACTACCGGAACGAGGACGTCGGTGCGGCGCTGGACCGGCTCTGTCCCGACGGCGTCGACGTCAACTTCGAGAACGTCGGCGGCGAGATCATGGACGCCGTCATCGGCCGCATGAACAACTTCAGCCGCATGCCCCTGTGCGGCATGATCAGCACCTACAACGCCGAGGGCGCCATCCCCGGCCCGGCCGATTTCGCCCGCGTCCTGATGCGCCGCATCCTGATCAAGGGCTTCATCGTCATCGACTACCTGCCCCGCGCCGGCGAGGCGATGGCCGAGTTGATCCCCTGGGTGGCGTCAGGCCAGCTCAAATGGAAGGCGCATGTGGTCGATGGGCTGGAAAATGCGGCCGACGCCGTGAAACGGCTTTTCACCGGCGACCACGACGGCAAGCTGCTCGTTCAGATCTCCCCCGAACCCTAAAGAGGATCGATGCCCGCCTCCTTCGACGACTTCGAAATCGGTCAGGTTCATTCGCTCGGCGTGACGGCCGTCAACGCCGAGGCGATCGACCACTTCATCGCCGCCTTCGCGCCGGGCTGGGACAAGAGCCAGGGCGCACCCGACGCCATGGTTTACGCCATCTGGTCCCGGCTTGAACTGGAGTCCGGCGACCGCTGGGCCCAGACCAAGCGGCTGGGCGTCGACGCCATGCGCTGGAGCCGCAACCCGCCAGCGGGCGAGCTTCTGCGCGGCCGGATGACGGTGATGGGCAAGGACGCGGTCGGCGAAGGCAAGGGCATCATCATCGCCCAGCACGACCTGCTCGATGAGGCCGGCCGGCTGGTGTTCAGCTGCCTGACCCGGAGCGTCTTCGCGCGATGAGCGAGGCCGTGAAAGGGCCGGCGTCCTACTTCCCGTCGATCGAGAAGAAGTACGGCCAGCCGATCGCCCACTGGCAGCAGATCGTCCGCGACGGCTATCCGGCCAAGCACATGGAACTGGTCGCCATCCTGAAGGACCAGCACGGGCTGGGGCACGGGCATGCCAATGCGGTGGTCGCCTACACGCTGGCTCAGGACGGGTTGAAGTAGCGCCCAGCAGAAAGGGGCCGGTCTCGCGACCGGCCCCTTCCGCAACCTCGACCTTCGAAAACGCCTAGGCGTTGCCGGCGGCGGTGGCCTGGGCCTTCTCGGAGGCGATGGCCACCAGGCGGTCCCAGCCGGCCAGGCTGGTCATGTGGTTGTAGATGCGCTCGAGCGCGCCGTTGTCGCGCAGCTCGACCAGCTTCTCGGCCGACAGGCCGCGCAGCTTCTCTTCCGAGACGGCGAAGTACTCGGCGATGACCACGGTGGCGCCTTGGGTGCCGTCCGGGTTGGTCGGGGTGAAGGTGGCCTGCTTGGTTTCCAGCAGGTCCAGTTCCTTGATCAGGTTGACGAAGTTCTCGGTGCGGCGACGCTCGCCCTCGAAGTCTTCGCAGAACTTGATGGCGTTCTGGGTGTAGGTGCTGGGCTCGCCGGCGTCGTCGAACAGCGGCACGTCGAAGCCGGTTTCGGCGAACATTTCGGCGCCGCGTTCGATGCAGACGATCATCCGGCCCTGCGCCTCGTCCTGGGCCAGGACGAAGGGATAGCGGCGGATGTAGGCCGGCACATAGACGCCGTTGGTGAAGGTGCCGGCGGCATCGACGAACAGGTTGTCGCCCGGGTTGATGCCCAGAACGGCCAGCGGCTGGCGCTGTTCACCGGCGAAGATGATCGGGAAGCAGAGGGCCGCGAACTGGAATTCGGCGACGGTCAGCGGGACGACATGGCCCTGAGCGGCGAAGGCGAACGGGCCCGGCAGCTGCTTCACACCCATCTTGCCGTGCATCTCTTTGCTCAGCGGCTCGGGCGAGTTGTAGAACAGGACGTTGCCGGCGACCGGGCTGACGTTGGTGACGGTGGACGTTTCCATTAGGGACTCTGGCTAGCGGGCGGCTCTTGCGGCCGGAAAGGGTGGAGCGGCGCTTCTATCCGATTGAGCGGAACCGGGCAATCGCGCCCGCTTCACAGGCGATCTTCTCGTCCCGCGGCCTCTTGCCCACCCCCACGTCAAGGCGCCTAGATTGGCGCAAAAGGGAGACGTCCATGCCGATCCGCTACCCCGAGATCCTGTCGATGACCAGCGAGCCCGCCCCCTACCAATGGGGCGACCGCGAAACCATGCTCTACGCGTTGGGCATCGGCCTCGGCGCCGATCCGATGAACGAGACCGAGTTGCCCTTCGTCTACGAGAGCGGGCTGAAGGCGGTGCCGACCATGGCCACCACGGTCGCCTGGGGGGCCGGGCCGGCGATCGGCTCGATGATCAACTTCCTGATGGTCGTGCACGGCGAGCAGAAGTGCGAGTTCCACGTCCCCTTCCCCACCGAGGCCCAGATCACCGCCGAGGGCCGGGTCATCGGGGCCTATGACAAGGGCGACAAGGGCGCGGTCATCTACAACGAGACGGTGCTGCGGGATGCGAAGACCGGCGAGAAGATCGCCACCCTGACCGGCTCCACCTTCGCCCGCGGCGACGGCAACTTCGGCGGCCCGTCGGAAGGCGCGCCGGAACCGCATGAGGTTCCCGCCCGCGCGCCCGACAAGACCGTCGAGATTTCGACCAGCCCCGACCAGGCGCTGATCTACCGGCTGTCCGGCGACCGCAATCCGCTGCATTCGGACCCGAAGGTCGCCAAGATGGCCGGATTCCCCCGGCCCATCCTGCATGGCCTCTGCACCTACGGCATCACCTGCCGGGCGGTGCTGCAGGAATATGCCGGCTTCGATCCCGCCAGGATCAAGAGCCACCAGGTCCGCTTCTCCTCCCCGGTCTTCCCGGGCGAGACCATCGCCGTCGATCTCTGGCAGGACGCCGATGTCATCTCCTTCGAGGCCCGCGTGAAGGAACGCGGGGTGACGGTGATCCGCAACGGCAAGACGGTTCTGGGTTAGAACCGGACCGCCACCCCGGCGCGGAACGACCGGCCGGGGAGCGGGGCGATGTCCTTCAGGAAGCTGACGTGCTCGCGGGCCAGTTCGTCTGTGGCGTTGCGCAGCTCGGCGAAGAGCCGCAGGTCGGGGTTCTTGAAGGGCTTCACCGCCCCATAGAGGTTGACCATGGTATAGCTGTCCGTCGGCAGCTCGAAGGCGGCGACCCGATCCTGCTCCGCCACGTAGCGGACCTCGAGGTTGGCGTCGAACATGTCGCTTTCCCAGATCAGCTTGCCGGTGGTCGACCACGGCGGGATGCGCGCCGGCGTCCCGTCGTCGGTGTCGCCACGCACGAAATCGGCGCTGACCTGGGCCGACAGGGTGCGGCCGCCATCGACCCACAGGTCGTAGGTCCCCTCCAGCTCGAAGCCGTAGAAGGTGGCGTTGCTCTGCACATAGCGGAACACCGGCAGGTTATCCTCGACATCGCCGGTCGGAAGCTGGTCGATATAGCCGTCGTAGGACGCGTACCAGAGGTGGCCCTCGGCGCGGAACCTGTCGTAGGTCCAGCGGCCGGTGGCCTCGACACTGAGCACGGTTTCCGGGTCGAGGCCGGGGTCGCCGATCTCGAAGGCGCCGGTGCCCGGGTGCGGGCCGTCCGAATAGAGTTCGCCCTCGGTCGGGGCGCGGGCGTTGCGGGCCACGGTCAGGGCGTAGAACTGTCCCTCGCTCGGCTTGATGAAGACGCCGACCGATCCGGAGACATTGGTGAAGCTGGGCGCGTTGTCGGCGCTGATCCAGTTGAGGCCATAGGAGGCCGCCGGGGCGCTGGCGAGGCGACCGACGAGGTCGGCGTCGAGGTCGCGCCGATCGACCCGCAGGCCCGCGTCGATACCCCAGCCGCCGTAGTCGAGCCGTTGCAGGGTGAAGACGCCCAGTTCCTGGATGTCGGTCTTCGGCACCGAAGCCTCGTCGCCGATGGAGTTGAAATGCCGCGACAGGGCCTGGACGCCGACCGCCCCCTTCAGCGGGCCGATCTCCCGCTGGACGAACTCGAATCGGCCCTCCACGCCCTTGGACAGGAAGCGGGTGCCGGTCTCGCCGGTGTTGCGGAGCACCTCGGCGTGCTCGTAGTCGGCGTATCCGATCGAGGAGCGCATGGTCTCGAACGGACCCACGGTGAAGGGGATTTCCGAGCGGAAGTCGAAGCGGATCTGGTGCAGGTCAATGGCGACCGGACCCTCGTCGTCGGGGTCGATCGGGGCGGTGATCTGCGCATAGGGCACGCCGTAGAGCGTGTCGGTCTGCTTCAGCGCCAGGCCGACGAAGCCCTCGTCGGTGACGAAGGAGACGCCCACGCCGTAGGCGTCCAGCCTGAGGTCGGTGTTGCGCACGGTGCGGGCCGGATCGACGGTCAGGCCCTCGGCGGCGGCCAGGCGGCTGCTGACCGGCGTGCCGGGAACCTCGTAGTCGTCGGCCCGGCGCGAGACGCCGTCGATCGAGAAGACGACCGGCCCGCTGGCCGCGTGCAGGCCGAAGGACACCGAGCGCCCCTCATCGACGCTGGAGGCGGAAGCGGAAATCCGGCCGTCGATGCCGCCTTCAGGCAGACGGCTGGGGATGTGATCGTCGATGATGTTGACCACCCCGCCGATACCGCTGCCGCCATAGGCCAGGGTCGAGGGGCCGCGCAGCACCTCGATGCGCGAGGCCTCGCCCGGGTCGGAGGCGACCGCGTGGTCCGGTGACAGGGCGCTGGCGTCGACCAGGCCGACGCCGTTCTGCAGCACCAGCACGCGAGGGCCCGACAGGCCCCGGATCACCGGGCGGCTGGCGCCCGGGCCGAAGAAGGTCGAGCGCAGGCCCGGCTGGCCGGCCAGCAGGTCGCCGAGGCCGGAGGGGGCGGCGATGTCGAGCTGATCGCGGCCGACGACGGTGACGCTGCTGGTGACGGTATCCAGCGAAACCGCGAAGGGGGCGCCGGTGACGATGACCTCCGAAACGTCGCCGTCGTCTTCCGGCGCGGGCGGGGCGGCCTGTTGGGCGAAGGCGGGAGCCGCCAGGGAGAGGGCCAGCAGGCTGGCGCCCAGAAGAAAAGCAGGTCGGCGCATGGGGAGGCTCCACGAAAGGTGTCGCACTGTTATGAAATAACATATCGCCTCGTCAAGCGGCTTGACGCGGACGGCGGCGCGCGGTCTTTCGGATGATCAAAATTCGGGAGGATGGTGATGTCGATGAAGGCGTTCGGGCATGGCGTGCTGATGGTCGCCGGGGTGGCGATGCTGGGCTTCGGGGCGGTGGCGCAGGACGCCAAAACGGCGGCCCCCGCGCCCGCTCAGGCCGCGCGACCAGCCGGCGGCTACATCCCCCCGGCCCAACTGCCCGACAGCCTCTCCATTGTCGGCGCGCCGCCGGCCCTGGACTCCGAGCAGGCCAGGGCCGACCGGGCCGCCTTCGACGCCAGCCGGTCGATGGAGGGCACGGCGCGCTGGCAACAGGCCATCGCCGATGTCGAGCTGTTCGGCGACAAGGCCCACCGCTCCTTCTCCTGCGCCATCGGCAAGGAAATCAGCGTGGCCAGGACGCCAGTCCTGTCGAAGCTGCTCGACCGCGTCGTGCTGGACGCCGGCGGCAGCACCAACGCCGCCAAGAAGAAGTACCAGCGCGACCGGCCGATGATCGGTCACGACGAGGCGAAGCTCTGCGTCGTGCGCGAGGACTGGATGAAGACCAACGGCTCCTACCCCAGCGGCCACGCCGCCGCCGGCATGGCCTGGGGCCTGGTGCTGGCCGAGCTGGCCCCCGACAAGGCCAGCCAGGCGGTGACCCGTGGCCGCGAGTTCGGCGACAGCCGCTGGATCTGCGGGGTGCACTTCCAGAGCGACGTCACGGCCGGCCAGATCATGGCGGCGGCCACGGTCTCCCGCCTGCACGCCGAGCCGGCCTTCACCGCCGACATGGCCCTGGCCAAGGCGGAACTGGACAAGGCGCCGGCGGCGACAGGTTGCGGCGGCTAGGCCGTCGCTTCCCAGACCACGTGACGTTCCAGCGGGTGGCCCTTGGGCAGAACCGGATGGTCGAAGTCGAGGTCTTCGCGGCGGAGCATGCCGATGCGGGTCATCACAGCCTGTGACGGTAGGTTGGTGGTGGCGGTGAAGGCGACGATGCTCTTGAGGCCAATGCGCTCGAAGCCGTCCTTGAGGGCGGCCGACGCGGCCTCGGAGGCGTAGCCCTGGCCCCAGGCGTGACGCGCGAGACGCCAGCCGGCCTCGACCCCGGGCGCCAGGGGGTTGGGGTCTTTCAGGGCCATCAGGCCGGTAAAGCCGAGGAAGTCCCCGACGCCCTTGCGCTCGACCGCCCACAGGCCAAAGCCCTCGCGCTCGATGTGGTCGCGATTACGCGCCATCATGCCTTCGCTCTCCTCGCGCGTCTGCACGGCGGGAAAGAAGCGCATGACCTCCGGGTCGGCATTCATCGCCACCCAGGGCTCAAGGTCCGAGGAGCGCCAGTTGCGGAGGATGAGGCGCTCGGTCTCGATCACGCCGGGCGGCCCGTGCTCAGGGCGCCGTACAGGTCCGGTCGGCGGTCGCGGAAGAAGCCCCAGGCGGCGCGGTGGGTGTCGAGGAAGTCGAGGTCGACCGTTGCGCTGGTGAACCCCTCTTCGTCCGGGCCCATGTCGCCGATCAGGTCGCCGCGATGGTCGGCGATGAAGCTGGAGCCGTAGAAGCGCTGACCGCCGTTCGGGTAGCCCTCCCAAGGCTCGAAGCCGATGCGGTTGGCGCCGACCACGGGGATGACATTGCTGACCGCATGGCCCTGCATGGCGCGGCGCCAGGGCAGGGCCGTGTCGAGGGTGGCGTCATGCGGCTCGGTGCCGATGGCGGTGGGGTAGAGCAGCGCCTGCGCGCCCATCAGGGCCATGGCGCGGGCGCACTCGGGGTACCACTGGTCCCAGCAGATGCCGGCGCCGATGCGGCCATGCTTCGTGTCCCAGACCTTGAAGCCGGTGTCGCCGGGACGGAAGTAGTACTTCTCCTGGTAGCCAGGGCCGTCGGGGATGTGGCTCTTGCGGTAGACGCCCATCAGGGAGCCGTCGGCGTCGGCCATCACCAGGCTGTTGAAATAGTGCGGCCCCTCGCGCTCGAAGATCGAGATCGGGATGACCACGCCCAGCTCTCCCGCCAGCGGGGCCAAGGCCTTCACGCACGGATGCTCCCGCCACGGCTTGGCCTTGGCGAACCAGCGCTCCTCCTGCGCCACGCAGAAGTAGGGCCCCTGGAACAGTTCCGACGGCAGGATGACCTGCGCCCCGGCGGCGGCGGCCTGGCGGACGAGATCGACCGTGCGGGCGATGTTGTCGTCCAGGTCCATCCCGTAGTGGGTCTGGAGGGCGGCGAGGGTGAGAGTCTTGCTCATCGTCAGGCCGGCTCCTGCTGGGTGATGCAGTGGAAGCTGCCGCCGCCGGTGAGGATGGCGGTCGAGGGCAGGCCGATGACCTTGCGCTCGGGGAACAGGCTGGCCAGGGCGTCGAGGGCGAAGGCGCCGGCCTTCTCGTCGTAGGTCGGGCAGATCACCGCCTTGTTGGCGATGATGAAGTTCATGTGGCTGGCCGGGACCATCTCGCCGTCGGCGTCCGTGGTCCAGCCGGGCGAGGGGATGCGCATGACCTGGATGCGCTGGCCCCTGGCGTCGGTCATCGAGCCCAGGAGTTTGGCCGTCTCGTCATAGACCTCGGCGTTGGGGTCGCGGCGGCCCCAGGCGATCGGGCAGGCGATGACGCCCGGCGCCACGAAGCGGGCCAGGTTATCGACGTGACCGTCGGTGTGGTCGCGGTTCAGACCCTCGCCCAGCCACAGAACTTTCTTCGCCCCCAGGGCGCCGGCCAGGGCGGCCTCGGCGGCGGCCTCGCCCCAGCCGGGGTTGCGGTTGGGGTTGGTCAGGCATTGGCGGGTGGTCAGGACGGTGCCGTAGCCGTCGTGGTCAAGGGCGCCGCCCTCGAGGATAAAGTCGTTTTCGACCAGGGGCGCTCCGGAGGCGGCGGCGATCTGGGCGGCGACCTGATCGTCACCCTCCAGCTGGTACTTGCCGCCCCAGCCGTTGAATCTGAAGCCCAGCGCCCGGCCGTCGCCGGAGAAGATCGGGCCGGTGTCGCGCAGCCAGATGTCGCCGAACAGGCCGCGGACGATCTCGATGCCGGCGACGCCCGCCAGGCGGGTCTTCGCATCCGCCTCGGCCTCGTCGCCGCAGACCATCAGCCGGACCCGCTCGGCTCCGGGACCCGCCAGCGCGCGCGCCAGGGCGGCAACCTCCTCGCGGGCGGCCTCGAGATCCTCCTGCCAGAGCTCGCCATGGCTGGGATAGCCCAGCCACATGGCGCGGTGGGGGGACCATTCGGCGGGGATGAGAGCTGGACCGGTCATGGGGCGGGCAAGTGGCCCCGGGGGGCCCGGACGTCAAGAGTTTGAGAGCCAAAAGAAAAGGGCGGCCCGTGAGGACCGCCCTTCGCTCTGGTTGGAAGCAAGGAGCCTTAGAAGGGCGCGCGCAGGGTGAGCTGCACGGTCTTCGGGGCGCCGAGGTTGCCGGTCCGGTTGCCGACGATGTCGGTCGAGATGTCGGCGATGTACTCTTCGTCGAGCAGGTTGGTCACGTTCAGCTGGAGATACGCACCCTTGTCGTTGAACCAGGGCAGGTCGTAGCGAACGTCGGCATCCCAGACCTGGTAGGACGGGACCCGCTCGTCGTTGATCGCGTTGGTGAAGCGCTCATCGACCCACTTGGTCTGCAGACCGATGGTGAAGCCGGCGATCTTGTATTGAGCGCGGGCGGCGAACTGGCGCTCCGGAACTTCCGGCAGTTGCTTGCCGGCGGTGCGGATCGTCGAGCCGACCGAGGTGCCCGGGACGTCGTCTTTGAACTCGCTGTGAACAAAGGCATAGGACGCGTAGAGGTTCAGGTTCTCGACGACTTCCCAGCCGATCTGGCCGTCGATCCCCCAACGCTCGACCTTGCCCACGTTGATCGAGGTGGCGAGGTCTTCACCGTTGATGTTGGTGATGGCGCGGATGATGTAGTTGTCGAAGTCCGAGATGAAGCCCGAAGCCGACAGGATCACCGGGCCGGCCGAGTAACGGTAGCCGAGGTCGTACTGCTTGCTGGTTTCCGGTTCCGGGTCAGCCGGGATCCGGTCGTACAGGTCGTCCGTACGGGGAGCCGACAGGTTCTCGGAGTAGTTGAAGTAGACCGAGTGACCTTCCAGGAAGCGGTAGGTGACGCCGAGGTTCGGCAGAACCTTGTCGTACTTGCGCTCGAACGCGACAGGCGCGCCCGGAGCCGGGTTGGGGGTGCTGCCGTCCGTCGCGATGTCGGCTTCGGCCGGGGTGAGATTGCCGCAGTAGGCGTTGAAGGTGTCCTGCTGGTAGCAGTAGTTGTTCAGCTCACGCTTGAAGAAGGGCGCGCGAACACCGACGTCCACGGTCAGCGCGTCGTCGAAGAAGCGGCCGACGTACTGCAGGGCGATCTGGTTCAGGATGGCGATCGAGAAACGATCGCGCTTCTGGAAGATTTCGCCGTCCTTGGTGCGAACCGGCGTGCCGTAGCCGTCCTTGCCCGAGAACACGTCGCGCGGATCGCCGCTGGCCGACAGCTTGCTGTACTCGCCGGTCTGGCGGTGACGCCCGTAGTCGTAGGTGTAGGCGACGCGCAGACGGTTGGTGTCGTTGATCTCCCAGATCAGCGAGCTGGTGACGCTGTAACGACGGGTGTTGGTGTTCGACGGCGAGTAGAGGCGGATCCGGTCGAGGATGTCGCCGTCGCCGTTCAGGTCGACGCCGTTGGCGACGCGGGTGGTCGAGTTGGTGGAGTCGTAGAACGAACCCGCCAGACGCGCATCGTATTCGTTGATCGTCGTGCTGCCGCCGCCGTTGGCCATCACGTACTGGAAGGTCGGGTCGACGGTCAGGGTGAAGCTCTCACCCAGGCTGAAGCGCGACTGGCCGCGGATGTTGCCGGTGTTCGAGGGGTTGATGTTCAGGCCGTAGTAGTTGGAGCAGGCGCTCGGCGAGGTCGTCGCGTCGCCCGGGACCACCGCGGTGCTGGAACCATCGTCCTGACGACCAGCGCCCGAACCGACCAGGTAGCACTTGTCGTTGTATTCGGGATCGATGATGCCGTTGTTGAAGTTGTCGATGTTGATGCGGCGGAAGAAGTTGTTGCGGTTTTCGTTCCAGTGGCCGGTGACGCTGACGAAGTCGCCGTTGTCGCCCAGCGGCTGGTAGATGCCGCCGTTGAACTGCTTCTTCTCGAGTTCGCCGGGGCCGCGGAACTTGTCGTACTTGGTGTACGAGGCGGCGAAGAAGGCGCGGGTGCCCCAGGGGCCGATTTCGCCGGTGTCGATCAGGCCGAAGATGCGGCCGTAGCCGTCGTCACCGATCGAGGGCTGCAGGATGCCGCCGAATTCGGTGGCCGGACGACGGGTGACGTAGTTGATCGTGCCGCCGGTGGCCGACGCGGTCGGGCTGTCGACGTCGGTCGTGCCGAGGTTGGTGCTGACCCGCGAGATCAGTTCCGGGTCGAGCTGCTGGTTCGAGTAGATGGCGTAGTTGCCGGTGTCGTTCAGCTGGATGCCGTCGACGTTCAGCGAAATGCGTTGCGAGTCGAAACCGCGGATGGTGACGTCGCCGCCGCTGCCGCCGTAGGCGTCGTTGCTGGTGAAGTTGACCGACGGCAGGATGTTCAGGGTCTGCAGAACGGTCTGGCCGGCGACCTGGGTCTGGATGAACTCGTCGGTCAGCGTCGACTTGCTCTTCGCCGCGGTCTCCGCGACGATCGCGCCCTCAAGGTTCTTCGGGCCCGACGTCCCGGTGATGACCACTTCTTCGACTTCGGCCGTGCCGGTGGATTGCGCAAAGGCGCCGGTGGCAAACAGGCTGCCGACCAGAGCCGTCGTCGCCACGATGGCGAGCTTGTAGTTTCTCATTGGATATCCCCTGTCATCCCGACGAGCGCCCGATTTTGAACACTCGATGGCGGATTAGGCCGCCCAATTAGCGCCCGATTGCAAAGCTTTGGTGACCGTGGACCAGCCCCATCACCACGGGAGCACCTTGTAACCGCAGACTTTTCCGGCACAAGCGGGCGTTAAGACTTTGGGACCGAATTGAGACGCCTTGTCGCAAGTTTGCGACACCTGCGTGCCCGGCTTGCCCTATAGGGGGCTAAATCCGCCCCCGTTTCGAGCATGATCGGGGGCAAACACGATTCGCCGGGGAGCGGAGCTTGAGCGCCACGCATCAGGAACTGGGCCGCCAGGCCTACGTCGAGGCGAGTCGGCCGTGGCGGTTCGCCCTGGCGGCGACCGTCCTTTTGACCGGGCTGAGACTGTTCGCCCTGTTCGCCACGCCGCTTGAGCTGTACCCGGACGAAGCCCAGTACTGGCTGTGGTCGAGAAGCCTCGATCTGGGATATTTTTCCAAACCGCCGATGATCGCCTGGGTCATCCACCTGACCACGGCGATCGGCGGCGATTCCGAACCCTGGGTGCGGATCGCCGCGCCGCTGTTCCACGCGGTGACCGGGCTGGTGCTGTTCGCGGTCGGTCGGCGGCTGTACGGGCCATGGGCCGGGGTGCTGGCGCTGCTCATCTACCAGCTGATGCCCGGCGTCGCCGTCGCCAACGTCACCATGACCACCGACACGCCGCTGCTCTGCTTCCTGAGCATCGCTCTGCTGGCCTATGTGGACCTGCCCGGCGCCAAGCGGCCGCTGTTCACGGCGGCGGGGCTGGGGGCGGCGCTGGGTCTGGCCATGTTGTCGAAATACGCGGCCATCTATGCGGTGATCGGCATCGTCCTGCATCTGATCGTCTCGGGCCGGGCCCGGAGCGTCTGGCGTCCGGCCACCGCCCTGGTCGCGGCCGGGGTGTTCGCCATGATCATCGCCCCCAACCTGATCTGGAACGCCCTCAACGGCTTCGAGACCGTGCAGCACACGGCCGCCAACGCCGACCTGGGCTCGGGGATCGGCTTCCATGTCGTCGAGTTCCTGCGACTGGCGGCCGAGCAGGTCGGGGTCTTCGGCCTGGGCTTCGGGGTGCTGCTGGCGGCCTATGTCCTGGCGGCGCGCCGGAAGCTCACCGACGAGGATATCCTGCTGGTCTGCTGGACCATCCCGCCGCTGGCGGTCGTCGGGGTGCAGGCCATCCTGACCCGGGCCAACGCCAACTGGACCGCCGCCGCCTATATTCCCGCCGCCGTGCTGGTCGCCGGCCTGGTGGCGCGCTGGTGGCCAAGCCTGTGGACAAGGATCGGCGCCGGCGCAGCCCTGGTCCTCCAGGGCCTGCTGGTCGCGGGGCTCATCCTCTGCATCGCCAGCCCGGCCCTCGCCGACCGGCTGGGCCAGTCCAACGCCATCAAGCGCATGCGCGGCTGGAAGGACGTGGTCGAGGCGACCGTGCAGCGGGCCCAGGTCGAACAGGCCGGCCAGGGGCTGAGCGCCGTCGCCGTCGATAACCGCTTCCTGTTCAACGCCACGGCCTATTACGGCCGCGACTACTTCAACAAGCCGGGCGCGCCGCCGCTGACCATCTGGCTGCGCCGGGACAAGGCCGGCAACCAGGCCGAGGCGCGCCATCCGCTGACCCGGGCCCTGGGCGACCGGGTGCTGGTGGTGATGGAGGACGAGGTGCGGCGCGACGCAGACGGGGTGGCGAAGATGGCCCCCCGCCTGGCCCTGGTGCGCGGCGACTTCACCCGCAGCGAACAGGTCGGCGCCTTCCGCGCGGGCCTCGACAGGAAGCGGGTGCGTCGGGCCGCCTTCGTGGTCGGCGAGGACTACCGGCCGAAAGCCAAACCCTAAAGTCTCTTTCTAGATCTTGGCAATCCGGAAGGCGAAGGGGCCGCCCTCGCCGCCCGAGAGCAGGGTCTCGCCGTCGGTCCAGGCCGGACCGGCGGGCGCCGGACCATCGCCGAGATTAAAGGCGCAGAGCAGTCGTTCGCCCTCCCTGCTCCGTTCGAACACCGCCATCGGGGCCGGAACGTCCCGGAAGACGATGTCGCCGAGGCGCAGGGCCGGGTGGGCGCGGCGCAGGGCGATCAGGGCGCGGCTGAGGGCCAGGGCCGACTCCGGGTCGGCGTCCTGGTCGGCGACGGTCAGGTGGGCGTGTTCCGGAGCGGCGGGCAGCCAGGGGCGGCCCGTGGTGAAGCCCAGCGCAGGACCCGGGCTCCAGGGCATCGGCGTGCGGCAGCCGTCGCGGCCCTTGTGGGCCGGCCAGTAGAGGTCGCCGACCGGGTCGCGAAGCTGCTCGCGGGTCAGGTCGGCCTCGGGCAGGCCCAGTTCCTCGCCCTGGTACATCAGGATCGAGCCGCGCAGGGTCAGCAGCAGGGCCAGCATGACCTTGGCGACCGGCGGCGAGCCATCACCGAAACGGCTGGGGGTGCGCGGCACGTCGTGGTTGGAGAAGGTGATGCAGGGCCAGTGGCGCGGATGGTCCTCCAGCATCTCCATATGCTTGCGGATAAAGTCGGGCCCCATGCGGCGGGCCAGCAGCAGCGGGAAGCTGTAGCCGGCGTGCAGGCCTTCGTCGGGCGCGGCGAAGCCGCCGCAGCGGTCGGCTTCCTCGGAGAACTCGCCGAACACGAAGCGGTCCGGATGGCGATCAACGGTCAGGCGGACGTCGTTCAGGGCCTCGATGTTTTCGACCAGGTTGGAATCGTTGAAGTGGCGCTGGAAGTTGGCGGCGGCCGACCAACGAAGGCTCGTGTCGCTGTCATCCACCGGATTGTCGGTCAGGGCCGGGTCGTGGAGGTAGGCATTGGCGACGTCGAGCCGGAAGCCATCGACGCCTTTGGAAAGCCAGAAGTCGAGCACCTCGAGGGCGGCCGCTCGCGCCTCCGGGTGGCGCCAGTTGAGCTTGGGCTGCTGGCGCAGGAACTTGTGATGGTAGGCCTTGCGGCGCAGCGGCTGGTAGGCCCAGGCCGGGCCGCCGAAGGCGCTGAGCCAGTTGTTGGGGGCCGTGCCGTCCTCCTTGAGCGGAGCCCAGACGTACCAGTCCTCCTTGATCCCCTTCAGGCTGTCGTGGAACCAGGCGTGTTCGTCGCTGGTGTGGGCGAGGACCTCGTCGAGGAGGAGCTTCATGCCGCGCGCATGGGCGCCGTCGATCACCGCCTGCAGGTCGTCCATCGCGCCGTAGTCGGGGTGGACGCCGTGGTAGTCGGAAACGTCATAGCCCCAGTCACGGTTGGGCGAGGGGTGGACAGGGGAAAGCCAGATGGCGTCGACGCCAAGCGAAGCGATGTAGTCGAGCTTGGCCAGCACGCCCGGCAGGTCGCCATGGCCGTCGCCGTTGCTGTCGAAGAAGCTGCGGACGTAGATGTGATAGACGGTCGCGCCGCGCCACCAGGGGGTCTGTTCGGTCATGGGGGGAGACTAGCGTCTCCCCGCGATCATGCCAGCCAGACCATCATCCGGACCGGAGCCTCCTCGCCGCGGGCGATGGAGGGCTTGTGCTGGATCTCGCCGGTGTAGAGGAAGCCGGCCTTGCACAGCACCGCCCCCGAGGCCGGGTTGTCGCTGAAATGGCCGGCGACGACGAAGCGCTTCTTCCACGCGTGCTTGGCCCAGGCCAGCGCCCCTTGCAGGGCCTCCGACGCAAACCCCCGGCCCCACCAGTCGCGGCCCACCCAGTAGCCGACCTCCAGTGGCAGGCCCGGCGGGGTGAACAGGCCGAGGCCGCCGATCACGCCGTCATCCTCGTGCTCGAGCAGGAACTCGTGGTCGGTGGCCGGGTCTTTCGCCTGCACCGCCTCGATGAAGGACAGCGCGTCCGACAGCGCATAGGGATGCGGCACCCGGCTGGTCATCTTCGCAATGTCGTAGTCGGCCATCAGAGCGGCCAGGCGCGTCTCATCGCCCGGGGCCGGGGCCCGCAGGGTCAGCCGCCGCGTCTCTATCCTCGGGGTCTGTTCGATCAGACACATTGTCTTGCCTCCCAGCCCTCTTGCGGGGCCCTGAAACGAAAGAGGGGAGTCCGGCGATCCGGACTCCCCTCTGGAGTTTCGTGTCCGGATCGCTTTGTCGGCGGTCCGGAGAAAGGTCTCTCGGCTCGCCTTACTCGGCGGCCTCGGCCATCTTCGAAACAACCGTCGCGTAGGTGCGGTCGTTACGCTTGGTTACAAACTTCACGTTGCCGTTTTCGAGGGCAAAGAGGGTGTGGTCCTTGCCGATGCCGACGTTTTCGCCCGGCCAGAACTTGGTGCCGCGTTGGCGCACGATGATGTTGCCGGCGAGCACGTTCTCGCCGCCAAACTTCTTCACGCCGAGACGGCGGCCAGCCGAGTCGCGCCCGTTGCGCGAGGAACCGCCAGATTTCTTGTGAGCCATAGTGCTCTCCTATCCTCTATCGACGAGGCCCTCAGGCTTCGTCGGTGTCCTTCTTGGCGGCCTTTTTCGGGGCGGCCTTCTTGGCGGGGGCGGCGTCGTCAGCCTTGGCGGCCTTCGGCGCGGCGGCCTTCTTGGCCTTGGGAGCCTCGGCGGCGGCTTCGACCACGGGGGCCTCGGCGGCGACGATGGTTTCTTCCTCGGTCACCACGGCCTTGGCCTTGGTCGCCTTCTTGGCGGGAGCCGGAGCGGCTTCGGCCTTGGCGGCGAATTCAGGCAGCTTCAGGTTCCGCGAACGGGCGTTCAGCTCGGCCTTGGTGGTCATGTCGACCACGCCGTCCCACTTGGTGTCGCCGATGGCGGTGACGCGCAGGACGGTTTCATGCTGGCGGTGACCGCGGGTGCGGCGGTAGCCTTGGCGGCGGATCTTCTTGAAGATCTTCACCTTCTCACCCTTGCGGGTCTCGACCAGCGTGGCCGTGACGGCAGCGCCGGCGACGGTGGGAGCGCCCACGGTCACGACGTCGCCATCGCCCAGCATCAGGACTTGGTCGAAGGAAACTTCAGCGCCGGGTTCACCAGCCAGTTTTTCGACAACCAGCAGGTCACCGGGGGAAACCCGGTATTGCTTGCCGCCGGTTTTGATCACCGCGTACATCGGTCCGTCCTGAACGTGAGATAGCAAAAACGATAGCGCCCCGCAGGCGAAGGCCCGGGAGCGAAGGGAGGCGTCTTATACAGACGGACTCGCCTGAGTCAACGCAGACAGGGCGCCAAAGGCCTTCTACTTCAGCTCTTCGGTGATGACGGTGAACTCGACCAGCCGAGCGGCGCCGAAGGTGGTGACGATGGCCACGTCGGTGGCGTCGCGGCCGATCGCCATCAGCAGGCGGCCGATGCGCGGCATGTTGTGACGGGCGTCGAAGGTGTGCCAGGCATTGCCCAGCCAGACCTGGAACCAGGCGCTGAAATCCATCACCCCGTGCACCGGGATGCCGATGTCGCCCATGTAGCCGGTCACATAGCGGGCCGGGATGTTCATGCAGCGGCACAGGGTGATGGCCAGGTGAGCGTAGTCGCGGCAGACGCCGTAACCCTCCTCGTGCGCCTCGAAGGCGGTCTTGGTCGGCCGGGCGTGCTCATAGCCGAAGGCCACCCGGTTGTGGGCGTACTCGACGATGGCCTGCACCCGGGCCCAGCCGGGAGGCGTGTCGGCGAACAGCTTCCAGGCCAGATCCCGCAACAGTTCGGTGTCGCAGTAGCGGGAGGGCAGCAGGTACTCGATGACCGAGTCGGGCAGATCCTCGATCGGGTGCTGGATGGCGTCCGGCACGATGGGGTCGGGGATGCCGCTGTCCTTGACGATGAACTCGCTGTGGATTGTGAACAGGCCGGGCGGGGCGACCACGCGGCTGCAGATGTTGCCGAAGGTGTCGATGTACTGGCGGACCGGCACATAGGGCTCGGTCAGCACGGTGTCGGGCGATTCCATGTCACCGGCCCGCTCGGGGCGCAGGTTGACCATCATCAGCATCGGTGTCTCGACCGGGCAGTCGTAGGTGATCTTGTAGCCGGCCCGAATTCGCATGTGGGGATGTCCCGCCCGTTGAAAGCCTGGGCCAGACTCAGCCCGCTTGCGCAACTCTCAGCGGGAAAGGCGGTTGCGCCGCTGCGGCATCCTCTACAGACAAATCGACCTCGACGTCCATGCCGACATAGTCCTCGGCCTCGCCGTCGAAGGAGCCCCACAGGGGCAGGGCCAGGCGCGGGTCGGCGACAACGGCGACGCGGATGAGGTCGAGATTGCCGACGATGCCGTTGGTCGGATCGAAATCCATCCAGCCGCAGCCGGGCACATAGGCCCGCATCCAGGCGTGGGTGTGGCCGCCGCCGGTGCGGCCGCCGGACTTGCCGCCCGACTTGGGCGAGCTCGAATAGATGTAGCCGGAGACGAAACGGGCCGCGATGCCCAGGGAGCGGGCCGCGTCCATCATCAGCACGGCGAAGTCGCGGCAGCTGCCGCTGCGCAGGGCCAGGGTCTCGGCCGGGCTCTGCGGCCCGCCGCGCAGGCGCAGGGCGTAGGCGAATTCGGCGCGGATGGCGTGGGTCATCTCGATCAGCACGGTGGAGACGGCGACATCGCCGCCTGCCGGAACGAAGCGGCGGGCCCATTGGGCGACCTCGCCGGAGTCCGAATGCGTGCGGTTCAGCGAGATGGCCAGCTCGGTGTGGTCGCCGGCGTCGTAAAGCGAGTCGACGCCGACGCGGGCGTCGCGGGTCTCGAACTCGAAGGAGGTGTGGACGGTGTGCTCGACCCGGGCCCGGCTGTCGAACACCAGGCGGTCGGCGGGCGCATCGAAGCGGGCGACGCCGACGCAGGCGCCGCTGACATCCTGGATGTGGCGCAGCAACTCAGGGTCGGGCGAGACCGTTACCGACGCGGAGAGCAGCCGCTGGTCGAAGGCCTGCAACGGCCGGAACATCATGCGATGCTCGCCGAAGGCCACCGGCTTGCGGTAGCGGTAGGTCGTCAGGTGGCGGATGGAAACAACGGCCATTGTCAGAACAGGGGCTCGATTTGACCGGTATGGCCAGTGGACTGCTTGTCGCAGGCGACGGGGCGCCTGTGATTGCTCGAAATAGAGGCGCCGATTCGCCGTTTTTTCTGATCGCGGACCATGCCGGTCAGGAAATCCCCCTCAACCTTAACAATCTCCAACTGTCTCATTCAGAAAGACAGCGACATATCGCCCTCGATATCGGCATCGCGGGTCTTGGCCCGATTCTCAGCGACGACCTCGGCGCCTGCCTGTTCGCCCAGCGCTACTCACGGCTGGTCATCGACTGCAACCGCAATCCCCAGCGGCGCGACGCCATCTGCGAGGTCAGCGACGGGACGGTGATCCCGGCCAATCTCGAGCTGAAGCCGCAGGAACGGCAGGCGCGCATCGACGAGATCTTCACGCCCTATCACGACGCCATCGACGCCGAGCTGGACGCCCGTGGCGACCGCCCGACGGTGATGGTCGCCCTGCACAGCTTCACCCCCTCGATGGCCGGCCACGACCGTCCCTGGCGCTATGGCGTGCTGCACCTGGGCGCCTCGCCGTTCTCCGACGCCATGCTGGCGCGGCTGCGCGAGACCTTCGGGCCGGAGGTGGTCGGCGACAACCAGCCCTACCGGATGGACGACATCGACTACTCCATTCCAAGACACGCCATCGGCCGGGGGCTCGACTACCTGGAACTGGAAGTTCGCCAGGACCTGATGGCCGATCCCGCCGGCGAGGCGGCGGTGGCCGCCCAGATCGCGCCTCTGCTAAGGGCGGCGCTGAGCGATATCGGGCTGTAGCCGCGAACGAAGCGGTCAACGATTGTACCATGTTTCGGGATTGGGAAGCAGGGCCTTTTCGGCAAGTTGTTGATTTAGCGTGATAATACGGTAGCGATCGGCGCTGTGAAAGTTGGCGCCGGCGTTGACAGGGCGTAGGCGCCGGAGCGGGGAATGTTGACGTGTTGTGATCCGCTCATGTCAACGCTCCGGCCGGCGGTCGCCAGGGCCCGAGATTTCGCCACCTTTCGTAGATGAATATGTCTAGACATATTGCGCAAACGCCCGGCGGGCGGGCGTTTCAGGCGGCAAGGAACGATGGACGATTTCGATCTCGACCGCTTCGTGCAGGCCCAGGACGGGGTCTGGGACCGTGCGCTGGCGGAGCTGACGGCCGGGGCCAAGCGCAGTCACTGGATGTGGTTCGTGTTTCCGCAGATCGCCGGGCTGGGGCACAGCGCCATGGCCCAGCGTTATGCCCTTGGTGGGCTGGCGGAGGCGCGGGCCTATCTGGCTCATCCGCTGCTGGGGCCAAGATTGCTGGCCTGCACGGCGGCGATGAACGGGCATGAGGGATTGAGCGCGCGGGCGATCCTCGGCCAGCCGGACGACATGAAGTTCCATTCGAGCATGACGGTGTTCGCGGCGGCCGATCCGGACGAACCGGCGTTTACGAAGGCGCTGGAGCGGTACTTCGGGGGTGAGAGGGACGCGGCGACGCTGGCGCGGATTTAGCGCCCTCCAAGCGCTGTCATCCTCCGGCGCCCGCAGGGCGACCGGGGGACCCAACTTTCCGCGTGAAAACTGCAAGGAGTCTTTCCGGGGCCGCCCTGGGTCCCCCGGTCCGCTGCGCGGCCGGAGGATGACAGCTTTTGGAGGGCGGACGAGAGGACCATACGAACACGCTGGACCGTTACAATATAACATTCTATAGGCCGTCCGTGAACCTCGCTGTCTTCACCTCCATCGCCGCCGCCGGCTTCGTCGTCGCCTTCATGCACGCGATCCTGCCGACTCACTGGCTGCCCTTCGTCCTGGTCGGGCGGGAGCAGAAGTGGTCGGCCGGCAAGACCATGGGGGTGACCGCCCTGGCGGGGCTGGGCCATGTGGCGTTCACGGTGCTGATCGGCGCCGTGGTCGTGGCCGCCGGCCTGGCCGTGGCGCCCAGGCTGGAGCACATGTTCAACTGGGTGGTCGCCGGCCTGCTGCTGGCGATGGGCGTCTGGTATCTGCTGCGCAAGTCGCATGAGCACCCGACGGCGCCCCGGGGCTTCCGCTCCGACCGGGCGGCGGTCATCGGCCTGGTGCTGCTGCTCACCCTGTCGCCCTGCGGCGAATTCGTCGCCGTCTACTTCTCGGCCATCCAGCATGGCTGGCTGGGTTTTGGCCTGCTCAGCCTGGTGCTGCTGTCGGCGACGGCCCTGGCCATGATGCTGTTCACCGGCCTGACCCTGGCCGGGACGCGGATGATCAACCTCGACGCCCTGCAGAAGCGGGAATCGCTGATCATCGGCTGGATGCTGATCCTGATGGCGGGCGTGGTGCTGATCTTCCAGCCCTGACCGGCCCTCGCCCATTTCGCTTTCGCCGCCCAGCGCCTAGATAAGCGGCCATGACCACCACGACCCCGTCCAAGACCCCCGTCACCGTCCTCACCGGCTACCTCGGGGCCGGCAAGACCACCCTGCTGAACCGCATCCTCACCGAGGATCACGGCAAGCGCTATGCCGTCATCGTCAACGAGTTCGGCGAGGTGGGCATCGACAACGACCTGGTGGTCGGGGCCGACGAGGAAGTGTTCGAGATGAACAACGGCTGCGTCTGCTGCACGGTGCGCGGCGACCTGATCCGGGTGCTGTCCGGGCTGATGAAGCGCAAGGGCGGCTTCGACGCCATCATCGTCGAGACCACCGGCCTCGCCGATCCGGGCCCCGTGGCCCAGACCTTCTTCGTCGACGACGACGTGCGGGCCCGCACCCAGCTGGATTCGGTGACCACCGTCGTCGACGCCAAGCACCTGCCGCTGCGGCTGGCCGACTCCAAAGAGGCCGTCGAGCAGATCGCCTTCGCCGACCAGATCGTGCTCAACAAGACCGACCTGGTGACCGAGGCCGAGCTTCTGGCCGTCGAGGCCTCGATCCGGCGGATCAATCCGCTGGCCCCGATCCACCGCACCACCCGCAGTCAGGTGCCACTCGACGCCATCCTCGGCCGCGGCAGCTTCGATCTGGAGCGGATCACCGACCTGGAGCCGGAATTCCTCAACCCCGCCCACGGGGAAGAGGGCCATGTGCATGACGAGCACTGCGAACATGATCACCACGGGCATGACCATCACCACCATGATCACGGGCACGACCATGCGCATGTGCACGACCACGCCGCCGAGGCGGGGATCAAGGGGATTTCGCTCACCGCCGACAAGCCGCTGGACGGCATCCGGGTGACGAACTGGCTGAACCAGCTGCTGGCCGAGAAGGGCGTCGATATCCTGCGCGCCAAGGGCATCATCGACATCAAGGGCGATGAGCGCCGGCTGGTCTTCCAGGCCGTGCACATGATCCTGGAAGGCGACTACCAGCGCGAATGGACGGCGAAGGACAACCGCTACAGCCGGATGGTGTTCATCGGGCGCGATCTGGACGAAGCGGCCCTGAAGGCCGGGTTCGAGGGCTGTATCGCTTAGCCTCCCTCCCCGAATGGGGAGGGCAGACGCGCGGTTACGCGCGTCGGGTGGGGAAGTCGGTCCGAGACAATCGTGACATTCCACAGAGAAGACTAGCCGGCGGGAGCCGGTGACCCACTGCCCCACCCGGCCTGTCGGCCTACCCTCCCCATTCGGGGAGGGACGAAAAAGGGCCCGAGGTTTCCCTCGGGCCCTTTCGATTCCAGCAGGACCTAAGCCCTACTCGATGTCTTCGTTGATGATGCCGACCTTGAAGTAGCCGTTCTCTTGCAGAACGTTCAGCACGGCCATGAAGTCTTCGTACAGCACGTCCGGGTCGGCCTGCAGGAAGACCCGCTCGGTCTGCGGCGTGGCGGTGACGCCCTTCTTGACCATGTCGGCCGGAACGTCGGCGGGCAGGTTTTCAAGGCGGGTCTGCTGACCGTCGATGAACAGCGCGCCCGACTTCTGGATGAAGATGATCGTCGGATCCGGCGGCTTCTTGGCGTTCGGGGGCGGCGGGATGGCGGGCGGCAGGTCGATCGCGATCGACACCGTGGCCAGAGGCGCCGCGACCATGAAGATGATCAGCAGCACGAGCATGACGTCGACGAACGGCGTCACGTTGATCTCGGAATTCTGCCCGAGATCGAACTTTGACTTCTTGCCGCCGCCGGCCAGTTGGGCACCCATTCGAACACTCCTCATGGCGAGCCACTTGGCGGCCCGTCTGTTATTCGCTTCTCCCATGGCGCAGGAGCGGCGACCTGTAAAGCCCGTCTCTCGCCGTGCGGGAATCTGAACGCCGCTATGGCGGTCGGGGGTCCATCCGGTCTAATCGGAAAAGCATGATCCTCGAATTCGACGCCTATGTGACCGCCGCGCTTTTCGACGCCAAAGCCGTACCGATGTTCGCTCTCGGGGACGGCACGGCGCGCCTTGTAACGCTTGAAGGATTCGTCACGGTCGAGGCGCACGACGGCGCCGTGCTGGCCGCCTGCGCCCATCCCTCGGGCGACGGATTGCTGACCGCCGGCGACGACGGACGGGTGGTCTGGAGCCGGCTGGAGGGCGACGAGCTGGTCGCCAGCGAAATCGCGAGCGTGAAGGGAAAATGGATCGACGCGGTCGCGGCCAGCGCCGAATCCGGCCTGATCGCCTTCTCGGCGGGTCGCGAGCTGCACGTCCGCGATTCGAAGGATGCCGCCTTTTCGCGCATCTTCACCCACGACAAGTCGGTGGCCGATATCGCCTTCGACCCCAAGGGCCGGCGCATCGCCACGGCCACCTATGGCGGGGCGGCGCTGTGGTACGCCCGGATCGAGAAGCAGGTCCCGCAGATGTTGAAATGGGCCGGCAGCCACGCCCTGGTGCTGTGGAGCCCGGACGGCAGGTTCCTGATGAGCGCCATGCAGGAGAACAGCCTGCACGGCTGGCGGCTGTCCGATTCCAAGGACATGCGGATGGGCGGCTATCCGGCCAAGGTCAAAAGCCTGGCCTTCCTGTCGGGCGGGCTGATGCTGGCGACGTCGGGCGCCAACGGGGCGGTGGTCTGGCCGTTCCAGGGGGCGAACGGGCCGATGGGCAAGGAGGCGGCCGAGATCGCCTATGACCAGGATGCCCTGGTCGTGCGGGTGGCGGCGACGCCGGGGGCCGGGCTGCTGGCCGGCGGGCTGGACGACGGGCGGGTCTGGGTCTGTGACCTGAAGAGCGGCCGGCGCGAGATGATCAAGGCCGAGAAGGGCGCGGCCATCTCCGCCCTGGCGATGACGCCGGACGGGCGGAGCCTGGCCTGGGGGGATGAGGACGGCGGCGCGGGGGTGGCGGCGGTTCCGTTGTAGCCTCCCTCCCCGAATTGGGGAGGGCAGGCGCGCGTTGCGCGCCGGGTGGGGCGGTGGGTCACTGACGCCGGCCGGTTTGTCTTCTCAGTGGACTGTCGCAAAGGTCACGAACCGACTTCCCCACCCGACGCGCGTAACCGCGCGTCTTCCCTCCCCAATTCGGGGAGGGAGGTCAGCGCTGGCTCAATCGAAACCGCGCATCTCCGCCCAGACGTCGAAGGGGTCGCGGCGGGTGCGCAGGCTGTTGATCGGCGCGGTGTCGTCGGCGTAGCCGAGCGCCATGCCGGAAAACAGCATGTGATCCTCGGGCAGCCCGAGGAAATCGCCGACGGTCTTCGGATAGCGGGCCCAGAACTCCTGGGCGCAGGTCGCCAGGCCGGCCTCGACGGCCAGCAGCATCAGGGTCTGCATGTACATGCCGACGTCCGACCACTGCGGCGGCCCAAGCTTACGGTCGAGGCTGAAGAAGAGGCCGACCGGGGCGCCGAAGAACTGGGTGTTCTTGAACAGCTGGCGCAAGCGGGCGGGCTTGTCGTCGCGGGGGATGCCGATCGTCGCATAGAGATCCTCGCCGCATTCGAAGCGGCGGGTGCGGAAGGGGTCCCAGAGGTTCTCGGGATAGACGTCATATTCCGGCTGTTCGCCGCCGAGGTTGGCGCCGACCTTGGCTTTCAGCGCTTCCAGCGGGGCGCCGGCGATGGCGTGGACGCGCCAGGGCTGCAGGTTGCCGCCGCTGGGGGCGCGGTGGGCCTTTTCCAGCAGGTCGCGCAGCAGGGCGCCGGGGACCGGGTCCGGCTTGAAGGCGCGAACGGAAACGCGGGCGGCGACGGCGTCGGAGACGTTCATGGGGGCGACTTTCGACAAGGGACGGGGAGCCGGTTAGCATGCGGCCCCAAGGTCATGGCAAGGGGCGATGCGCGTGTCGGACGAGACACCAGGCAAGGACGAGGACGGCATCGACGCCGCGCCGCCCGACGACGCGGCCGAGGGCCACCGGCTGTCCGACGCGCCGGAGCAGGACCCGGCCGACGGCGGCGCGCCGACGGAGGCGGAGCCGCCGCCGGAGCCTGAACCGGAGCCGCCCCTGGTCATCGCGCCGGAGCCGGCCCCGCGCCCCGCACCGCGCGCGGCAGCCCCGGCCAGGTCGGGAAGTTTCCTCGGCAAGCTGGTTCGCCGGCTGGTGATGCTGGTGCTGGTGGTCGGGGTGCTGTTGCCGGTGACCTCGACGCTGCTGTTCAAGGTCGTGCCGCCGCCGGTGACCATCCTGATGATCCAGCGGGTGTTCGAGGGCAAGGGGCTGGACCGGCGGTGGATGTCGCTGTCGAAGATGAGCCCGGCCCTGCCCAACGCGGTGATCGCCGCCGAGGACGCCCGCTATTGCAGCCACTGGGGCTTCGACTTCCAGGCCATGGAAAAGGCCATGGCCCACAACCAGCGCCGGCCGGGCAGGATCCGCGGCGGTTCGACGATCAGCCAGCAGACGGCCAAGAACGTCTTCCTGTGGCCGCAGCGGTCTTATGTGCGCAAGGGCCTGGAGGCCTATTTCACGGTGCTGATCGAGGGGCTGTGGGGCAAGCGGCGGATCATGGAGGTCTACCTCAACAGCGTCGAATGGGGGCCGGGCGTGTATGGGGCGGACTCGGCGGCGCGGCGGTATTTCGGGGTTGGAGCGGACCAGCTGACGGCGTCGCAGGCGGCGCGGCTGGCGGCCATTCTGCCCAGCCCGCTGAAGTGGAAGGCGGCGACGCCGGGGCCCTATGTGCGCAAGCGGTCCAAGCGGATCGGCGCGGCCAGCGGCACGGTGCGGCGGGAAGGGCTGGCGGCCTGCGTGGGGTAGCCGCCTCCAATTCCTCCTTCGGCGCGAAGCGACGGGGGAGGATTTTCTTGACGCAACCCTTCCCCTGCGGTCCCTTGCCGCACCCCAAAATCCGTAAGGAAGCGTCCCATGAAGAAGACGACCCTGCTGGCGGCTACGGCCGCCCTGGCGTTGACCACCGGCCTGACCGCCGTCGCCGTGGCCCAGGCCCCTGCCCCGCCTCCGGCCGCGGCGCCCGCCGCCACGCCCACCCCCGAAGAGGCCAAGGCCTTCATCGACAAGGCCGAGGCCGACCTCGCCAAACTGTCCGAGTACGTCAACAAGTCGAGCTGGGTGCGCGCCACCTACATCACCGAGGACACCATGTTCCTCGAGGCCAAGGCCGGGGCCGAGGCCACGACCCTGGCCACCGACCTGGCCGTGCAGGCGGCGAAGTATGACAAGACCGCCGCCGACCCGGTCACCCGCCGCAAGCTGGACATCCTCAAGCGCGCCCTGGTGCTGCCGGCCCCGCAACGGCCCGGCGCCGCCGACCAGATGGCGACCATCGCCAGCCGGCTCGACAGCATCTATTCGACCGGCAAGTTCGAGTTCAAAGGCAAGCAGATCACCCTCAACGACGCCGAGGATGTGCTGGCCGAGAGCCGGGATCCCGAAGAGCTGAAGGCGGCCTGGGAAGGCTGGCACTCGATCTCGCCGAAGATGACCGCCGACTACGCCCAGCTGGTCGAACTGGCCAACGAGGGCAGCAAGCAGCTGGGCTATGCCGACACCGGGGCCCTGTGGCGCTCGGGCTATGACATGGAGCCCGACGCCTTCGCCGCCGAGACCGACCGGCTGTGGAGCCAGGTCGAGCCCTTCTACGAGAACCTGCACTGCTATGTGCGCGCGAAGCTGAACGCCCAGTACGGCGACGCCGTGCAGCCCAAGACCGGCCCGATCCGCGCCGACCTCCTGGGCAACATGTGGGCCCAACAGTGGGGCAACATCTATCCGATCGTCAAACCGGCCGACGATACGGCCGGCTACAGCCTCGACAAGCTGCTGGTCGAGAAGGGCTATGACCCGCTGAAGATGGTGAAGACCGGCGAGAACTTCTATTCCTCGCTGGGCATGGCGCCGCTGCCGGAAACCTTCTGGACGCGCAGCCAGATCACCCGACCCGAAGGCCGCGAGGTGGTCTGCCACGCCTCGGCCTGGGACCTCGACGACCGCGACGACATCCGCATCAAGATGTGCACCAAGGTCAACGCCGAGGACTTCTACACCGTCCACCACGAGCTGGGGCACAACTACTACCAGCGCGCCTACAAGGATCAGCCCTATATCTTCAAGGGCGGCGCCAACGACGGTTTCCATGAGGCCATCGGCGACTTCGTCGGCCTGTCGGCCCTGACCCCCACCTACCTCAACCAGGTGGGCATCCTCGACAAGGTTCCGGGCACGGAGGGCGACACGCCCTTCCTGCTGAAGATGGCGCTCGACAAGATCGCCTTCATGCCGTTCGGCCTGATGGTCGATCGCTGGCGCTGGCAGGTCTATGACGGCTCGGTCAAGCCGGCCGACTACAACAAGGCCTGGTGGGCGCTGAAGCTGAAGTACCAGGGCATCACCCCGCCCGGCCCGCGGCCGGCGGACGCCTTCGATCCGGGCGCCAAGTATCACGTGCCGGCCAATGTGCCGTACACGCGCTACTTCCTGGCCCACGTCTATCAGTTCCAGTTCCACCGGGCCGCCTGCAAGCAGGCCGGCTGGACCGGCCCGCTGCACCGGTGCTCCGTGTACGGAAACAAGGCGGTCGGGGCGAAGTTCAACAAGATGATGGAGATGGGCCAATCCAAGCCCTGGCCGGACGAACTGGAAGCCTTCACCGGCGAGCGCCGCACCGACGCCAGCGCGGTGACCGAATACTTCAAGCCGCTGAACACTTGGCTGATCAAGCAGAACAAGGGGCAAAAGTGCGGCTGGTAGCGGGGACGGGTTCTGCGCCGCGCCGTCGGCGCAGAACCTGACTCCATCCTCGCCCGCGGTACCTGTCCCCGATCTGGCGCTGAGGATCGGGGACAGGCACGCCGACGACAGACGGCGTTCTTCCCGGTCCCGGCAGCGCCGCGGCGAGCCAGTCCCCATCTTCAGAGTTACCGCATAATTCACCGCCCTTGGTGGCCGATGCGTTTACCGCGCCCACCCAACCTGCACGGTCGGCGGACAGCTTTGGTCCGTTGTCGGGGTCGGGGTCATTCCAATGGGCGCGCAAGGTTTGGTGCGGGCCGCCATGGCGCGGCTGAAGTCGTTCGGCGACAACCGGAGGGGCGCCCTGGCCATCCAGGCGGCCTTCATCGGCACGCCGATGGTGGTGCTGAGCATGGGGGCGGTGGACATCGCCAACGGCTCGGCCGCCAAGACCCGGCTGCAGGACGCGCTGGACTCCGCCGCCCTGACCGCCGCCCGCTCCGCCCAGTTCACCGACGCCGGCCTGCAGTCGATCGGCTCGCAGGCCCTGGCCGCCAACATGGCCGGCTCGCACGCCACCATCACCACCTCATCCTTCAAGGCCGAGGGCAACAAGGTGATCGCCAGCGCCAGCGCCACGGTGACGCCGATCGTCGCCGGCATCTGGCTGCAGGGCGACATGGTGGTCGGCGCCAAGGCCGACGTCACCCGCTCGGTCAACAAGATCGAACTGGCCCTGGTGCTCGACACCACCGGCTCGATGAAGGGCAGCAAGCTCAGCAACCTGAAGACCGCCTCGAAGAACCTCATCGACACCCTGTCGGAGGCGGCGCAGCGCAGCGTCGAGAGCGATCCGGTCAAGATCGCCATCGCCCCCTTCTCGATGACGGTGAAGGTCGGGACCGGCTATCGCGACGCAGGCTGGATCGACCAGAACGCCGCCGCCCCGATCAACGACCAGATCTTCGCCAGCCACGCCAACCGCTTCACCCTGCTCAGCAACATGGGCGTCTCCTGGGGCGGCTGCGTCGAGAGCCGGGAAGCGCCCTATGACGTGCAGGACACCGCGCCGAGCGCCGGTACACCGGCCACCCTGTTCACCCCCTACTTCGCGCCGGACGAGCCGAGCAGCGGCGGCACCTACTACAACAGCTACCTGCCCGACGTGACCAACAGCTCCAACTGGAAGACCCGCCAGGGCTATGTCGCCAAGTACAACCGCGCGCCCACCAGCACGGGGACAAATTCCAGCACCGGCTACACCTACGGCCCCAACAGCGGCTGCCAGCTGTCGCCGATCACCCGCCTGACCGACGACTGGACCAGCCTCAAGAGCGCCGTCGATGACATGGTCGCGGTCGGCGACACCAACATTCCGCTCGGCCTGATGTGGGGCTGGCACCTGCTCAGCCCCAACGCCCCGTTCGCCGACGGACGGGCCTACAACACCCCCAAGTCGACCAAGATCGTGGTGCTGATGACCGATGGCGAGAACACCATGGGCTCGACCGGCAACAACAACGCCTCGCTGTACAATTCGCTGGGCTACATCTGGCAGAACCGGCTTGGGATTACTTCGGGCAACACCGCCGCGCGCAAGGCGGCGATGGACGGCCGGCTGACCACCCTGTGCAACAACATGAAGGCCGAGAAGATCGTCATCTACACGGTGCGGGTCGAGGTCTCGAGCGGCGACTCCAGCGTCCTGCGCGGCTGCGCCAGTTCGAACGACAAGTTCTACGACGTGCAGGACGCCAGCCAGCTGAACGCGGTGTTCAACGCCATCGCCGGCTCCATCGAGAACCTGCGGATCCTGAAGTGAAGTTACCCTTCGTTCACCGTCTTCGTTGGCCAGTTCCTTTACCAGCCCGGGCCTAGAAAACCCGATCAGGATTGGGTTCATGACGCACGACAGCCACGCCTCGGACGCAGGTCGCAAGACTTTGGGGGGACGCCTGCGCGGCCTGCTGCGCCGGTTCGCGCGCGCCCGTCGCGGCGCGGTGGCGGTGCAGTTCGCGGTCATCGCGCTGCCGCTGGCGGTGCTGTCGCTGGGGCTGATCGACGTCAACCAGGCCAGCATGTCCAAGCGCTCCCTGCAGGATGCGCTCGACGCCGCCGCGCTGATCGTCGCCAAGTCCAGCGCCAGCACCAACGCCCAGGCCGACTCCATTGGCGACACCGCCCTGGCCGCCCAGCTGGCCTCGATGAATTCCACCGACGGCAGCCTGATCTCCGCGACCTTCACCCTGGGCGGGACGGGCAACACCACGGTCCTGGCCGACGCCTCGATGTCGGTGACTCCCGTGGTGGCCAACCTCTGGCTACAGGGCAACATGACTGTCGGCGCCCATTCGGAGGTCATGCGCGCCAGCTATGACCTGGAAGTGGCCCTGGTGCTCGACGTCACCACCTCGATGACCGGCACCAAGCTGACCGACCTGAAGAGCGCCGCCACCAGCCTGGTCAGCCTGGTCGTCAAGGACAGCCAGACTCCCTACTACTCGAAGATGTCGATCATCCCGTACACCAACGCGGTCAATGTCGGCAGCACCTATGCCGCCACCGCGCGCGGCGCCGTCCCGGCCGCCAAGACCATCACCGGCGCCAGCTGGGCCAGCGGCTCGGCCAAGACCATCACCGGCATCACCAAGGCCAACCCGGCGGTGGTGACCTCCAACGGCCACGGCTTCAGCAATGGCGACCGCGTCTACATCAGCGGCGTCAAGGGCATGACCCAGGTCAACGGCAACGTCTACACGGTCGCCAACAAGACCACGAACAGCTTCCAGCTGTCGGGGACCAACTCCAGCAACTACAACAGCTTCCAGACCGGCAACACACCGCGGGCGACCAAGTGCCAGGCGACGGATTGCGAGGTCGTGGTCACCGCCAACGGCCACGGCTTCGCCAACGACGCCTGGGTCTACATTACCGGCGTCGGCGGCATGACCAACATCAACAGCGCCGCCTGGCAGGTGAAAAACACCGCGACCAACACCTTCTGGCTCGATGGCTCCTTCGGACCTGACTACAGCGCTTTCAGCTCGAACGGCTCCGCCTGGTGCACGACCAACGGCTGCCAGTACCAGCGCTTCCTCAACAACAGCGGCGGCGTAAAGATCTTCCAGATCAGCACCTGCGTCAGCGAGCGGACGACCAACGCCTACACCGACGACTCGCCGGCCACGACCCTGCTGGGCACGAACTATCCCGCCAGCAGCAACCCGTGCCTGAGCAACACCGTCATCCCCCTGACCAGCACCAAGTCGACGCTCAACACGGCGATCAGCGGCCTGGCGGCGTCCGGCTCCTCCGGCGGTCACATCGGGGTGGCCTGGGGCTGGTACTCGATCTCGCCCAACTTCACCTCGATCTTCAGCGGGACCAGCGCGCCGGCCTCCTACACCGCGCCGCACATCAAGAAGGTCCTGATCCTGATGACCGACGGGGAGTACAACAGCTCCTACTGCAACGGCGTCATCTCGCAGGACTCGACCAGCGGTTCGGGCTCGACCAGCGACCACATCAACTGCAATGCGCCGAACGGCAACACCTATACGCAGGCCGAGGCGCTGTGCACGCAGATGAAGCTGAAGGACGTGATCATCTACACGGTCGGCTTCCAGGTCGGGAACGCCACCAACGCCGTCAATCTGATCAACAACTGCGCCACCGACGCGGCCCACGTTTACACGCCGAACACCGGCACGGCCCTGCAGGACGCCTTCGAGGCCATCGGCGCCGACATCGCCTCCCTGCGAATATCCAGATAGCGGTTCCTTTACCGATCCGGCCTAACCTGACCCCACAATGGGGATGGCCATGAGACGGCTGCTGACACGGGCGAAAACCAGGCTGGCGGGCTTCCGGCGCGACGAGGGCGGCAACATCGCCATCATCGCCGCCATCGGCGTGCCCGTGCTGGCCCTGATCAGCTTCGCCCTGCTCGACGTCAACCGGGCCAGCACCCAGAAGCGGGAACTGCAGGACGCCCTCGACGCCGCCGCCCTCTACGCCGCCCGCTCGCCGGCCGTCACCGACGCCGACCTGCAGAAGGTGGGAAGCAAGGCGCTGGTCGCCCAGCTGGGCGCGATGGTCGATGCAAAGCTGCTGAGCTCCAGCTTCACGCTCGACAAGTCCGGCGCCGTGGTCGCCACCGCCCAGGCCAGCGTCAAGCCCTTCGTCTCGAACCTCTGGCTGCAGCGCGACATGCTGGTCGGCGCCAGGTCGGAAGTGCTGCGCTCGATGAACAAAATCGAGCTGGCCCTGGTGCTCGACAACACCGGCTCGATGGCCGGCGACAAGCTGAGCAACCTCAAGAAGGCCGCCAAAAACCTGATCGACACCCTGGCCGCCAGCGCCGCCCGCAGCAGCGAGCCCAATCCGGTCAGAATCGGCATCGTCCCCTTCAGCCAGACGGTGAAGGTTGGCGCGACCTACAGGAGCCAGGCCTGGATCGACCAGACCGGGGCTGCGCCGATCAACCAGGAAATCTTCTTCGACAAGGCCACGGGCAAGCCGGTCAACGCCAACCGCTTCACCCTGCTCAGTAACATGGGCCAGAGCTGGGGCGGCTGCGTCGAGACCCGGGCCCAGCCCTACGACGTGCAGGACACCGCGCCGAGCGCCGGCACGCCGGCCACCCTCTACACGCCCTTCTTCGCGCCGGACGAGCCGGACTCGCGCGCCAAGTCCGGCTACGCCAACGGCGACTTCGGCAGCTTCAGCAACGACTACCTGCCCGACGAGGTATTCAGCACCTCAAACTGGAAGATCCCGCAGGGCTACGTCGGCAAGTACGACCAGGCGCCCAGCGGCGGCGGCGGCCCCAACCGGGGCTGCGACCTGCAGCCGATCATGCGGCTGACCGCGAGTTGGTCCAGCCTCAAGAGCCTGGTCGACGGCATGGTCGCCACCGGCAACACCAACATCCCGATCGGGGCCGCCTGGGGCTGGAACCTGCTGTCGCCGACCGGCCCGTTCGCCGACGGCGCCGCCTATGGCACGGCCAAGCTCAGCAAGATCGCCATCATCATGACCGACGGCGACAACGTCATGAGCGATGCCAATAACGACAACGAGAGCAACTACAACGCCCTCGGCTACCTCTGGCAGAACCGGCTGGGCATCGACCGCGGCGGCGAGGGCGCCCGCACGGCGGCGATGGACAAGCGCCTGGCCCTGCTGTGCGAGAACATGAAGGCCAAGGGCATCGTGGTCTATACGGTGCGGGTCGAGGTCAAATCAGGGGCCAGCGCGCTCTTGAAGAAGTGCGCCACCTCTTCCGACCGCTACTACGACGTCCAGGACGCCGATGACCTGGACGATGTCTTCCAGCGCATCGCCGGCGAAATCTCCAACCTGCGGATTTCCAAGTAGGCGCCTCTACGCCGCCTCCGCGTCCTCCACCGCCCCGCAAGCGATCGCCAGCACCTCGAACAGCGCCTGGGCGTTGACCGGCTTGGTCAGGTGGCCGTCGGCGCCGGCCTCGGCCGAGGCCCGCTTATGTTCGGGCAGGGCATTGGCCGACAGGGCCCAGATCGGCGTTCGGCTGGTCTCGGCGGCGCGAATCCCGCGAATGGCGGTCAGGCCGTCCATGACCGGCATCTGCAAGTCCATCAGCACCAGGTCGAAGGTCTGGGCGGCGGCGGCCTCGACCGCCAGGGCGCCGTTCTCGACACAGGTCAGCTCGACCCCGGCCGGCTCCAGCAGCATCTGCACGACCCGGCGGTTGACCGGGTGATCCTCGGCCAGCAGCACGCGCGGCGCCCGGGTCTGGTCCGCCTGGCCGGGCGCCGGGTCGGCCGCCGCCGTCTCCGGCGCGGCGACGGGGGCCAGCGGCAGGGTGAGGATGAAGACCGCCCCCTTGCCCGGCTCGGACTCGGCGGTCAGGTCGCCGCCCATCAGCCCGGCAAGCTGGCTGGAGATCGCCAACCCCAGCCCCGAGCCGCCGAACTGTCGGGTGATCGAGCCGTCGGCCTGTTCGAAGCGTTCGAACATCCGGGCCTTGAATGCGTCGTCGAAGCCGATACCGGTGTCGCGCACCGCCAGCGCCATCACCCCCTGATCGACAAAGGCGCGGACCGAGACCGAGCCCCGGTTGGTGAACTTGATGGCGTTGGACAGCAGGTTGCCCGTCACCTGCCGCAGACGCACCGCATCGCCTTCGAACCAGGCATCGGCGGAGGGGTCGATATCGAGGTCGAAGGCCAAGCCTTTTTCAGTCGCCAACGGCCGGAACAGATCGCCGATCGCCCGCAGGGAGCCGCTCAGCATGAAGGCCTCGGTCTTCAGGTCCAGCTTGCCGCTTTCGATGCGGGCCAGGTCCAGCAGGTCCGACAGGATGGCTTCCAGCGTCTGGCTCGAGGTGCGGATCAGCCCGAGCATCTCTTGCTGGTCGGGAGTCAGGGCCGTCCTGGACAGGGCCGCGGCCACCCCCATCACCCCGTTCAGCGGGGTGCGGAGCTCGTGGCTCATGTTGGCCAGGAATTCGCTCTTGGCCCGGCTTGCCGCCTCGGCCGTATCACGGGCCTGGGCCACCTGCAGCTCGGACTTCTTCCGTTCGGTGAGGTTCTTGAGGACGCCCAGCAGGCGGCGGCGGCGGCCGTCGGGGCCGAACGCCATCTCCGCCGCCGAGAAGGCCCAGGCCTCGCGGCCGGTCGGTCCCAGAATGCGATGCTCGGTGCGGTAAGGGGAGCCGTCGTCAAGGCACTGGTTCCAGAGCGCTTCGGCCCCGGCCCGGTCGTCGGGGTGGACCAGGTACCAGGGGTCCTTCTCGATGAGGTCGAAGGTGAAGTCGATCTCCGAGCCGAACGCCTCGACGGCACCATCGACCTTCAACTCGCGCTTTTCAAAATCGGCTTCGTACACCAGCACGTCGGCGATCTCGAGCGCCAGCTTGAGACGTTGTTCTGAGCGCTCGGCCCGGTCCAGCGCGGTGATCACGTCGGTGATATCGTGACTCAGCGCGATAAGCCCGACGATCTTGCCATCGCCGTCCCGCCAGGGCCCGACCTCGGCCCGGAGCCACATGTCCCGGCCCTTTCCCATCGGAATCCGCACCCGGTCCGACCAGGACGTCTCCCCCTCCAGGCAACGCCAGTAGGTGTCCCCGAATTCCGCGTAGGATTCCGGGAACAGATCGCCGACATGCGCCCCGATGGCCCGCTCGCGGGGCACCCCGGTGTCCTTGCACCAGCGGGCATTGACGTAGACGTAACGCAGATCCCGGTCGACCATGGCCAGGGCCATGGGGGCCGAGCACATGATCGCCTCCTTCAGGGCGATGGCGGAGCGGGTCTCACGGACACTCTCCTCGCGGGCCCGCTCCGCGCGCAACCGCTCGATGGCCTCCGACAGCAGGGCGGCGCAGTCCTCGAGACGGGACTCTATGGCGGGATCATAGGCCCTGGGCTCCTGTCCCAGCACACAAAGCGCCCCGATGCGCAGGCCACAGCGCAGGCGCAGCGGCGTGGCGCAGTAGAAGCGGGCATAGGGCGCGCCGACGCTCCAGGGGCGACCGGGATGGGTGACGAGGGCGTCCTCGATCCAGACGCCGTTCTCGTAATGCAGGCTGATCGATTGGTGGGCGTCGATCAGGCCTTCCTCGAACCCGGCGAAGGCCGAGTGCCAGATATGGTCCTCCTCATTGAGGACCACATAGGCGAAGGCCGCCCCGCTGAGGGCGACGGCCATGCTCGACACGCGATGGATGGTGGGGCGCAGCGCCGCGAGGTCGAGAGAACGGACCGCGCGCAGGCCTTCGTCGTCGACAGGTTCGGGCGCGTTTTGCGCCATGGAAAGTCCCCCAGACTTGGTGCGGGGACTGTCGCATCAGCAGGTTAAAAAACGGTGGTTCTTGAGAATTCCCCCAGACTGGGGCGATGCCTAGCCCAGCTTGATCTCGGCCAGTCGCTGCTTGAGGAAGTCGTCGGCGGTGATCGGCGTCGGGTACTTGTTCGGCGTCCCGGCGTCGGCCCGGCCCGGCAGCGTCTCGATCAGGTGATCGGGGGCGTAGTGCAGGAAGAAGGGCGTCGAGTACCTGGGAACATTGCGCCGCTCCGGCGGCGGGTTGACCACCCGGTGCGTCGTCGAGGGCAGGTAGTCGTTGGTGGCGCGCGACAGCATGTCGCCGATGTTGACCACCAGCGAGCCGGCCGGCGGATTGATCGCCAGCCAGCGGCCGTCACGGTCCAGAACCTCCAGCCCGCCCTCCTCGGCGCCGAGCAGCAGGGTGATGGCGTTGATGTCCTCATGCGCCCCGGCCCGCTCGTTGGGCCCGTCGAAGCCGGCCGGCGGATAGTGCAGCAGCCGCAGGATGGAGTTGCCGTCCTTGACCTGGACATCGAAGGTGTGGCGCTCGAGGCCCAGGTAGCTGGCGATCGCCTGCAGCACCTTGCCGCCCATGCTGTCGAGGGCGTCGAACAGCCAGGTCAGCTCTTCCTTGAAACCCTTGACCTCATCGACCCAGACGTTGTCCGGCATCGAAGCCGAGTATCTGTGGCCGGCCGGCAGCTCGCGGCCGACGTGCCAGAATTCCTTGAGGTCGAAGTGCTGGTTTCCCTTGGCCGTCTCGACGCCGAACGGGGTGTAGCCGCGCTGGCCCTTGCCGCCCTCGATGAAGTATTTCTTCTTGGTCTCCTCCGGCAGGGCGAAGAAGTCCTTGGCCCGCTCGATGGCGCTGTCGATGCGGTCCTGGCCCATGCCGTGGTCGCTGATCACCGCGAAGCCATAGCGCCGGAAACTGTCGCCCAGGGCCTTCGAAAAGCCGGCGAAGTCGCTCTCGTACTGCGTGAACGAGACGGGGATGATGGCGGAGGGGGCGAGCGCGGATTGGGTCATGGCAGCCTGGAGGGAAAGGGGCCGCGTTTTCTACACCAGTCCCGCCGACGGCGAAACCGCAGCGGCCAAACGCCACATCCCGCCCTTTGTCGGAACCTCGACACAGGGCGGGCGTTGCGGCGGTCGGGACACTTCTTCAAGGACACGACAGACATGATCCGCCGCACCCTCGCGCTCGCCGCCTGCCTCACCGGAGCCGTCGCGCTTTCGGCCTGCACGACCACCGATCCCTATACGGGCGAGGTCGTGCGCGACAACACCGGCACCGGGGCCATCGTCGGCGCCATCGGCGGCGGCCTGCTGGGCTACCTGACCAACACCAACGACAGCGAACAGGGCCGCAAGAACGCCCTGATCGGCGCGGGCATCGGCGGCCTGGCCGGGGCCGGCGTCGGCAACTACATGGACCGGCAACAGGCCGAGCTGCGCCGCGAACTGGCCGACAGCGGCGTCAGCGTCACCCGCGACGGCGACAACCTGATCCTCAACATGCCCAGCGACGTCACCTTCGCCACCAACAGCGAAACCCTGCAGCCGCAGTTCTACGACACGCTGGACGCGGTCGGCCGGGTGCTCGGCGCCTATCCCTCGACCCTGATCGACATCGTCGGCCATGCCGACAGCGATGGTCCGGACGACTACAACCTCGCCCTGTCGGAACGCCGCGCCCGCTCGGTCGCCGACTATCTGGTCCGCAACGGCCGGCTCAACCCCAACCGCGTCGCCCTGGCCGGCCGCGGCGAACGCGACCCGATCGCCAGCAACGCCACCGCCGCCGGCAAGGCCCAGAACCGCCGCGTCGAACTCGTCATCCGCCCGCTGCGCGGCTGACGGCAGAGTATGGGAGGGCGCCTCCGGTCAGACCCGGGGCGCCCCTACCCCATGCTGAAGACACACAGCTTGTTGCCGTCCAGGTCGCGGAAATAGGCGGCCTGCCGGCCGGCCCCGCGCTCGCGCGCCATGTTTATTTACAAATATAATTTAATCCGGCACGGTTGCTCATACACCGGAGCCGCCCTCGCCATGATCGCCCGCCGCCTGATCGCCGCCGCCGCCCTGCTGATGCTGACCCTGGCCGCCGGACGGGCCGCCGCCTGTTCGGTGACCCGCGACTATGTGCGGCCGAGCAACTTCGAGCTTGTCGCCATGGCCGACGCCATCGTCGTCGCCACGGCCGAGGGCGCCCTGGCCCCATCGGGTCGGCAGGGCATGCCGGAGGGGGTGCGCTTCCGCGTCACCGCCACGCTAAAGGGCGCGCCGCCCGAGACCGTAGAGACCGCCTTCGCGGCCATCGGCCAGCCGGTGGCCAGCGACCCGACCGACCTCGCCGCCGCCAACGCCGAGGCCTACGCCGGGCCCTGCAGCCGCATGACCTATGCCCGGGGCGGCGCCTATGTCCTGTTTCTCGCCCGGGACGACAAGGGCGCGCTGCGGGTCATCGGCATCCCCTTTTCCCGCACCAGCGAGGACTACCTGGGCGAGGCCAGCGCCTGGATCCGCACCATCCGCCTCTATCTCGACGTCCAGCGCGACGGCGACCCGATGGCCCAGCTCACCCGGCTGGAAACCCTGCGCGGCGAGTTGCTGGCGCGCGGCGACGCCCTGTCGAAGGCCCAGGCCGCCGACATCCTCGACCACCTGACCTCCCGCTCGCCGTGGAAGCCGACCGCCTTCCTGATTCAGACGTACGAGGCGCTGGAGCGGGGCGAGACGCCGCGCTACCCGCTGCGCGGCCCCGAGGCCAACAAGGAGTTGGGCGAGGCCCAGGCCCTGACCGAGGCGATGTTCGGCCGCGAAGACGGCCCATTCGGCCGGGCCGAACAGATGAACAGCGTCCTGCAAGCCCTGGTGCTGGGCGAGCATCCGGGCGCCGGCCCCTTCTTCGACCGGCTGGTCGCCTCGCCGACGCTGACAGCGGGCCAGCTCGGGGCCGCGATCCGCTGGCAGGCCGGCAATGGCCGGCTGCGCCGCGCCTACGACCTGATCGGCGACAAGGCGCTGGGCCTGATGATCGGCCTCGACCCCGAGGCCACCGCCCGGCTGATCGCCGACATCGCCTCGGCCATGCAGGGCGAGGCCTGGGAAGACGGCAAGGAGGCCTGGCACGCCGATCCGGTCGTCGCCGCCGGCTGGCCGAGGCTGGCCATGCGGATCGATCGTCACCAGCGGCTGGTGCTGGGTCAGGACCGGTCCATCGGCTTCTCCGGCGTGCTCGAGGCCCTGCGGCCCGCCGACTACCGGGCCGATCCCGAGATCACCTTGCGGCTCGCCGAGGACTATGACGAGGCGGTCGAGGCCTGGGCCCTCGCCCAGCTCAAGGCCCCGCCCCACAAGCCCGCCGCCGATGCGGAGGAGGATGACGAAGAGGGCGAGGCCGACAACCCCGACCGGCTGCCGATCCGCGTCCTGACCAGCAGCTGGGCGGAGGACCGCAACACCGCCCTGGTCGGCCTGTTCTGCCAGGGCGGCGCGCGGCGCCGTCTGGTCATCGCCGGCCTGGGCGAAGCCGGCGATGACCTGGCCGTCGACCTCCTGGCCCGCTTCGCCGCCTTCAAGCCCCTGTCCGACGACGACCGCGACACCCTGGTGGACGCCCTCGGCCGCATCTACGCCCGCGAACGCGCCCAGTCCGGCGGCGGCCTCTTCGCCTCGGACGGCGACGACGTCCTGGCGCTGCTGATCAAGGTCCAGCGCAAGGAACGGCCGGAGGACGCCAAGGCGCTGCCTTGCGCGAGGTAGCGGTCAGAACGGCTCGGAACGCCCGTCGGCCGGGGCTCGGGCAATATGTAGCGGTTGTATACTTTGCAAAACGTCGACTCACGGTAGTGTTTCCGGTTTGGATTCGCAGAAAGAGATTCGCGATGTCAGACAAAGCCGCCGTCGTCCACATGGGCGAGAACTCGCCAGAGCACGTCGCTTATGTGCTGCTGAAGACCATCGCCTCGAACGAAGGCAAAAGCCTCGTCGGGGGAATGGGGGCGCCGGCCACGGCTGACCGCCAGTGGCTTCTCAGCACCTACGCTGAGTGCGTTACAGTCGTGAAGAATGGGTATTACGCCCCGGCCAAGTAGGCCTCGATCACCTTAGCAATTGCGATGAGGTCCAGACCATCGTTCGCTTCATCGCAATAGCAAGTTCAAGGGTTTCGATCTTAACTTCGTGCGGCCTTTGGCGGTATAATAATACCGTATTCAAGACTTGTCACGCCAGATCGCCAAGCCGTGCAGCGCCATGCCCGACGACGCCCTTTAGAGCGATTTCCGCACGTTCAACGTCGTTCACGCCAAGGCCTACGCGGACGTACTCGTCGCGGGCATGGTGCACGGCGTGTAGCCGCCAGTTCAACGCCCCCAATATGTGGCGATTATGTACTTGACGTACCAACTGCAAGATATTGAACCATGACGGACTTGATCGAAGACGCAAACGCCGACGAGGCCATCACGCCCGAGATGATCAAGACCGTCGAGCGCATGTTCTACGAGTGGGCCGACTTTCACGGCTTGCGCTTGGGCTGCATGCCCGACCCAGAGGGCTTCTTGAGGAAGTTCAGACCGGTCTTGGAGTAGGCCTCCAACTCTTCGTCGGTGATCTCTAGGTTCGCTTGGAGATTGGCGACAAGCACGTTCACCGTGGCAACCCGGATTGCGAATTCGTCTGCCGACAACCGCTTCACGGTAGTTTGCAGCTTCTGATCCGTCGTTCGCTTCACGAACGCAATCGACTCTGATCCGATGCGAATCTGGCCATGCACCATGGCGTTTCGCTCTGCGGTCTGCGTGATCTGGTTGATCAACGAGATCGCCGTCGCGTAGCGGTCGCCATCTAGTGCCATGAGCGAGCGGGCGATGCTGGCCTTGCGCTCGAAGCCCAGCCCAGACGACACGATTACAGCATGGACCGGGTCCATATTGGCGATCTTCATCGTCGCCACTTCAAGCACCGCTTCGAAGGTAGACCAAACGACAAGGAAAAGGCCGTATGACAGAAACATCCTGTCGTGGACGGCCGAATTGTAGGATGCTTCTTCCATGCTCAGCGAGCCCCCCAGCCTGATGATGTGCTGCGCCGAATGCTGGCTACACCCCCACAGCCTAAGGTGAGTCCCTCAAAGGAGAACAAGCCGAAGAAGTCGAATGCACCGCCTGCGAAGGCGTAGACTGGCAAGCTTTAGAGCAGTCTTCTGCGCCCTCGGAAGTCAGGCCGAACCCGGTGCTGTCGTGACGGTAGGCTCGCCGCATGACATCCGTGAGGTCACAATGTTTCAAGTCATCTGGTCTGAGCCGCACCCGAGCGGCCTACACCATCAGAAATCTGCATTCTACGATGAAGAGGCGCCCGGCTTCATTACCCTCGTCGCTCTAGATCAGGGCCATGCGGAAGCCATTGCAGGCCTTGTGAATGGTGTCCGCCTTTCAACTCCCAAGCTGGTTCAGCCTCTCCCGCCCTGCATGGGTGATTGCACCAACCGTCAGTTGGCCGATACCCGCCGGCGACGGCCTGATCAGACCGGCTGAGAGCAGGCGTCCGTGGCTGACCTCAATGTCGTCGAGGGATAGTCCGAGTTCGAAATGATCGACTTCGGAAAACGAGCCCGCCTCGTTCTTGGAGGCAATCTTCAACAGAGCAAGTTCGCATTTGTCGCTCATTTCTTCGTCCTGCAGCGCGACCTTCTGCGGCGCTTTGACCCCACCTTCTTAGGCGGCTTGAAGGCCGTCAATCCGCCGATAGGTCAAGCGCTTGCCGATGATGCCAGCGAATGCCTTTCTCGCATGCTGAGCGTCGTTGACGCCCGCCGCCACGAGGTTCGAATAGCGGAAGTCAAACTCTTGCAGATAGCGTTGCAGGTGCTGCTATCCGCCGTGCTGATACACGCTGCGCACCCCGCGTTTGAAGATCGAGAAGAAGCCCTCGACCGTGTTCGTCGTGATGGCGCGATCCTCAACGCGGACGTGCTCATTCGGGCTGGGGTTTACCGCGTCTTGGCCCGCCAGTTCAGCGCCGCCCTGCTCGTAGAGCGGCCTTCAGTCCAATATGTCTAGACATATTCATCTTCAATTTCAGACCTTTCCTACAGTTCCTCACCCCTCGCCCGCTCCCCTGTCCGAGCCGTAGGTCGCGCCGGCACACTTTCGGCCCACATTCCCCGCGCCTCCCCCCACGCCCGACCCACGCCGCGACCCACATCCCCAGCCGCCGCCCCCACGCAAAACCCCACAGATACGGGGCCTTGGCCGATTTTCGCGGGTCTTCGGGCGGCTGCGGGCTTTTTTGTGGGTGGGGCACGCCGCGGTATAATGGTCGCCGCTTCGATAGCGCCGCCCGCCGGTGACGGTGATAGCCTTGGCGTCAAGACCCCGGAGACCGCCGTGAAACCCGCCCCCATGACCTGCGACGAGGCCTCGCGGAAACTGCTCGGCCGCCCGGCCGACGAGATTTCCGAGCTGGAGCGGACGGTCATCGAGCGGATCATCGCCCGCGGCGCCATCTCGCGCGACCTGTCGGCGGACGCCGATGACATGACCTTCGGCCAGCGGCTGGCCGACCGGGTGGCGGCCATCGGCGGCTCCTGGGCCTTCATCATCGGGTTCGGCGTGGTGCTGGTCGCCTGGGTCGGCCTCAACGCCTGGGCGCTCGGCGTCGCGGGGGTCAAGCCCTTCGACCCCTACCCCTTCATCTTCCTGAACCTGATGCTGTCGATGCTGGCCGCCCTGCAGGCGCCGGTGATCATGATGAGCCAGAACCGCCAGGCCATCAAAGACCGCGAGGCCGCCCGCCACGACTACGAGGTCAACCTCAAGGCCGAGCTGGAGATCATGGCCCTGCACGAAAAGCTAGACGCCCTGCGCGACCACGACCTGGCGGAGATGATCAGGCAGCAGACGGCGCTGCTCAGACAGTTGAGCGCCTGATCCTCAACGCCCCTTCTTGTTCCACGGCATGGGAATTTTCTTGATCGAGTCCTGGATCGACGGCCCCTTGCCCTTGTCCCCGGCCTTGGGATCCTCACCCCACAGGGCCAGTTCGGCCAGCCGCTTCTTGTCCTTTTCCGACAGGTTCTTGTAGTCGTCTTCCATCGTCGCCTCCATGCAGTTGAGCATGATCTGCTCGCGGCGGGTGGCGCGACAGAGGTCGAGGGTCTTGTGGGCCGCGTCGAACTGGCGGGTGCGCACCTGGATCCGGATGTCCGAGGGCAGGAAGTAGTCGCTGTCGGGGAAGGTCGCCCGCCCCTTGGCCAGCATCTGCCGCGCCTTGTCGATCTGGTTGTTGCGGGCATAGAGCCGGATCAGTTCGCGGAAGGATTCCGGCGAGGGGTATTTCGAGCGGACGGCGACCTCCAGGTGGGCGATGGCCTCGCCATAGCGTAAGTGGGCCTTCGACACCCGGTGGGCCGTGAAGCGGACGTAGGCTTCGTTGGCGAACGGTCCCTTGAGAGCCTGGCCGATGGCCTTGGCCGCGGCCCCCTTGTCGGTCGGGAAGCCGTCCAGCGCCAGTTCCGCCGCCTTGACCTGGCGGGCGGTGGCGATGCCGGCCCTCAGTTCGGGCAGCTTGAGCAGCTCCTCGGTCAGGCCATCGACCGGATCGGCGTTGGCCGGCGTCAGCCCGGTCTGGATATAGGCCGCCTTCTTGTAGCGGCCGATCCCGTCGCTGCGGTTGGCGGCGGCGCGGTGCTCGCGGCTGAAGGTCTCGGTAAACCACTTGCGGATGCCGGCGTAGAAGCCCTTCTCGAGGGCCTTCAGCACCGGATCAAAGGCGCCGGCCAGGTCTCCCTGCCTGAGCGCTTCCTGGTAGCGGGGATCCTTCATCACCTTGTCGGCGCGCTGGGTCATGGCGGTCTGGACCGCCTCGATCCGCTTCTCGATGGCGATCTCGCTGGCCTCGAACTGGTTGACCGAATGGGCGGTGCGCGGCGGCACGCCGGCCAGGTAGGCGGCATCGATGCCGGCGGCGTCGGCCTCGTCCTCCTGCATCCGGCCCCAGGCCGGATAGAGGATGCTGTCCATCAGATAGCGCAGGCCCTGCTGGCCCTCGCGCGCGTCGCGATAGGCCTCCTTGAGGTCGGGGGCGTCGGCGCCGGGCGCGGTCTCGGCATAGTTGATGCTGCTTTCCAGCATGGCGCCGCGCTTCATCATGGTGGTGACGTCGTGCAGGAAGCGGCGCTGGAACTCGCCCATCTCGTCGCTCTCCATATGGCCGAGCGCCAGGTGGGAATACTCGTGGCCGAGCATCCAGTAGAGGTCGCCGTCGGCCAGCTGCTGCGACACCCCGTCGGTGGGATCGGCCAGCACCCCCAGCCACAGCACGATGGTGTTGTCGGCCCGCGCCTCGGCGTTGTAGCCGAGGTTGGCGTCGATCAGCACGGTCGGCGGCTTGCCGCCCGTCGCGTCCTTGTAGGGCCAGGTCCTGGCGATGTTGTTGACGATCTGCTGCAGCTTGGCCTGGGTCTGGGGCATGTGGAACAGCGTCGGGCGCATCTTGCCCGCCGCGTCGGCCTGCAGGGCCAGGTTCAGCGCCTTGGACTTGACCGGACCGCCGGCCTTGGCGGCCTTGGCGTCGGCCTCGGCCTGGGCCTGCTTGGCGCGAAGGGCGGCGACGCGGGCCCCGGTCTCGGGCGAGCAGGCGTAGGGTCCGGTCTTGCCGCTGACCGAAAAGCGGTCGCCGAGCGTCGAGGCGGTGCCCTTCAAGCCCGAACCGACCCAGCCGAGCGCCTTGTCGAAGATGTTCTTGTCGACGCTCGCCGAGGCGTTTGCCGCCGCCTCGCAGCGCAGCTTGAGGCTGGCGTTGACCTCACCCGCCACGGCGCCGGCCGCCAGCGCCAGGCCGACGGAGCCGGCCAGCAGGGCGCCGCCGAGCCGTCGTGACCTCAGCATTCGTTGGCTCCCGCCGAACCGGCCGTGACGGTGGCGACCGGCCCCTGGGCGACCCGCTTGGTGCAGCCCGCCTTGGCCGGCCGCATGACATAGACGGTCTTGCCGTCCGTCGTCTTCAAGGTCAGGCAACCCTTCTTCTCGGCCACCACCGTGGCGCCGGTCAGCGCCTTGGCGGGGACTTTGCCGTCGTCATCCATGCAATTGGCGTCCATGAACTTCATCACCGGCGTGGTCGGGAACACCGGCGCCTCGGCGGCGAGGGCCGGCGTGGCGGCCGTTGCCAGGAACAGAGCGGCGGCGAACAGGGTGCGGGTCATGGACTATCCTTTCGACGGGTGCGGGGTTTGGCGGCGGCGCGAGGTTTGCGCGGCCGGGCGGAACGAGTTGCGGGGTCAAGCGCCGGGGGCTCCGGAGTAGGACCAGGGGGCTGCGCGGGCCGGCCGAACCACTCGCGGAATTTTCGTCGACGTGAGCCGGGCGCGAAAAGCAGGACGGCCGTCAGCTGGCCAAAGACGGCCGCCCAGCCCTTGTGCGTCCAGAGTTCGGCGGCCACAAACAGAACCGAGACTGTGAACAGGCCGACGACATTGAGCGGCTCCCAGTGATTGGAGATCGTCAGGGCGACCAACAGAACCAGGGCGATCATCGCCAGCGTCAGGGTCAGGATGACCTGGCCGATGCGGTATCGATCCTCGGAGGAGGCTTCCCAGTATTCACGATAGTTCAGCCGCACCCGGGCCAGCCAGCGTAGCGGATGGGCCAGGTCACGCTCCCTGCGCCAGCCCTCGAAGGGCTTCGGTAGCGAGGTTTCCTCAGTCGGCCGACGCTCGAAGTCGGCCCGCGTCCGCTCGATCAGGAACAGGATGAAAGCGCCGCAGAGAATTTCCAGCACCTCGCCGCCGTCGAGCTTTAGCCAATCGAGCCCCCATGCGCCGCGCGGACCATCCTTTGCGAAGATTTCCGGCGGCTTGCGACGCAGGTCGAGGCCCTTTTCCAACAGGTTGTCGAGCATCATGGCGTGGTAGTGCACGCCCGCCTGCCGGGCGTTCAGAGTCGTGGCGATCCAGTCATTGCTGAGCGCCTGCGCCGCGCCTATGGCGACGGCCCGATCGGCCAACTGCGAACGGACGGCGTCGAGCAGTTCCGGTTCGGAGATCAGAACATCGTTGGCGTCGAAGGTCAGGTGGTAGGGGCACGGAACCGCGACGGCGGCGGCTCCCTTTCCCAGTCCGGACCGCAGCTGCGCCCAACCGACCTCGACGGCGCGGCTGATCGTGGGATGCTCGCGTCGACACTCGGCCTCCGTGATCGGCTCTTCGGGGAAAGGCGTTCCGTCGCCATTGAACAGTTTTCGATTGTCCCGGGTCTGAGGGTCAGAGATCGAGCCCCATTCAGGACCGGAGTACTCCACGTCCTGCAGCGCCGGCATGGCGCCGGTCTCCGCCGACCGCCGTAACACCGAGCAAAGTGCCGCTTTTGGCCCCGTCCAGGTCTTGTCATGCAGGCAGAGCGCGAGGGCCATGGCCGCCGCCGGCGTCACATCAAAGCCAAACACTGGCTCTCCGGGATCGTAAGGATCCGGCGCCACCCTTGCCTGCTTCCCGGGGTGCCCCAGGGGCGACCAAGTGATCATCCTCGGAGGCAGCGGGTCTTTGGCAGCGACCGGAACCGCTTCGGGATCGACACTCAGCAGCGGAACGAGCCGGCCGTCGGGGTTGAGATCCTGGCATTCGCGGATCAAGCCCGGCGCGATCTGGCCCGGCCGCTCGGCGTCGGCGATATCCGAACCGTCGAAGGCTTCGGTTAGGGTCTTCGCGTAGTCGTGGCGCGTCAGGATAAGATGAGAGGTCGTCGGAAGATCCGGCCAGCCAAGCGGCGCCACGACGGCCGTGTGAAACAGCCGCACATCATCCCCACCGTCGCGCTCCAGCCGTTCGTACCGGCCGATGCAGGCGTTGGGGGGATAGACCTTTCCAATGATGACAGGCACGCCCCCGGCCGCCGCGATGCAGCGGATTTTCGCGAGTGCGGAGGCCTGACAGGTTTCGTCCTCGCTCCAGTCATCGTAGCTGGTGACCGCCCGGACGGCGTCCAACAACGCTTGCCGGTCCTCCCAGTCGGTCTCGCTGATGAAGGCGTAGTCGAAGAAGACGACCGCCGGCTTGCTGGTTCCGCCGGCAATCCGCTTCAAAAGCCTGGCATAAAACATCCGCGGCGGGGGCCAGCCCACCTCCGGATCGCTGATTGTCTGGTCGCTGATCTGCACGACGGCGATCCGCCGCCGCCCGTCATGGGTCGGGCCGCCGTAGAATGGGGCGGTCATGCGCGAGACCACATCGGCGCTATGGCGATCCGTCGCCTCGTCCAGACCCATGGGGTCGGTCAGCATGATGACAAACAGCAGCGCCGTGCCGAGCAGCGTTCGGATCACCACGTCCCGCCAGTCGATAGGCTTCATCCCACAGTCCCCCGTTAGCCAGATTAAAGAACATGGGTCGCTCCGCAAGCGTTTGGGGCTCAAAAAATCCCGCAAAGGTAGAAATGTGACCCTCGGCCTCCCCGGTCCTTATCGCCGCCACAGGATTCCTCGGGTTCCCAATCGCCGCATCGTCCGGCTATGGCTGAGCCAACCAATTCCGACGAAAGCCGCCGATGACCGACCACGCCGCCCTCTTCGCGCCCCTGACCTTCGCCCATGGCCCGGCCATGAAGAACCGCCTGATGCTGGCGCCCCTGACCAACACCCAGAGCCATGCCGACGGCAAACTCTCTGATGAAGAATTCAAATGGCTGGTCATGCGGGCCGAAGGCGGCTTTGGCCTGACCATGACCTGCGCCGCCCATGTGCAGCGCATCGGCCAGGGCTTTCCCGGCCAGCTGGGCATCTGGTCCGACGACCACCTGCCGGGCCTCACCCGCCTGGCCGCCGCCATCAAGGCCAACGACAGCGTCGCGGTGGTCCAGCTGCACCACGCCGGCATGCGCTCGCCGGCCGAGATCATCGGCGAGGCGCCGGTCTGTCCGTCCGACAACGAGGAGTTCAAGGCCCGGGCCCTGACCGGCGAGGAGGTGCTGCAGCTGAAGGCCGATTTCGTGGCCGCCGCCGTGCGGGCGCAGAAGGCCGGCTTCGACGGCGTCGAGTTCCACGGCGCCCACGGCTATATCCTCTGTCAGTTCCTGTCGGCCGAGATCAACACACGCGACGACGAGTGGGGCGGCTCGCTCGACAACCGCGCCCGCCTGATCCACGAAATCCTCATCGAGGCCCGCGCCGCCTGCCGCCCCGACTTCCAGATCGGCCTGCGGCTGTCGCCCGAGCGCTTCGGGCTGAAGATGGCCGAGATCCGCCGGGTGGCCGGCATGCTGATGACCAGCGGCCTGATCGACTATCTGGACATGAGCCTGTGGGACGTCGGCAAGCTGCCGATGGAGGAAGAGTTCGCCGACAAGAGCCTGATCGACTGGTTCGCCGAGCTGCCGCGCGGCGATTGCCGGCTGGGCGTGGCCGGCAAGATCATGGACCCGGCCTATGCCGCCGCCCTGCTCGAGAAGGTCGACTTCGTCCTGCTCGGCCGCGCCGCCATCCTGCACCACGACTGGCCGCTGCGGGCCGCCGCCGACGCGGGCTTCAAGCCGGTCAGCCTGCCGGTCACCCGCGCCTACCTGGCCGGCGAGGGCCTCAGCCCGGCCTTCCAGGACTATATGGCCGCCTGGAAGGGCTTCGTCGCCGAGGAAGCCGCCTGACGTTCCGTCAGACTTGCCCCGTCCATTTCTTTTGACTACGCACGGCTCCATGACCACGCCCTTCACCACCCTGCTGGCCCAGCTGGCCGACCAGCCCGACGGCTCGACCCTGACCGTCACCCCCGACTGGGGCCAGGGCCGCACCCTGTTCGGCGGCATCTCGGCCGCTCTCTGCGTGGCCTCGGCCGAGCGGGTGATCGGCCAGGACGCCCCGCCGCTGCGGTCCGGCCAGTTCGCCTTCATCGGTCCGGCCTCCGGACCCCTGAAGCTGTCGACCGAGATCCTGCGGCGCGGCAAGTCGACCATCTTCGTGCAGGCCGACCTGCACGGCGAGGCGGGCCTGGCCACCCGCGCCATCCTCACCTTCGGGGCCGGCCGCAACAGCGCCATCGACGACGAGGACCTGAAGGCGCCCGAGGGCGTCCTCGACCCGGAAACCTGCCCGCCGCTGCATCCGGAGGGCAAGGGCCCGGGCTTCGTGGCCAACTTCCAGATCCGCCCGGCCAACGGCAAGACCATCTTCAGCGCCGAGGCGCGGACCACGAAGAACCGTCCCGACCTGCTGCTCTGGTGCCGCCACCGCGACCCCGACGCCGGCATGGGCGCCGCCGCCCTGATCGCCCTGGCCGACACCCCGCCGCCGGCCGCCGTGCGGCTGATGCCGGTCTCGGCCCCGATCAGCACCATGACCTGGATGGTCGATATCCTGCAGCCCCCGCCGCTGGAGAACGACCGCGGCTGGCGGCTGCTGCAAAGTACAGCGCAGGTCACCAGGGCCGGCTATTCCAGTCAGTCCATGACCCTGTGGGACGAGGCCGGCCGGCCGCTGGTCGTCGGCAGGCAGAACATCGCCGTCTTCGCCTGACGAAACTTTTCGAGGCCCAACGACGTTTTCCTCTGCTCGGGTGTCACCTACCCGACAACGCGGGTTTCGCCTGACCCATATTGTGTATGTGGGACATGCGAGACGCTGGCCGGCCCCTGGGGCCCGGACCACGGGAGAACGACGACGGAATGCCTACGGACGTTCTTTCGCGGTTGAGGGCCGAGACCCGCGCCGCCCATGAAGCGCTTGAAGCCGATCTGGATATCTTCAGCCACCTGGCCAGCGACGCCGGCCGCCGGCGTCTGGCGCGCCTGTTCCACGGCCTGCACGCCGGGGCCGAGGCCGTGCTGGCCCCCTGGCTGGCCGCCGTTCCCGGGCTCGACTACGAGGCGCGCCGCCGCCGCCCGGTGCTCGACCGCGACCTGGCCCATTTTGGCGAGGCCACGCCGCCGCCCTGCCCTATGGCCAAGCCGGCCAGCCGGGCCGAGGCGCTGGGCATACTCTATGTGCTGGAGGGCTCGACCCTCGGCGGCCAGGTGATCCGCAAGCGCCTGCTCAGCCGGGGCGCCGGACTGGACGGGGTTTCCTTCCTCGACCCCTACGGCGCCGAGACCGGTCCGCGCTGGAAAGGCTTCCTCGCCGTCCTCGGCCGCGAATGCCCGCCGGACCGGCCGGAAACCGCCGAGGCGGCCGCCCGCGGCGGCGTCGCCGGCTTCACCGCCGCCCGCGCCTGGCTCTGCGCCCGGCAGGAGGCCCTGGCATGAAGCCCCTCGACGAGGTCACCGACCTGCCGTTCGATCACGCCGCGCCGGACCTGACCGCCTGCGACCGCGAGCCGATCCACATCCCCGGCGCCGTCCAGCCGCACGGCCTGCTGCTGGTCGTCGAGCGCAACAGCCTCAGCCTCGCCTATGTCGCCGGCGACGCCGAAGCCATCCTCGGCCGCGACGACTGGCGCGGCGCCAGCCTCGGCGCGGTGCTGGACGACGCCCTGGCCGGCCGCATCGCCCGCCTGGCCGACTCCACCGCCGTCGGCAGCTACATCGGTCCCTGGACCGGACCCGACGGCCGCTGCTGGGACGTCGCCGCCCACCCGGTCGCCGACCATCTGCTGGTCGAGCTGGAACCCTGCGCCGCCGAAGCCCCGCCGGCCGCCTTGGTGCTTGGCTCGCTGGAGGCCGCCGGCCGCGCCTTCGAACGGGCTGCCACCCTGCGCGGGCTGTGCGAGCGGGCGGCCGAGGAGTTCGCGCGGATCACCGGCTACGACCGGGTGATGATCTACCGCTTCCTCGACGACGACGCCGGCGTCGTGGTCGCCGAGCATGCGGCGCCGGGCATGGACGCCTTCCTGCACCACCACTTCCCCAGCAGCGACATCCCCCGCCAGGCCCGCGCCCTCTACGTGCGCAACCTGGTGCGGGTCATCCCCGACGTCGCCTATGCGCCGGCGCCCCTGCGCCCGGCCTGGGCCGAGCCCGCGCCGCTGGACATGAGCGACTGCGCCCTGCGCAGCGTCTCGCCGGTCCACATGCAGTACCTGCGCAACATGGGCGTCGGGGCCAGCGCCTCGATCTCCATCGTCAAGGACGGGCTGCTCTGGGGCCTGGTCGCCTGCCACCACTCCGGGCCCCGCCAGCTGGGCTACGACGTCCGCTCCGCCTGCCGCGCCCTGGCCGGCGGCCTGGCCCGCCAGATCAAGGCCAAGGAAGAAGCCGAGACCTACCGCGAGCGCATCCGCCTGCGCGGCCTGGAGGACGAGATCCTGCGCGGCCTCATCCCCGACCGCTCGCTGGACGACAGCCTGGCCGAAGCTATCCCGCAGCTGCGCCGGATGTTCGACGCCGACGGCGCGGCCATCTTCCGCGGCGGCCGGCTGGTGCTCGACGGCGAATGCCCGCCCGAAAGCGCCGTGCGCGAGATGGTCGGCTGGCTGACCGATCAGGCCGTGGTCGAGACCGTCCACAGCGACCGCTGGGGCGAGGTCGACCCCCGCGCCCGCCCCTTCCAGAGCCTGGCCAGCGGCGTGCTGGCCCTGACCCTGTCGGCCGACGAGCCCTTCGTCCTGATCTGGTTCCGGGCCGAGTTCCTGCAGGTCGTCAAATGGGCCGGCAATCCGCACAAGCCGGCGGCGGACGAGGCCGGCATCCTCACCCCCCGCGCCAGCTTCGACGCCTGGGCCGAGACCGTCTCCGGCCGCGCCCGCCCCTGGACCGCCGCCGAGATCGAGACCGCCGGCCGGCTGCGCACCGCCCTGCAGGAGGTCCGCCACAATCGCCGCCTGCGCGATCTCAACGGCCGCCTCAGCGAGACCCTGGCCGACCGCGAGGCCCTGCTGTCGCAGAAGGATTTCCTGATCCGGGAGGTCAACCACCGTATCCAGAACAGCCTGCAGCTGGTCTCCAGCTTCCTCGGCCTGCAGGGCCGCGCCAGCCAGAGCGAGGAGGTAAAGGCCAGCCTCGAGGAGGCCCAGCGCCGCCTGCAGGCCGTCGCCCTGGTCCACCGCCGCCTCTACCGCGCCGACCAGGTCGAGACCATCGACCTGGCCCGCTACCTCGAGGAGCTGATCGGCGACATGCAGTCCAGCATGGGGTCCGAATGGGCCGGCCACATCTCCGTCAGCCTGGCCCCCATCACCGTCGCCACCGACCGGGCGGTGACCATCGGCCTGGTCCTCACCGAGCTGGTCATCAACGCCAACAAGTACGCCTACGAGGGCCGGCCGGGACCGATCGAGATCGCCCTGGAACAGCACCGCGGCAGCTTCCGCCTGCTGGTCGCCGACCGCGGCAAGGGCAAGAAGACTGGCAAGGGCCACGGCGCCGACGGCTTCGGCTCGCGGATGATGGCGGCCATGGTCAGCCAGCTGCAGGGACAGCTCGACGTCAGCGACAACCTTCCGGGGCTGAGAAGCATCCTGACCGCTCCGCTGGCGCCGGTCGTCTAGCGCGGCCACGTCTTTATGCCGCCCTTATGCCCGGCCCGGTCCTTCCGGCTCGAACCCTGACGCGCGTCTGACCGACCTTGCGGCCTCAATCAGGAGAGCCGCCTTGGCCGATATCCTCTTTCTCGCCCTCGGGCTGGGAGCCTTCGCGCTCTTCGGCCTCTACACCGTCCTGCTGCGGAAGGTCTGACCATGTGGGTCACCCTTCTCTACGGCGCCGCCGCCGTCGGGCTGGCCATCTACATGGTCGCCGCCCTCCTTCGTCCCGACAAATTCTGAAAGGAGACCTCGCATGGACTGGCGGGGCTGGGCCGAGATCGTCTTCACGATCGGCCTCACACTGGCGTTGAGCTGGCCGCTCGGCGCCTGGCTCAAACGCGTCTGGACCGGCGAGCGCACCTGGCTCGATCCGGTCCTCAAACCCGTTCAGAACGGGACCCTGGCGCTGATGGGCGTCAAGCGGGACAACCAGCAGGGCTGGGTCGCCTATGCCGGATCGGTGCTGGCCTTCAGCGCCGCCGGCTTCCTGATCCTCTACGCCATCCTGCGCCTGCAGAACCTGCTGCCCTTCAATCCGCAGGGCTTCGAGGGCCTGTCGCCGCACCTGGCCTTCAACACCGCCGTCAGCTTCGTGACCAACACCAACTGGCAGTCCTACGTCCCCGAACAGACCGTCTCGACCTTCAGCCAGATGGCCGGCCTGACGGTGCAGAACTTCGTCAGCGCCGCCGCCGGCCTGGCCATCGCCGCCGCCGTCGCCCGCGCCTTCGCCGCCGACCGGGCGGAGGGGCTGGGGAACTTCTGGACCGATGTCGTGCGCATCGTCCTCTACGTCCTGCTGCCGGTCAGCCTCGTCGGCGCCCTGGTCCTCGTGGCGCTCGGCGTGCCGCAGTCGCTGGCCGCTTCGACCACCGCGACCACGCTCGAGGGCGGCCAGCAGACCCTGGCCCTGTTCCCGGTCGCCAGCCAGGAGATCATCAAGCAGTTCGGCACCAACGGCGGCGGCGTCTTCAACGCCAACTCCGCCCACCCCTTCGAGAACCCCAATGCCTGGACCAACCTGATCCAGATCGTCGCCATGAACGTGCTCAGCCTGGCCGCCGTGTTCGCCTTCGGCCGCATGGTCATCGCCAGCAAGGAGGCCCGCGCCCTGGCCGCCGTCATGGTCATCCTGGTCGGCGCCGCGGCCGGCGGCATCTACGCCGCCGAGACCCTCACCCCCCAGCCGGCCCTGCAGGCCGCTTCGGTTCCGCACGGCCCGTCGATGGAGGGCAAGGAAGTCCGCTTCGGCGCCGCCTCGACCGCCTCCTGGGCGGCGGCCACCACCGGCGCCTCCGACGGCGGCGTCAACGGCATGCACGGCAGCTTCACCCCGCTCGGCGGCGGCATCGCCATGTTCATGATCCAGCTGGGCGAGATCCTGCCGGGCGGGGTCGGCTCGGGCCTCTACGGCATGGTGGTCATGGCCCTGCTGGCGGTGTTCGTCTCCGGCCTCATGGTCGGCCGCACCCCCGAGTACCTCGGCAAGAAGGTCGAGGCCCGCGAGATCAAGTTCGCCATGCTGGCGGTGCTGATCCTGCCCATCACCATCCTCGGCTTCACGGCCGTGGCGGCGGTGCTGCCGGAAGCGCTGAAGGGCCTGCTCAACAGCGGTCCGCACGGCCTGTCGGAGATGCTCTACGCCTACACCTCCGCCGCCGGAAACAACGGCTCGGCCTTCGCCGGCCTGACCGCCAACGCCCCCTGGTGGAACAGCACGCTGGGCATCGCCATGCTGCTCGGCCGCTTCGCCTACATCGTGCCGGTGCTGGCCATCGCCGGGGCCCTGGCCGCCAAGCCCAAGCTTGCCCCCACCGCCGGCACCCTGCCCTCGCACGGGCCGCTGTTCATCGGCCTGCTGATCGGGATCATCCTGATCCTGGGCGGCCTGCAGTTCTTCCCGGCCCTCGCCCTTGGCCCGATCGTCGAGCACTTCCAGGTGCTGGCGGCGGCCCGCTGATCCCCTTCAAGGACGCATCGTCATGTCCGATATCGCCACCGGCGCCAAACGCTCCATCGGCTCCGCCACCCTCTCCCGCGCCGTCATCCTCGACGCGCTGAAGTCGGCTTTCCTCAAGCTCGATCCGCGCAAGCTGACCGGCAACCCGGTCATCCTCGCCACCGAGGTCGTCGCCGCCCTGGCCACCGTCTCGGCCGTTGTCGCCGTCGCCACGGGCCAGCCCGCCGGCTTCCCGATCCAGATTGCGCTGTGGCTCTGGGCCACCGTCCTCTTCGCCAACCTGGCCGAGAGCGTCGCCGAGGGCCGGGGCAAGGCCGCCGCCGACGCCCTGCGCGCCACCCGCGTCACCACCAAGGCCAAGCTGCTGGTCGATCCCACGACCGGAACCTGGATCCCCACCCCCGCCCACAAGCTGGGCGTCGGCGAGGTGGTGCTGGTCGAGGCCGGCGACGTCATCCCCTCCGACGGCGAGATCATCGAGGGCGTCGCCTCCGTCAACGAGGCCGCCATCACCGGCGAAAGCGCCCCGGTCATCCGCGAGAGCGGTGGCGACCGGTCCGCCGTCACCGGCGGCACCACCGTCGTCTCCGACTGGATCAAGGTTCGCATCACCAGCGAGGCGGGCTCCACCTTCCTTGACCGGATGATCGCCATGGTCGAGGGCGCCGATCGCCGCAAGACGCCCAACGAACTGGCCCTGGCCGTGCTACTGGCCGGTCTGACCCTGGTCTTCCTGGTGGCGGTGGTCACCCTGGTGGGCCTGGGCGCCTACAGCGGCGTCAAGCTGGACCCGATGATCCTGGGCGCCCTCTTCGTCACCCTCATCCCGACGACCATCGGCGGCCTGCTCAGCGCTGTCGGCATCGCCGGCATGGACCGCCTGCTGAAGGTCAACGTCCTGGCCACCAGCGGCCGGGCGGTCGAGGCGGCCGGCGACGTCGACACCCTGCTGCTCGACAAGACCGGCACCATCACCTTCGGCAACCGCATGGCGACCGAGGTCGTCCCCGCCCCGGGCGTGCGCCCGGAAGCCGCCCTGCGCGCCGCCCTGATGGCCTCCCTCGCCGACGAGACCCCGGAGGGCCGCTCCATCGTCGACCTGGCCCGCGAGCAGGGCATAACCGCCAACTCGCCCGACGGCGCGACCTTCATCGCCTTCTCGGCTGTCACCCGTCAGTCGGGCCTCGACGCCGGCAAGGACAGCTGGCGCAAGGGCGCGGTCGACGCCGTGCTCAAGACCCTGAACCTGCGCGAGGGCGATACCCCGGCCGACTTCCGCCAGGCCGTCGACCGCATCGCCCGCTCCGGCGGCACCCCCCTGGCCTGCAGCGAGAACGGCGCCCTGGTCGGCGTCATCCACCTCAAGGACGTCGTCAAGCCCGGCGTCAAGGAGCGGTTTGCCGATCTGCGCCGCATGGGCGTCCGCACGGTGATGATCACCGGCGACAACCCGGTCACCGCCGCCGCCATCGCCTCCGAAGCCGGCGTCGACGACTTCCTCGCCGAGGCGACTCCCGAAGACAAGCTGCGCATGATCCGCGCCGAACAGGCCAAGGGCCGGCTCGTCGCCATGTGCGGCGACGGCGCCAACGACGCCCCTGCCCTGGCTCAAGCCGACGTCGGCGTGGCCATGCAGACCGGCGCCCAGGCCGCCCGCGAGGCCGGCAACATGGTCGATCTCGACAGCGACCCGACCAAGGTCCTCAACATCGTCGAGGTCGGCAAGCAGCTGCTGATCACCCGCGGCGCCCTGACCACCTTCTCGATCGCCAACGACGTCGCCAAGTACTTCGCCATCATCCCGGCCCTGTTCGTGGCCAGCCTGCCGGCCCTTGGCGCGATGAACATCATGGGCCTGCATAGCCCTGAGAGCGCCATCCTTTCGGCGGTGATCTTCAACGCCCTGGTCATCGTCGCCCTGATCCCGCTGGCCCTGCGCGGCGTGAAGTACAGGGCCATCGGCGCCAGCAAGCTGCTCAGCCGCAACCTGTCGATCTACGGCCTCGGCGGCCTGGTCGCCCCCTTCATCGGCATCAAGCTGATCGACCTGGTGGTCTCGGCGCTGGGGTGGGCGTGATGGCGCGCCCTCGCCGACAACAGTGGGCCATGAACGGGGCAGCCGCCGTGAGAGGTCCCTTCTCCCCTTGCGGGAGAAGGTGGCCCGAAGGGCCGGATGAGGGGTCGATGACCCTCAAAGCTGCGCTCGATGGCGCCCACATCAAACCCTGGGGCCGGTGCGACCCCTCATCCGTCGCCTCCGGCGACACCTTCTCCCGCAAGGGGAGAAGGGAAGCCCAGAGGTCAATCCCTCACCCGCTTCCCAGCTTCTGAAAGACAAGCGTCATGCTCTCCCACCTCCGCCCCGCCCTCGTCTCGATGGCCCTGTTCACCGCCGTCCTCGGCCTCGCCTACCCGCTTACGGTCACCGGCATCGCCCAGGCCGCCTTGCCGGCCCAGGCCAACGGCTCCCTGGTCGTCGACAACGGCAAGGTCGTCGGCTCGGCCCTGATCGCCCAGGGCTTCAGCCAGCCGGGCTACCTCCACCCCCGCCCCTCGGCGGCCGGCAAGGGCTATGACGCCGCCGGCTCCTCGGGCTCCAACTACGGCCCGCTCAACGAAGACTACGCGGCCCGCATCAAGGCCGACGCCGACGCCTTGCGCGCCGACAACGCCAGCCCCATCCCGGTCGACGCCGTCACCACCTCCGGCTCGGGCCTCGACCCCGACGTCTCGCCGGCCAATGCCGAACGCCAGGTCGCCCGCATCGCTGCCGCCCGGGGAATGGCTCCGGACCGGGTGCGCGCCGTCATCGCCAAGGCCACCCAAGGCCCCACGCTCGGCTTCCTCGGCCAGCCGCGCGTCAACGTCCTGAAGGTCAATCTGGCCCTCGACGCCGCCAGCCGAACGGAGCAACGTCCCGCGCGATGACGCCCGACGAGCCCCGCCGCCCCGACCCCGACGCCCTGCTGGCGGACGCCAGGTCGGCCGGGCGCGGCCGGCTCAAGGTCTTCCTCGGCATGGCCCCCGGGGTCGGCAAGACCTTCGAGATGCTCAGCGCCGCCGCCCGCCTCAAGGCGAGCGGCGGCGACGTGCTGGTCGGGGTGGTCGAGACCCACGGCCGCCAGGAAACCGAGGCGCTGCTGGACGGCCTGGACGTGCTTCCCCGGCGGCCCATCGAATACAGGGGCCGGGCCCTGATGGAGTTCGACCTCGACGCCGCCCTGGCCCGCAAGCCCGGCGTCCTGCTGGTCGACGAATACGCCCACTCCAACGCCCCCGGCTCCCGGCATCCCAAGCGCTGGCAGGACGTCGAGGAACTGCTGGCCGCCGGCATCGACGTCTGGACCACCCTCAACGTCCAGCACCTCGAAAGCCTCGTCGAGGTGATCTGGAAGATCACCGGCGTGCGCCAGCGCGAGACCGTGCCCGACAGCGCCCTCTCCCGCGCCGACGACATCGAGGTGATCGACATCACCCCGACCGAGCTGCGCGAGCGGATGGCCGCCGGCAAGGTCTACGTCCCCGAGACCGCCCGCCTCGCCGCCGACCGCTTCTTCAAGCCCGAGAACCTCACGGCCCTGCGCGAACTGGCCCTGCGCCGCGCCGCCCAGACGGTCGATGACCAGCTCACCCAGGCCATGAAGCGGGCCGGGGTCGAAGGCCCCTGGGCGGCGGGCGAGCGCATCCTGGTCCTCATCGGCCCGGATGGCATGGCCGGGGCCCTGGTCCGGGCCGGCCGCCGCCTGAGCGACATGATGATGGACGCCCCCTGGACGGTGGCCCACATCGAGCGGCCCAATCGCGGCGCGGGGGACCCGGCCGGCGGCGTTCGGCTGAACGAGGCCCTCAAGCTGGCCGAACAGCTGGGCGGCTCGACCGTCGTCCTGACCGGCGACGATCTGGTCCAGACCGTCCTCGACCACGCCCGCCGCAACAACATCACCCAGATCGTCATCGGCAAGTCGCGGCGCTCCCGCTGGCGCAGCCTGCTGGGCCGCTCCCTGGCCCCCGCCCTGCTGGAAGAGGCGGCCGGCGCCGCCCTTCACATCATCACCGACGCCGCCGCCGATGGCCGCACCGCCCCGCCCGCACGCCCGCACAAGGGTCGCCTGCAATGGCGCGGCCAGCTGGGCGCCCTGGGCCTCGTCGCCGTCGCCCTGGCCGTCGCCTGGGCGATCGACAGCAAGGTCGAGAACGCCAACCTGGCGATGATCTTCATGCTCAGCGTGCTGGGCTCCGGCCTCGCCTTCGGCCTGTGGCCGGCAGTCACGGCGGCGACGGTCTCGGCCCTGCTGTACAACTTCCTGTTCCTCGAACCGCGCCTGACGATGCTGATCGGCCACCCGGCCGACGTCCTGACCTTCGCCGTCTTCTTCGCCGCCGCCCTGACCACCGGCTATCTGACCGGCCGGGTCCGCGACCAGGCCCGCGCCACCGCCCGCCGCGCCTCGGCCGTCTCGGCCCTGCTGGCCTCCAGCCGCCGGCTGTCGGGCGCCGCTCGCAAGGAGGACGCCGCCACCGCCCTGGCCGAACAGCTGGCCGCCGCCACCGGCGGCAAGGCCGTCGTCCTACTGCCCGGCGGCGACGACATCATCGCCACCGCCGGCGCCCCGAGCCTCGACCCCCTGTCCGCCGCCGACCTCGCCGCCGCCCGCTGGACCTGGGAAAAGGGCGAGCCGGCCGGGGCCCGCACCGGCACCCTGCCCAACGTCGCCTGGACCTTCCGGCCCCTGCAGGGGGTCAAGGCCCGGGCCGGCGTCGTCGGCCTGGAGCCGCAGGCCCTGGCCGCCGAAGAGGACGAGCGCTTCGCCCTCGCCCTGCTCGACCAGGGAGCCATCGCCCTCGAACGGGCCGAGTTCGCCGCCGAGGCCGCCGACGCCGACGCCCTGCGCCGGTCCGACCGCCTGCGCTCGGCCCTGCTCAACTCGGTCAGCCACGACCTGCGCACGCCGCTGTCCACGGTGCTGGGCGCCGTCACCACCCTGATCGACTTTGGCAAGGCCATGAAGCCGGCCGTCCGCGACGACCTGATGCTGTCGATCCGCGAGGAGGCCGAGCGCCTCAACCGCTATGTCGGCGACCTCCTGGACATGACCCGCATCGAGGGCGGCGCCCTGAAGACCCGCCGCGACTGGACCGATATTCGCGACGTGCTGGCCGCCGCCATCGCCCGGGTCGAACGCCGGCTGGAGACCCGCACCCTCAGCCGTGACTTCCCCGCCCAGCTCAGCATGGTCATGGCCGACCCCAGCCTGCTGGAACAGGCCCTGGTCAACATCCTCGAGAACGCCATCGCCTACAGCCCCGACGGCTCGACCATCGAGACCGCCGCCTATGAGGATCGCGGCAACGTCGTCATCTCCATCGAGGACGAGGGCCGCGGCATCCCGACCGCCGAGCTCGAACGGGTGTTCGAGCGCTTCCGCCGCATGGAGGAGGCCTCCGACCGGGGCAAGGGCGCGGGCCTGGGCCTGGCCATCTCCAAGGGCTTCGTCGAGGCCATGGGCGGCCGCATCGCCGCCGCCAGCCCCATTCACGATGGACGCGGCACGCGCATTCTGATCTCCCTGCGCAAGGAAGTCGTCACCCCGGACCACCTGCTTTGACCGCCTTTCGGCCGCGCATTCTCGTCATCGACGACGAGCCCCAGATCCACCGCTTCCTCGGCCCCGCCCTGGAGGCGGCGGGCTACGAGCCGATCCGCGCCGACGACGCGACCAGCGGCCTGCGCGAGCTGGCCCGCAAGGCGCCCGACGCCGTCATCCTCGACCTCGGCCTGCCCGACATGGACGGCAAGGAGGCGCTGGCCAAGGCGCGCGCCTTCTACGATGGCCCCGTCCTCATCCTCTCGGCCCGCGACCGCGAGACCGAGAAGATCGACGCCCTCGACGCCGGCGCCGACGACTATGTCGAAAAGCCCTTCGGGGTCGGCGAGCTGCTGGCCCGCCTGCGGGTCGCCATGCGCCACCGCCTGCGCCGCGAGGGGGCAGAGGAGATCATGCGTTCGGGCGACATCGAGATCGATCTGGTGGGCCGCCGCGTCACCCGCGCCGGCGCGGCCGTGCACCTGTCACCCAAGGAATACGACCTCTTGGCCGCCCTCGCCGGCGGCAGCGGCCGGGTCCTGACCCACCGCCAGATCCTCACCGCCGTCTGGGGCCCGGCCCACGAACAGGACGTCCAGTACCTGCGCGTCTTCATCGGCCAGCTGCGCCAGAAGCTGGAGGCCGATCCGTCGAGCCCGGGCGTGATCCTGACCGAGCCAGGGGTCGGGTACCGCTTCGGCTGAAATCGAGGGCCGAAAAACCCTTCTGTCACAACCACTTAACGAATATGTCTAGACATATTCACCCGGCCTTCACCCCGCTTTGCGCCCCTCGCGGCGCCCTCGACCGGCGGCGTAGGTCGCGGCGTTGCGCTTTCGACCCACAAACCCCGCGCATCGACCTACAGACCGACCTACGCCCGGACCTACGAACGCAGGACAGCGGCCAACGCAAAAGCCCACGAATCCGGGGATTTTAGCTGCCCCTCGACGCGTCCAGACCGCCGCCGTCTTTTTTGTGTAGGTCGAGCGGGCCGGGGTATAATGGTCAGCCGCTTCGATAACCCCCGCAGCCCGGCATGGCCAATGGAGGCCCGCCGGGTCCTGACTGCGGAATTCGCCCGGCCCCTCTAGTGGTCTTCCTCTTCCCCCGCCGCCACCCGTTCGCGGTGCCGGGTCATGGCGTCGCTGAAGGCCGCCGCCAGGATGCCGGTCGGCAGGGCGATCAGGCCGATGCTGGTCACCGCCGTCACCGAGGCCAGCAGCTTGCCCAGCGGGGTGATCGGATAGATGTCACCGTAGCCGATGGTCGTCAGGGTCGCCACCGCCCACCACAGGGCGCGGGGAATGGAGCCGAACTTGTCGGGCTGGGCGTCGCCCTCGGCCAGGTAGAGGAGAGTCGCCGAGAACACCATCAGCCCGATGCCGGCGAACAGGCTGAGGAACAGCTCGGCCCGCCGCGAACTGATCGCCTCGCCGATATGCCGCCAGGCCGAACTCATCCGCCCCAGCTTGGCCAGTCGCAGCACGCGCAGCAGGCGGAAGGCCCGCAACAGCGGCCCGGCCGGCGCCCCGGGCGTCAGGGTGGCGATGATGGTCAGGAGATCGATGAGGCCGCTGAACGAAAACATGAACCGCAAACGCTTGCGCCAGCCGCCTTCCGGCCCGGGCCGCTCGGGCGCCACCCACAGCCGGGCCAGGTACTCGACCACGAAGACGGCGCCGAAGACGAACTCGGCAAGGAAGAACAGCCGGGCGTTTCGGTCATGGATCGTCGGTTCGGTGGCCACGATGGCCACCAGCGAGGCGAAGACGATGAACACCGCCAGCGCCCAGTTGGTCGGCGACAGGCCGCGGTTGCGCGCCTCCGGGTCGAGCTGGCGATAGAGCCTGGCCCTCAGGCTCCGCGGCGCGTTGTCCGGCATCGTCTCATCCCCTAACCGGCGCGCACCAGCCGCCGCTCCCACAGGGCCGCAAGATGATCGATCGGCATCGGTTTGGCGAACAGATAGCCCTGGAAGGCGTGCACCCCGGACACGGCCAGGAACTTGCGCTGTTCCTCGGTTTCGACGCCCTCGGCCACCACCTTCATGCCCAGCGCCCGGCCGACGCTGATCACGGCGTGGACCAGGGTGGCGCTGGTGGTGTCGTCCGGGCAGCCGACGATGAAGCAGCGGTCGATCTTCAGCTTGTTGAACGGATAGAGGCGCAGCTGGTTGAGGCTGGTGTAGCCCATGCCGAAATCGTCCAGCGCCACCGAGACGCCCAGCGCCTGCAGCCGATCGATGGCGACCTTGGCCTCGTCCTCGTCGGCCAGCACGGCGGTTTCAGTCAGTTCCACCTCCAGCCGGCCCGGCGGGAAGGCATGCTTCACCAACATCGCCGACAGGTCGTCGACGAAGCTGGGGTCGGCGACGTCCAGGGCGCTGGCGTTGATGCTGACCGGCAGCCCCTCCAGATGCAGGGTGTCGACCATGGCCTGATGCATCACCCAGCGGGTGATCGGCCCCATCAGCCCGGCCTTCTCGGCCAGGGGGATGAAGCGGTTAGGACCGATTGGCCCCTGGGTCGGGTGGGTCCAGCGGATCAGCGCCTCGCAGCCGGTCACCGACTGGCCGTCACGGCTGAACTGCGGCTGGTAGGCCAGGCTGAACTGGCCGCGCTCGGCCGCCTTGGCCAGCGCCAGGGTCAGGGCGGCGTCCTCCGACGACAGGGCCGGCGCGGCCTTGGGGGCCGGCGTGTGCGCGTCGAGGACTGCCAGCGTCGCCGCCAGCTGGTCCTGCAGCCGCTGGCCGCCGGCGACATCGACGACGCCCTCGTCCCGGGCCCGGGTTTCCAGGTCGGCGCAGATTTCGGCGACGGCCCGGGCCCCGATGTTGAGGCTCATCGACTTGAGCGCATGGGCGGCGCGCGCGGCCCCGTCCGTATCCCCAGCCTTGGCGGCCTCGCGGTAGGCCTCGACGGCCGGGCCGGCGTTCTCGCGGTAGAGCCGGCGGACGCGCTCGACGAAGTCCCCCTTGCCGGCCTCGGCCATGCGGGCCAGTTCGGCGGTGACCTCCGGATCGAGCAGGTCGCTGACCGGGGCGGTCGCCGCCAGGCTGACCGGCTCGACCGGGGCCGGCGCCGCCGCCGCCGACGGCGCGACGAAGCGGGCCATCACCGCCGCCAGCCCGGCCAGGGTGAAGGGCTTGTGCAACACATCGTCCATTCCCGCCTCGCGCCACTGCTCGGCGGCGCTGCCGACCACATGAGCGGTCAGGGCGACGACCGGCGTGCGGCGGTCCACTTCACGGGCACGGATCTCGCGGGTCGCCTCGTAGCCGTCCATCAGCGGCATCGAGCCGTCCATCAGCACCAGATCATAGGCTCCCGCGAGGGTGGCCTCGACCCCCTGGCGGCCGTCCTCGGCCATGTCACAGACGGCGCCCAGCCGCGAGAGGGCCTCCATGGCCACCTCGCGGTTGACGGCGCTGTCGTCGACGACCAGCACCCGCCGGCCGACAAACCCCGGCAGGGCGTTCGTCGCCTGCGCCGCCTCGGCCTCGCCCGGATCGGTCAGGGTCTCGCCGGCCGCCACCTGGGCCAGGGCCCGCATCAGGTCCCCCCGCCGCAGCGGCTGGATCAGGCCTGCGTCGGCCCTGCCGGATCTGATCAGGGCGGCGGGCCGGGGATCGCCGTACTCGCCGAGCACCAGGGTCGGCGCCGCGAGCCGCGTCCCCTCCAGCGCCGCCGGATCGGCGATAACCAGCGCCGCGCCGGCCTCCTCCAGCGCCTGCGGCGTCATGCCCGCCGCTGCCAGATACCGTGTCGTCACCGCCCGCGTGCAGGGCCCGGCCAGCGACAGCCCGACCGGCGCGGCCAGCTGTGGCCAGGGCTCTGCCGCCTCCACGGTTTCCAGCGGCGCGCTGAAGCCGAACACCGATCCCCTGCCCACCTCGCTGGCCACCTCGATCTCGCCGCCCATGGCCTCGACCAGCCGCTTGCAGATGGCCAGGCCGAGGCCCGTGCCGCCGAACCGCCGGGTGATCGACTGGTCGGCCTGGGTGAAGGCCCCGAACAGGCTGCCGATCTTGTCGGGCGCGATGCCGATGCCGCTGTCCCGCACCCGCAGCCGGATGCCGCCCTCATAGGGCTCGACGGTGATCATCACCCCGCCGGTCTCGGTGAACTTGATGGCGTTGTTGACCAGATTGCCGACCACCTGCCGCAGCCGCGTCGGATCGCCCATGACCCTGGCCGGCGTCGCCGGATCGACATAGGCGGCGATATCCAGCCCCTTGGACCGGGCCCGTTCCCAGAACAGGCTGGCCACGTCCTCGACGATCTCGGCCGGATCGACCGGCGCCGCCTCCAGTTCCATCTTGCCGGCCTCGATCTTCGAGAAGTCGAGGATGTCGTTGATGATCGCCAGCAGGCTGGACCCCGACTTGGCGATGACCTCGGCGAACCGTCGTTGCCGCGCCGGCAACTCTCCGGCCGCCAGCATCTCGGCCATGACCATGATGCCGTTCATCGGGGTGCGGATTTCGTGGCTCATCGTCGCCAGGAAGTCGCTCTTGGCGGCGTTGGCGTTCTCGGCGGCGTCCTTGGCCACCCGCAGATCAGCGGTGCGCTCGCTGACCGTCCGCTCCAGGCCCTCGACATGGCCGGCGATCTGCCGGTCGCGGGTGCGCACCTCGGCCAGCATGGCGTTGAAGCCCTCGACCAGTTCGGCGATCTCGGCGTCGGCCTGGGTGTCCGCCTGGGTCGGCTTGTCATAGTCGTGGGTGGCCCGCACGGCGGCCATGCTGTCCTTCAGCGACAGGATCGGCGCCGTGATCCGGCGCTGCAGCCGCCAGGCCACCAACAGTCCCACCAGGGCCGCCACCAGCCCGGCCAGCAGGCTGACCACCAGCGCCCCGCCCAGCCGGCCGAGGATGCCGCTGGTCTCGCCCAGCAGCACCACCTGGCCGACGGCCTCGCGGCCATACACGACGGGGGCCCGCACCTCGACCGTGCCCGATCTCAACAGCGAGACGGTCGAGGCCCCGCCCTTGACGTCCACCTGCACATCCCGGCTCAGCCGGGCGCCGGAGCCGGTTTCGGCCAGGGTGCGCCCTTCCGGCGTCTCGATGCGGGCATAGGACACACCGGGAAGCAGGTTGATCGCCCGCAGCGATATGTAAGCCTTGGAGGCGCTTTTCTGCGCCGTCGCCTCGGCGCTGGTCGAGGCCAGTACGGCGGCGGCGGCGCGGAACTGGTCGAGTTGCAGGGCGGCCTCGCGGCGGCCGTCGCGAACGGCGCTGACCAGGGTCATCACCGCCACGGCGACGCCGACCGACGCCAGCACCAGCAGGGCCAGGCGCGTGCGGATCGAACTTCTGCGTCGGACCCCCGACTTAGCGATCACCAAAAGTTCCATTCATTCCGAGACTTATGCCACCTGCGACGTTACGCCCCATTAATTTCCTTGTGCTTAATACGAGGACTCAGAACGCGGTCGGGGAGTGAAATATGGAGGCGCGGGTCCAGCTTCGGCGGGCCTTCTACTACTCGGCGCAGGCCGATCTTCGTCTGCTGTTCGTGGACGACGATCCCATCCTGCGCGAGTTCGCCTCCGTGCATCTGGCCTCCGAGCACATGCGGCTCGAGACCGCCGCCGACGGGGCCGAGGGCCTGGCCGCCATCGCCGCCGACAAGCCCGACCTGGTCCTGCTGGACCTCGACATGCCCAACATCGACGGCTTCGAGGTGCTGCGCTCCCTGCGCGCCGATCCCGCCACCGAACACCTGCCGGTCATCGTGGTGACGGGCCGCGAGGACACCGCCGCCATCGATCGCGCCTTCGACGCCGGCGCCACCAGCTTCATCGCCAAGCCGATCAACTGGCGACTGCTCAACTACCAGGTCCGCTACGTGCACCGCACCTGCGCCAACGAGGCCTTCCTGCTGGAGGAGCGCCGCCTGATCGGCCAGGACCGCGCCAGAACAGACGCGGCGCTGAAGGCCGTCGCCCGCGAGGGTTCGCGCTTCCTGGGCCAGGCCCTGCGCGCCAATCCGCAACTCCGCGAGGCGGCCGCCGCCTTCGCCGCCGCCGTCGAAGCCGCCGCCGGCGGGCCGGAAATACCCTGATGGCCGCCGGGCGTCGCTTGCTCAGCCTGGCGCGCCGCCTGCGGGATGACCGGCGTGGAAACGTCATCACGACCTTCGCGCTGGCCGTCCCCGCCATTTCAGTCCTGGCCCTCGGCGGCATCGACCTGGCCAGTGTCAGCGCCGACAAGCAGAAGCTGCAGGCTATCGCCGACAGCGCCGCCCTGATGGCCGCCAGGCAGCTGGGCATGGCCGACAACAACGGCCTGGCCGAACGGACCAGGGCGACCATCGCCGCCCAGCTGACCGATCTGGCCGGCCGGATGACCTACGGCGCCTCCGTCACCCCCGACACCGATGAGGGCACGGTCCAGGTCCAGCTGACCGTCAACCGCAACAGCTTCTTCGCCAACATGCTGCCGCCCGGCGGCTGGAATTTCACCATCACCGCCAACGCCCAGAGGATGGGCGTCACCCCCCTGTGCGTGCTCAGCCACGGCGGTGACAAGAACGACCAGATCGAGCTGAAGGACACCTCCAACCTGGCGGCGGCCGCCTGCCTGATTCACTCCAACTCCGACATCAAGGTCGCCGGCGGCGCCGCGCTTGCAGCCGGCATCGTCCAGGCCTCGGGCCTGGCCAGCGGGCCGATCACCCCGACCGCCCAGACGGACGCCCCGGTCATCCCCGACCCGTTCGCCGCGATGACCATCGGCCAGCAGGGCGCCGCCTGTACGCCCACCGACCTGCTGGCCGAACTCCTGCCGCTGGTGCTGCTACCCGGCATCCATTGCGGCAACATCGTCGCCGGCAAGAGCGCGACGATCACCCTGTTGCCGGGCGAGCACTATTTCCAGAAGGGCAAGCTGGAGCTCAAGGAGGACGCCGTCCTGACCGGCGACAACGTCGTGCTGATCTTCGGCAAGGACGCCGACTTCCAGTTCAAGGACAGCGCCCAGATCCGCCTTTCAGGCCGCCGCCAGGGCTCCTACGCCGGCTTCGTGGTCGCCACCACGCGCGACAACAACCACACCTTCGAGATCTCGTCGAGCGCCGCCCGCCAGTTGCTCGGCACCGTCTACATTCCCAACGCCACCCTGCTGGTGAAGGGCAAGAACCGCGTCGCCGACCAATCGGCCTGGACCGTCATCGTCGCCAAGTCGATCAAGCTCGACGAGAACCCGGACCTGGTCATCAACAAGAACTATGCCGGCTCCAGCGTCCCGGTCCCGGGCGGGGTGGGCGACAAGGCGGCGACCGCCGCGGTGCGGCTGACTCAGTAGGGATCGCTGAACACCCCCTCCTGGAAGATCGTCTCGCCAAGCCAGGGATGGACAAAGCGCATGGCGAAGCGGAAGCGGCCGCCGCCCAGGTCCTCATGCACGACATGGGCCGCGCCCGGGGTCAGCAGGGTCGGCAACGGGACGACCAGCGGTCCCAGCACCCAGACATAGCCCTTGCCGCGAAAATGCAGGGCGCCGCCCTCGACGGAGACTTCCGAACGCATGCCAAGACCGCCGCGCGCCACCTCCAGAAGCTCGCCCGCCCGGCCAAGCTGCTTGCGCGAGGTGACGAGGATTTCGGGGCGGCCCTCGAAGCTGTACCAGCGGTCCCAGACCAGGCCGCGCCCGTCCATCCGCACCACCACCCGCATGGGCACGGCCTCGCCGGTCCAGGGGGCCAGGGGCATGCCGATCAGGCGGCAGGCATGGGCGAGGAAGCGGCCGAAACGGCTGGCCCGAACCACCAGTTCGCCGGGATAGACGATCTCCTCGCCGATGCGGTGAACGCCGAAGCGTTCACGAACCGCCAGCGGCAGGCGGCTCCAGGCGGCCTCGCCGACCAGGCGGCGGAAGTCGAGCACCCGGGGCGGCGGCGACGCCGGCCGGACCCTGTGTCGTCCAACCCAGCCCGCCAGCGTCCCCATGACCGACCCTCCCCTACCGTCCGATGAGTTTGGCGATGCGCCCGCCAAGAGCGATCAGCTTGATCAGCGTCGGCCGCGGCACATCGCGCATCTGGCGGTGCCAGCCGTCGAGCTGGACCAGGAAGCCCTGCATGGTTTTCAGCCGCTCGCGGGCATAGGCCGGCGTGGCCTTGTCCCCCTCGGCCTCGGCGACGCAGGCGCTGAGCATCTCCAGGGTCGGGTCGATCTCGCGGCGCTTGCGGCCCTCGACGATCAGTTCGAGCATGTCCCAGGGGTCGGTGCGGGCCGCGAAGTGATCGCGCCGGTCACCCTCCAGATGGACCAGCCTGATCAGGTCCCAGCCCATCAGCTCCTTCAGGCTGGTCGAGACATTGGAGCGGGCAACGCCCAGCGCCTGGGTGATCTGTTCGGCGTGCTGTGGCGTCTCGGCCAGGTAGAGCAGGGCGTGGATCTGGGCGACGGTGCGGTTCACCCCCCAACGCTGGCCCATCTCGCCCCAGTGGAGGACGTAGCGGCGCATGGCCGGCGTAATCTGGGCGGGAGGGACCTGCATGGCATTTCGCCTGTTTCTGTTATGACAGAAATAGGCGAAATAACTTCGGGATGCAAGGGATGGATTGGGGGGGCGAGTCTTGGGGGCTGAAAAGGAAACGGGGAGGAAGCCCCAGACCTCCTCCCCGTAGAAACGCCAGCCCTGGCCTGAGGCCTTGGCCGTCGGCCGACGTTTGTCCCTTACGGCTGACCGAGCGTGAAGGTCACGGTGCGGCCGACCAGGTCGGACGGCGGACGCGTCACATCAGTGTCCTTGGCGGCGCTCTTCACGGCGGTGTCGAAGTCGGCCGAGCCGCTGGTTTCAGCGATGGTGACGCTGTCGGCGCCGGCCGAGCCGAGGCGCAGCTTGATCTTCACGGTCTTGCCGTCGTCAGCCAGGCCAGCGGCTTCGACCTTGGCCTGCAGCGCGGCCTTGGTCTTGGCGACCCAGGCGTCGGAGCCGACGGAGGCGTTGGCGGCGGAGGCGCCGGCGATGGCGATCAGGAGGGCGCCGGCGAGGGGGATGATGCGGTTCATGACAAGGTCCTTGTTGTTTCCGGGGGAGGAAAAGTTCGACGCATCCGCGCCGTCTACACAGGGGTAGAGGACACGGGATATGCGAACGGATGCGGACGGTGGGATTAAGTCTTGGTAACGTCGGACACGCCCCCGTGAGACCGCCAGACCCTTGATTGGCTTGGGGTTTCGCTGCAATGCAGCAAAGACTTGGCGAACCCGCCGCAGGGTGTGCTAGAAGGTCCGACCTCAGTTTGAATGGCCCCACCCGAGGGCCTGTGGAAGGTATCGTCGATGTCGCAAATCAAGTCGGTGGGCGTGATCGGCGCCGGCCAGATGGGCTCAGGCATCGCCCACGTCTGTGCCTTGGCCGGCTATGAGGTGCGTCTGCACGACCTCGACCCGGCGCGCATCGTCGCCGCGCTGGAGAACATCGCGCGCAACATGAGCCGCCAGGCGGCTCGCGGCGTCATCGACGCCGCCGCCGTCGCCCCGGCCATGGCCCGGATCAAGCAGACCGACGATGTCGCCCTGATCGGCGCCGCCGACCTCGCCATCGAGGCGGCCACCGAAGACGAGGACATCAAGAAGGCCATCTTCCGGAGTCTCGCGCCGCACCTGGGCGAGCACACCCTGCTGGCCTCCAACACCTCGTCGATCTCGATCACCCGCCTGGCCTCGACGACCGACCGGCCGGAACGCTTCATCGGCCTGCACTTCATGAACCCCGTGCCGCTGATGAAGCTGGTCGAGGTCATCCGCGGCATCGCCACCGACGTCGATACCTACGAGACGGCGGTCAACTTCGCCCGCAGCCTGGGCAAGACCACCACCAATGCCGAGGACTTCCCGGCCTTCATCGTCAACCGCGTGCTGGTGCCGATGATCAACGAGGCCATCTACACCCTCTATGAGGGCGTCGGCACGGTGGACAGCATCGACACCGCCATGAAGCTGGGCGCCAATCATCCGATGGGCCCGCTGGAGCTGGGCGACTTCATCGGCCTGGACACGGTGCTCAGCATCATGAACGTGCTGCACGAAGGCCTGGCGGACTCCAAGTACCGCCCCTGCCCCCTCTTGGTGAAGTACGTCGAGGCCGGCTGGCTCGGCCGCAAGTCGAACCGGGGCTTCTACGACTACCGTGGCGAGACCCCGGTTCCGACGCGCTAGGGCTACCAGATCGTCGGAATGCCGTAGCTCGGGATTTTCCGGTCCCTGGTCACCAGGGTCGCGTCCTCGATCCTGGCCTGCGCGATCATGAAGCGATCAAATGGATCCCTATGGATACGCGGCAGTCTGCCGGCCAGGACAGCGTGACGGTCGGTCAGGGGCAGCCAGTTCATATCCATCTGCTGCAGGATTGGCGTCAGTTGAGCCGGCAGGGCGGCAATGTCCCGATCGCGATCTCGCTTGAGTTCGATTTCATAAGCCACCACGGCGCTGACGAGCAGTTCGTTCTTACGGTCTGCCAGCAGGTTCTGGACGAGCGGACTGAGAAGCTCCGGAGCTCTCGCCGCCCAGATGAGCACATGTGTGTCTAGGAGCAGCTTCATTCAGGGCAGAGCGGAGCCTTCTCCCACGCCTCAAGCCAGGCTTCCATTTCGGGATCGGGGCGCAGGAAAAGGTCGGGGTCTTCCAGCGGCCCCAGATGAGCCCAAGCGCCCAGCTTGCGGGGTCCTTTCTGAGGCGTTGTCGTCGGCACGATGCGGGCCACCACCTTCCCATTCCGCGCCAGAACGACCTCTTCCCCCGCTTCCGCGCGGGTGACGAGCTCCGAGAGCTTCCCCTTGGCCTCGGCAATGTTCATCTGGATCGTCATGAACCGACACTAACACAGGTCGGAAAGTTGGTCCAACCGTCCTGGACCAACTGATCGGCTACCCCGGAAACGGCGTCGGCGCGATCTGGGCGCAGGACGCATCGAGCGTCTGGCCGTCGCCGCCCTTCAGCTTCAGATCGTTCTTGCCGTCGAGCAGGTACTGGCGCGTTCCATCGCTCAGCACCTGACCCCCGCCTTCCATCACCGCCGGCGCGCCCTTGTCCTCGGGCCCGCCGCGCGTCAGCCGCCACAGCGCCCCCTTGCGGCTCCAGCGCTGTTCGAAGGCTTCAGCCTCGTCGCCGCCGGCCGGGGTCAGGCCGCCGGCGCAGAACAGGTCGTAGCTGTCGGCCGTGATCAGCGGCTTGCCGGCCGCCTTGCTGGCGCGGCTGATCGAATACTCAGCCCAGTCCAGGTTGCCCGCCTCGCCGGCCTCGCCGTTGAACAGGAAGACCGGGGTGCCGCCCTCGTAGCCGGGGTACTGCTTGATGGCCTTTTCCATGCGCGCCTCGAAGGCGGCCCCCTGGGCGGCCTTGTCGCAGGCCCGCCAGGCGGTCATGTCGATGCCGGTCTTGCCGACCGCTTCCTCGACCCAGGCCTCGGTATTGAGCAATTGCTGGCCGTGGTCGTCCTTGTCGCGCGGCCCCTTGAGCAGCTTTGGCCGCGTGTGGAACAGGGCGTCGGCGACGACGAAATACTTGTCCTTCGGCGCGCAGCGGGCGGCGATGGCCCCCGCCTCGGCCAGACGGGCGTGGCCGGCCCGCATCTCGACCATCACCAGCCGCACCTTGCCGGTGTCGATGTAGCGGCGCTTCAGCTCCGGAAACGTCTCGCCATACCAGTCGGTGCAGTGCGGACACCCGAACGACAGGTAGGCCTGCAGGGTCACCGGCGCCTTCGGATCGCCCAGCACACGGCCCTCCGCGAAGACGGGGACCTTGGCCGGCGCCTCGGCCGCCAGCGCCGGGAGACCCCCGAACAGGGCGGAGAGCAGGAGCGCCGCGAGGGCGGGGAGGCGGGAGAGCTTCAACGCAAGGGTCCTTCGGCCAGGGTCAGCGACGCGTGTGCCGCTTCTCAAGCGCCAATCCAAGGCCTTTTTGCGGTCAGCCCCAGCCTAGCGCCACGGCGGCATTGTAGGTGAGGAACGAGGCCAGATAAGCCAGGGCCAGCATGTAGAAGAACATCACCGCCGGCCAGGTCCAGCTGTTGGTCTCGCGCTTGACCACGCCCAGCGTCGCCACGCACTGCGGGGCGAAGATGTACCAGGCCAGGAAGCTGAGGCCCGTGGCCAGCGACCACTGGCTGCGCACGATGCCTTCCAGCACCGACAGGCCCGAGCCTTCGACATCGCCGACCGAATAGATGGTGCCGAGCGTCGCCACCGCGACCTCGCGCGCCGCCATGCCGGGGATCAGGGCCACGCTCATTTCCCAGTTGAAGCCGATCGGCGCCAGGAAGGGCTGGATGGCGTGGCCGATCATGCCGGCGAAGCTGTAGTCGATGGCCGGCCCCGGGGCGCCCTCCGGCGGATAGGGGAAGGTCGACAGGATCCAGACGAGCACCATCAGCGGCAGGATGATCCGCCCGGCCCGCTCGATGAAGATCCAGGCCCGCTGCGACAGCTGGCGCAGCACCAGGCCGGCGTCGGGCGTCTTGTAGGCCGGCATTTCCATCATGAAGGGCTCGCTGCGCGTGCGCCAGAACAGCCGCTGGATGATGAAGCTGACGATCAGGGTCGAGACGATGCCGGTCGCATAGAGGCCGAACATCACCAGCCCCTGCAGGCTCATCCAGCCCCAGACCTTCTCATTGGGAATGAGCGCCGCGATGATCAGGGCATAGACCGGGATGCGGGCCGAACAGGTCATCAGCGGGGCCACCAGGATGGTGGTCAGCCGGTCGCGCTTCTGGTCGATCACCCGCGTCGCCATGATGCCGGGAATGGCGCAGGCGAGGGACGACAGCAGCGGCAGGAAGGTGCGGCCGTGCAGGCCGGCGGCCCCCATCAGCTTGTCCATCAGGAAGGCGGCCCGGGCCATGTAGCCGGTGTCTTCCAGGACGATGATGAAGAAGAACAGGATCAGGATCTGCGGCAGGAAGACCACCACGCTGCCGACCCCGGCGATCAGGCCATCGACCAGCAGGCTCTGGACCAGGCCGTCCGGCAACAGGCCCGCGACCAGCGCCCCGAAGCCCAGCACCCCGGCCTCCAGCAGGTCGGCCAGCGGCGTCGCCCAGGTGAAGACCGCCTGGAACATCAGGAACAGGATGGCGAACAGCACGGCCAGGCCGAGCACCGGATGCAGCAGCACCCCGTCGACCTTGCCGGTGAAGGTGTCCGGCCGTTCCGCCGGTTTCACATAGGTGCGCATGATGCGCTGGGCCTCGCCGTGGGCGGCGCGGATCTCCGCCGCGCTCGGCTCACGCCAGACGTTGGGGTTCTCGAGGTGCTTCTCGTAGAGCGCCTCGGCGGCGGCGATCAGGTCGTCGATGCCGCGCTTGCGGGTGGCGACGGTGGTGATCACCGGCGCGCCCAGCTCCCTGGACAGCCCCTCGACATCGATGCGCAGCCCCTGGCGCTGGGCGATATCGAACATGTTGAGGGCCAGCACGAACGGCCGCCCCACCTGCTTCAGCTCCAGGATCAGCCGCAGCACCAGCCGCAGGTTCGTCGCATCGGCGACAGCGATCAGCACGTCCGGTTCCTGCTCGCCGGTCAGGCGGCCCAGCACCGCGTCGCGGGTGACCTCCTCGTCCGGGCTGCGGGCCCGCAGGCTGTAGGTGCCCGGCAGGTCCAGCACGCTGACGCGCCGGCCGGCGGCGGTGGTCAGGTGGCCTTCCTTCCGCTCGACGGTGACGCCGGCGTAGTTGGCCACCTTCTGGCGGCTGCCGGTCAGGGCGTTGAACAGGGCGGTCTTGCCGGAATTGGGATTGCCCACCAGCGCCAGTTTCACAGGGGAATGGGGCGCCGGGCTGAGAACTGCGTCAGTCAAACTTCACCTCGATCGCCCGCGCCTCGCGCCGGCGCAGCGCCACCCGCATATCATCCAGTTTCACGGCGATCGGATCGGCCCCGAACAGCCCCTGCTCGACGATCTCGACCCGCGCCCCCTCGACGAAGCCCAGCTCCAGCAGGCGCCGCTCCAGCTCCTCCGGACCCAGCACCCCGGCGTCGGCCAGGGTCCCGTCCACGCGAACGATCACCCCCGGCCGCCCGGCCCGCGCCGCGCCCAGCGGTTCGCCCCGGGCATCGAGGCCCGAAGCGGCTCCGGACTCAGAAAAAACCTTCGACATGACCATCCCGACGAAAAGTTGCGAACCGTTATCAGGCCGGACGGGCGGTGTCGATGCGAATGAATCGCACAGAAACTTTCATGCCGCCCCCAATGCGTCGTTAAGACCTTGGACACCATGATGTTCGCTCGCCGATACTGAACCGGCGATTCGCCAGCGTGGACAGATGCGCAAGCTCAGACTCGGCCTCCTCACCGCCTTCTACATCACCGCCGCCCTCGTGGTCGCGGTGCTGGTCGGCCGTGGCCATGAGGCGGGCCTGGCCATCGGCCTGGCGACCTTCATCGGCGCGCTCGGCCTCTGCTTCGCCTTCCATGGCCTGATCGCCATGGCCCTCGACAACGCCCGCCTCAGCGACGAGATCAACACCGTCCGCGAGGCCAACCTGATCCTCGCCGACCAGCTGGAGAAGGTGGACGCCAAGCTCGGCGAGATCGTCGAGACCGTCGCCGTCGACGCCATGCGCCGCTCCGAGGCGCTGACCAGCGAGGTCCATCAGCTCGAAGACCTGGTCCAGAAGATGAGCGACCGGCTGGAAGACCAGCTCACCCACCAGGTCAGCGCCGCCCGCGGCCAGACCCGCGGCCGCAACCCGCAGTCGGCGGCCCTGCTCGACACCGTCCGTGACGCCCTGGCCGACAACCGCGTCGATCTCTACCTGCAGCCGATCGTCAGCCTGCCCCAGCGCCGCACCGTCTTCTACGAGAGCTTCAGCCGCCTGCGCGACGAGACCGGCCGCGTCATGATGCCGGCCGAATACCTGTCGGTGGCCGAGCCGATGGGCCTGGTCGCCGCCATCGACAACCTGCTCCTCTTCCGCTGCGTGCAGATCGTCCGCCGCCTGGCCCGCCAGGATCGTAAAGTCGGCATCTTCTGCAACATCAGCCTGGGCAGCCTGTCGGACGAGAGCTTCTTCCCGCAGTTCCTGGAATTCCTGTCGGCCAACAAGGACCTGGCCGGGGCCCTGATCTTCGAACTGGGCCAGGCCGCCTTTGACCAGCGCGGCCCGGTCGAGGCCCGCCACATGGCCCGCCTCGCCGACCTCGGCTTCCGCTTCAGCCTCGACAAGGTCACCGACCTCGACCTCGACTTCCAGGACCTGGCCCGGGCCGACATCAAGTTCATCAAGGTCGGCGCCCAGATGCTGCTCGACCAGCTGGAAGAGACCGAAGGCCGGCTGATCATCCGCTCCCTGCCCGATTTGCACGCCTCCGACTTCGCCCGCCTGACCCGCCGCTACGGCGTCGAGACCATCGTCGAGAAGGTCGAGAGCGAACGCCAGATCGTCGACATCCTCGACCTCGACATGGCGTTTGGGCAGGGGCACCTGTTCGGCGAGCCGAGGGCGATCCGGGATGCCATCCTGGCGGAGGCGGACATGCCGGTGGATCTGATGCAGCAGGCCATCCTGCGGCGGGCTGGCGGGCGGTAAGGGGCGGCTGAGGTCTCCACCGGCCATGCGGCGGGGCTGACAAGTACGGCACTGTCTTTTGGCCGATCCGCCGCTGGCGCGATCGCCGCCGGGGGTTCAGGCTCATGGCGGACCCCACAGCAGAGCCCGGCGCGATGAGTCAACGATCCGACAACGCAGATCCGTTGGGGCTGCTGGTCTGGCCATTGCTCCACCAGGAAGCAACCCGCGCCGCCGCAACGGATGCGGCAATGGCGAGCCTGCTGGCGGCGACGATCTTGAACGTCAATAGCCTGGGTGGCGCGCTGAGCCGCAACCTCGCTCGCAAACTCGGTGATGAGACGTTGGAGGCGATGAGTCTTGGGCGGATCATTGACGGCGTCTACGAAGCCGTCCCTTCGATCGTCGAGATGGCCGAGCATGACCTCAACGCCATCGTAGAGCGCGACCCGGCCTCCGCTGGCTATCTCAAGCCATTCCTGTTCTTCAAAGGATTCCTGGGGTTGCAGACCCACCGCATCGCGAATGTCCTGCAAGTCACGGGTCGGGAGACGTTGGCCGCCTGGCTGCAGAGTCGCTCCAGCGCACTGTTCCACATCGATATCCATCCTGCCGCCTGTATCGGCCGGGGGGTCTTCATCGACCATGGAGTCGGCGTCGTCATAGGCGAGACCGCCATCGTCGGTGACCGTGTCTCTATACTGCAGGGCGTGACCCTCGGCGGAGTCGGCTCCAATCGCGGCCACCGCCATCCCAGGATCGGGAACGGCGTCCTGCTCTCGGCCGATGCAACGGTGCTGGGCGATATCAGTATCGGCGACGACGCGAAGGTGGCGGCGGGGTCGGTCCTGCTCAGGTCTGTTCCGGCCGGCTGCACGGCCGTCGGCGTTCCCGCCAGACTGGTCAACCGCGACCCTCGCGCCGCGCCGGCCAGGACGATCGACGAGGGGCTTGTCGGTCACCAACTACCGGGTTGAGTCCCCGTTCGGCTCAGCACCGAGAATATGCCGCCGGGCGGCGTCCAGTATTTCATCAGAGAGCTGACGGTCGTCCGTGACGCGGGCGAGGAGTATGGCGCCGACCATTTCCGAGAGTGTCGAAAGAGCCTCGGCGCGCGTCTGGCCGGTTCGCGCCTCTACCGGTTGGTCCAGTCGATCCGCGTAGGACCGGATCGCCCGTGTGAAGACGCCGCGAATGGCGGGCGTTTCCCGCCGGGCTTCACCTGCCAACGCCGGCAGCAGGCAGCCTTCGCCTACACGGTCCCGCTGTTGGTGTGACAGATAGGCCCGGATGAACCGGGCCCGCGGCTCGGCGGCGCCCTCCAGATAGCCGTCCCAGAAGGCCATGGTGTCGTCGAGCGCCAAGGAACAGGCTTCCTCGATGAGCTCGGCCTTGGAGCCGAACTGTTTGTAGAAGCCGCCGTGGGTCAGGCCAGCCTCGCTCATCAGCTCGCTGATTCCGACGCCTTCGACACCCTTCTCCCGAAACAGGGCGCTCGACGTGGCGACCACGCGCTGGCGGTTCTGACGGGCCTGATCACGGCTGACACGCAAGGCCGACCTCCTGCGAAAAAAGATGTTGACTGACATCTAATCTAAAAATAGATGATGAACAACATCTAACAGGAGGGAGCTTCCGATGTCGTCCGATACCCTGACCCAGATCGAACAGGCCGTGGACCACCGCTATGCGCGCAACGGGGCCACGAAGATCCATGTGGCGACGGCCGGGGTCGGTCGGTTGATGCTGTTCATCCATGGCTTCCCGGATCACTGGCTGACCTGGCACGCGGTCATGGCGCCCTTCCTGAAGACTCACCGGGTCGCCGCCATGGACCTGCGGGGCTTCAACCTGTCGGACCAGCCGTTGAACCCCAACGCGTACGACCTGGCGTCCCTGGTCGGCGACGTGGCGGCGGCCATCGAGGCCTGCGGCGCCAAGAGCGCGGTGCTGGTCGGCCACGACTGGGGCGGCTGGCTGGCCTGGCAGGTGGCGATGATCCGGCCCGACCTGGTCGAGGGACTGGTGGTCATGGACATGCCCCACCCCTGGGCCATCGCCCGCGAACTGGCCACCAACCCCAGGCAGGAGGCGGCCAGCGCCTATGTCCGCGCCTTCCAGCAGCCGGGGGCCGAGCGGGCCACGCCGCTGGAGCGCCTTGGCGCCTGGATCACCGATCCGGCCTACCGCGTCCGCCATGACGAGGCCTTCGCCCGCACCGATCTGGGCGCGCCGATGAACTACTACCGGATGCAGTTCCCGGCTCCGCCCTATCGGGTGTGGGAATCGACGCCGCCGCCGGTCAAGGCGCCGACCCTGCTGATCCACGGCCTGGCCGACGCCTACGCCTTGCCCGAGGGCCTGAACGGGGTCTGGGACTGGGTCGAGGCGCCGCTGACGCTGCACGCCTGGCCGGGCGTCGGCCACTTCGTGCAGCAGGAACAACCGGGCCGCGTGGTGTCGGCCCTGGCCGGCTTCCTGCTGGTTCACGGCCTCAACTGACCCCCCCTTCATCACCCCAATAGCGGGAGCGACCCATGCCTCTGTGGAAAATCTATCACCCCGTCGGCGCGTATTCGCCCGAAGACAAGAAGGCCATCTCGCAGGCCCTGTCCGACGTCTATGCGCGCGGCATGCCCCGGTTCTATGTCGGCGTCGTCTTCCAGGAGGTCGCGGCCGACGACTTCTACATCGGCGGCGAGCCGCGCAACGATTTCGTCCGCATCTGGGTGGACCATATCGCCCGGACCTTCCCGTCGGACGAGGTCAAGGTCCGGTTCTTCGAGCGGATGAACAAGATCTTCGCCCCCTACGTCGCCGACCGTGGCTACGGCTGGGAGCTGCACGTCGATGAGACCCCGTTCGATCTGTGGACCATCCAGGGCTACTTCCCGCCCAGGGAAGGCACCGAGGACGAGAAGCGCTGGATGGCCGAAAACCGCGCCTCGCCGCGCACCCACGACTGAACCGGAGGATGACGATGTCACGCTATCCCAGGACCGGCCGGGTGATGGTCACCGGCGCTTCCTCCGGCATCGGGGCCGCCTATGCGCGGCGCCTTGCCGAACTCGGCTACAGCCTCACCCTCGTTGCGCGCCGCAAGGAGCGGCTGGACGAGTTGGCCGACCGTCTGCGGTCCGAAAGGGACGCTGACGTCGAGGTCCTGGTCGCCGACCTCGAGAACGTCGACCACCTGGAGAGCCTTGAGCGTCGGCTGGAGCAGGAGGCGTTTTGCGGGCTGGTGAACAATGCTGGCGCCGGCGGGCTGGGGCCGATCACCGCCGCCTCGTCGCAAGTGCTGGAGCGCAATATCCGGCTCAACGTCGTTGCCCTGGCCCGCCTGTCTCGCGCCGCCGTCGCTGGCTTCAAGGCGCGAGGAGAGGGGTTTCTGGTCAACATCGGTTCGGTCCTCGCCTTTGCGCCGTCCCCGGCGGCGGCGGCCTACAGTGGATCGAAGGCCTTCGTCCTCAACTTCACCCGGTCGTTGCAGCTGGAGTTCGCCGAGAGCGCGGTTCGCATCCAGCTCGTCATGCCCGGGCCCGTCCGAACGGAGTTCTTCAGCTCGCAGGGCATGGACGGGTCGGTGTTTCCGGACTCCAGCTATCTGTCCGCTGATCAGCTTGTCGGCGCCGCCATGATCGGGCTGGACAGGGGGGAACCGGTCACCATGCCGTCCCTTCTCGACCCTGAGGTCTGGGAAAAAATGGAGTCGCTGAGGCGGCAATTCATGGCCTCGACGCTCTCCGGACAGACGGCCGAGCACTATCGCTAGTCGTGTGAATTTCGAACCCTTCAGACAGTGTGACGAGGTAGCCGATGCGTGACGGACAGTCTTTTCTTGTGCTGGGCGCGACAGGTCTACACGGGGGAACGGGCCACTTCGTGGCGACCGAGTTGAAGGCGCGTGGCCATAACGTTCGCGCGCTTGTCCGGCGTGACGATGATCGCGCGCGGGCACTGGCCGCCCGCGGCATTGAGACCATCGTCGGTGATCTTCATGACCGTCGTTCCCTGGCGCCGGCCCTTGCTGGCGTCACCGCAGCCTACTTCACCTATCCGATCGCGGCGGGCGTGGTCGATGGAGCGGCCAATTTCGCCTCCGCCGCCCGCGAGGCGGGCCTGAAGCAGGTCGTCGTCATGTCGATGGGCGTCTCGCGGCCAGACGGCCCGTCCGAGCTTGGTCGAGCGCACTGGCTCGCGGAAGAAGTCCTGCAATGGGCTGATCTGGCGACCATCAATCTCCGGGTCGCCGCGCTATTCGCCGAGAACATCGAGTTGCTGCATCGCCAGGACCTTGCCGAGGGCGGTGTGCTGCGGAATTCGTTCGGCGACGCCCCGCTGAGCTGGATCACGGGTGATGATGCGGGCAGGCTTGCGGTGGCGGCCCTGCTCCACCCGGAGCGTCTCGAGGGCGAGACCACCATCTATCCCAGCGGTGGAGCGCAGGTCAGCCACGGCGAGATTGCGCAGGCCCTGACGGAAAAGCTGGGTCGGTTGATCCGGCATGAGACCGTGTCCCGCAGGGAATGGACCGACCTTCTCACGCAGCGGTCGCTCACGGATGCTCGGCTGAACCCGGCCATGGCGGATCATATTTCCTCTGTCGGGCTGGCCTTGCGGCGACCTATCCCGATGAACGATCTGTTCGAGCGCATCACGGGCGAAAAGCCGACGTCCATCCTCGACGTCATTCGGGCTGGCCGGTTGGGTCGTGGGCTATGATGAGGGGGAGTTGGCGCCATGGATAGGCATGAGCTGACGAAGTTCGCCGAAAACTGGATCGCGGGTTGGAACGCCCAGGATCTTGACGCCATCCTGGCTCACTACGCCGACGACGTCGTCTTCCATTCGCCGATGATCGCACGCGTCACGGGCGAAGATCGATCATCGGTCACCGGACTGGCCGCGCTCGGCGCCTACTGGCGGCAGGCGCTCGCGCTGGCGCCCGATCTGCGGTTCGAGCTGCGGACGGTGCTCCTGGGCCGGGGCGCCCTGACCATCCTCTACACCAACCAGACGGGACGCCAGGCGGCCGAGACCTTCGTCTTCACGCCTGAGGGCAAGGTGTCCCTGTCGATCGCCACCTACGCCCTGTCCTGAGGCGGCCGCTACAGCAGCCAGCCGCTCCAGTCGCCCGTCACATCGCCGTTGATCTTGACCTGGTAGTCGGCGACCCCGTTGCCATCGATGTCCAGCCGCACGGTGGTGATCCCGCCGGCGAAGGTCAGGGTCATCTCGCCGGCGTGGCGGGTGAAGCTCGCCACCTGGGCCAGGGTCCCGGCATAGGCCCCCGAGAAGTCCATGATGTCGCCCTCGGCGTCGCTGAAGTCGTAGATCTGGTCGGTCTCCAGCACGCCGCCGAAGGCGTGGGCGACACGGAAGGTATCGGCCCCCAGCCCGCCGCGCAGCAGATCGTTGCCGGCCCCGCCGACGATGGTGTCGGCCCCGTCATTGCCGTTGATCGTGTCAACGCCGGCCAGGCCGGACAGCAGGTTGTTCCCGCTGTTGCCCTGCAGGTTGTTGGCCCCGCCATTGCCGGTTCCGGCGACATTGCCCGCGCCCTGCAGCTCCAGCCCCTCGAGATTGTCCCCCAGGGTCCAGGCCAGGCCGGTGCGGACGATGTCATAGCCTTCGCCCATCAGTTCGATCGTCTGATCGCCCGCGTCATCGACGATGTAGACGTCGTTCAGCAGGCCGCCACGCAGGACGTCGGCGCCCAGGCCGCCGTCCAGGTAATCGTTGCCGTCGTTGCCGTTCAGGGTATCGACGCCGGCGCCGCCGTCCATGCGGTCGTTGCCGAGGCCGCCGATCAGCAGATCGGTCCCGATGCCGCCGAACAGCTTGTCGGAGCCGTCGCCGCCGTTCAGCTCATCGTTGCCGTCGTCGCCGTTCAGGATGTCGCTGCCGGCCCCGCCGATCAGGTCGTCCGCCCCGTCGCCGCCGTAGAGGACGTCGTTGTCGGCCCCGCCGTCGAGGATGTCGTCACCGCCCAGGCCGCTCAGCGTATCCTTGCCGCCAAGGCCCGCCAGAGAGTCCGCTCCGGCTCCGCCGCTGTAGGTCTGGTCGGCTGGCGTGCCGACGAAGGCGCCCTGCTGGCCGAAGATAACGTAGGCGGCGCCGGAGTTGGCGCCATTGGGGTCTGCGTAACCGGCGCCGATGATCAGGTCGCTCAGGCCATCGCCGTTGACGTCGCCGGCCGAGACATCGATGCCGAAATTGTCGCCCCCGAACTCCCCGTTAATCTGCACTCCCGTGGTCCCATCCAGGCTGCCCAGGCTGATGGCGGCGGCGAAGCCGGTGGTCCGGCCGAACAGCAGGTAGGCCCCGCCGGCATAAGCCGCTGTCGCATCCGAGCGATAGGCGCCGATCAGCAGGTCGTCGATGCCGTCGCCATTGACGTCGCCGGCCGCCGAAACCGACCGGCCGCTGTAGTCCCGTTCGAGGCCGTCCAGGCGGAAGCCGTTGGCGCCGTTCAGGGACGACAGGCTGAAGCTGGCGGCGAAGGCGCCTGAAACGGCGGTATTGCGGCCGAACACCACATAGGTCGATCCGGAGTAGTCGCCGCCGTTGTCGCTGGCATGGGCGCCGATGACGAGGTCGTCGATGCCGTCACCGTTGATGTCGCCGGCGGCAGCCACGCTGACGCCGGCCGCGTCCTGCGCATTGACGCCGGTCATGCGGAAGCCGTTGGCGCCATTGAGGCCGCTCAGCTGCACATCGGCGGCGAAGGCGCCCGAGACGGCCGTGTTCTTGCCGTAGACGACATAGGCGGCGCCGGTGTTGTCGCCGGCGACGTCCGAGCTGAGGGCTCCGATCAGCAGGTCGTCGATGCCGTCGTGGTTGATATCGCCCGCCGCGCTGGCGGCGAAGCCGGAGTATTCGCCGGCCGCCGCGCCCTGGATGCGGAAGCCGTTGGTGCCGTTCAGGCTGCTGAGCTCCAGGTTGGCCGCGAACGTCCCCGACACGGCTGTGTCGCGGCCAAACACCACATAGGTCGTGCCCGACAGCGCCCCGTTCGTGGCCGTGCGGTAGGCGGTGAACAGCAGGTCGTCGAAACCATCGCCGTTCACGTCGCCGGCCGCGCTGACGGTTGAGCCTCCGCCGGTCTGCGCCCCGACGCCGTTGATCTGGAAGCCATCGGCGCCGTTCAGGGTGGTCAGGTCCACCGTGCTGGCGAAGCCCCCCGCGACAGCCGTATTGCGGCCGAACAGGACCCAGGCTGCTCCCGATTGGAAATCGTTGGAGGACGCCACCGGGGTGCCGATGATCAGGTCGGCGATGCCGTCGCCGTTGATGTCGCCCGCCGCCGAGATCGCGTTACCGGTCGCGCCTGCGCTGGCGTAGGTCAGGACCTCGCCCGAAATCCGGAAGCCGTTGGTCCCGTTCAGCGTCGAAACGTTGAGGTCGGCCGGAAAGCCGCTCGTCCGGCCGAAGATCACATAGGCGCCGCCCGAGTTGGCCACGTTGCCGTCCAGGCCCGCGGCGCTGACCATGAAGTCGACGATGCCGTCGGCGTTGATGTCGCCGATCGCCGCCACCAGCCTGCCGGTATAATCGTCCACGGCCGCGCCGCTGATCTGGAAGCCATCGGCTCCGTTGAGGGCGGAGACATTGATGACGGCGGCGAGGGGCATGGATGGTGTCCGGGACAGGGTTGGCTGGCCCGCCATTGCAGCCGCCGGCCCCCATCGCCCGCAAGGGTCGAACCGGACAGTTCAGGGGGCCAAACCGGACGCCGGGGCGTCGTCACCGCCTTTGGCGAATTCGGTCTGATCATTGACCAACACGCCCCTCGCGCAGGCTGGCGCGGGCGGAGATTCTCGTCAGTCCTGCAGCCTCGGATCTCCCCCGAACGGCGCCCACGGATGACGACATGAGAACGATCGCTGAGATTTCGCCGGCGCGGACATGGCCCATCCTGGCGATGTCCCTGCTGTATCTTGCCATCCTGCTGGCCCTGGCCGGGGTCGTGACCCTCGATGTCGTGCAGGGCAGGGGGGCGGAACTCTGGATGATCCTGCTGCTGGCGGCGGCCGCCTTCACGGTGCGGGGCCTCGTCGAGCAGGGGTTTCTTTTCCTGGCGCTGTTCCACGGCAAGGGCGTGCTGTGGCTGGACGATGATCGCCTCGTCTATCTGAGCGGGCTGTTTTCGCGGACGAACGTCGCCGATATCGCCGAGGCCACGGTCGAGTCCCGCAGGCGAGGCTTTGGCAAGCTGTCCTACCTGGTCATGACCCTGACGAACGGCCGGCAGCTGTTCGTTCCCCTGCGGGTCTGCAAGCGTCCCGCGGAGGATCTGCTGCACGACATTGCCCAATTGCAGGGCCACTGACCCGCCCGGGAGGCGTGATCCCATGCAACAGCTGATGGCCGTCGGGCCGACCACGTTCGACTGGCGCGAGGCGCCGGCGCCGCGCCTGCTGTCCGCCACAGACGCCATCGTGCGCCCGCTGGCGGTGTCGATCTGCGACGCCGACGTCCTCTACATGCGCGGCCGGCTGCCGGTCCGCGCCCCCTTCTGCTTCGGGCATGAGTTCGTGGCGGAAATCGTCAGCCTGGGGGACGAGGTCACCGGCTTTGGCGTCGGCGACCGGGTGGTGGTCGCCTTCCTGATCGCCTGCGGAACCTGCGCCGCCTGCCGGCGAGGCCTGCCGACCGCCTGCACGACCGTCAACGCCAAGGCCGCCTTCGGCTTTGGCATCTACGGCGACTGGGGCGGGGCCCTCTGCGATCTGATCCGGGTGCCGTTCGCCAGCACCATGATGGCCCTCCTGCCGGCCAATGTGTCGCCGGCGGCAGCGGCCAGCGTCGGCGACAACCTGTCCGACGGCTTTCGCTGTGTGGCCGAGGGGCTGGACGAGCAACCCGGCGCGCCCGTGCTGGTCGTCGCCGGCGGGGGCGGAACGCCCTCGGTCGCCCTCTACGCCGCCGCCATGGCCGTGGCCCTGGGGTCGGAACAGGTCGACTATCTGGACAGCGATCCATCCCGCCTGGCCATCGCCGAGGCCCTGGGCGCCCGGCCGATCGAAAGCGCCGCCGCGCCACGGCGGATGGGCTGCTATCCGGTCACGGTCGACGCCAGCGGCGATCCCACCGGGGCCTGGCTCGGCGCGGCGCTCCGGTCGACCGCGCCCTATGGCCGCTGCGCCAGCTGCGGCGTCTACCTGGGCGACGCTCCCGTGCCGCTGGGCGCCATGTATGACCGGGGCGTGCGCTTCACCATCGGCTGGAACAACCCCCAGGCCCATATGGCCAGGGTTCTTGAGCTGCTGGCGGCCGCCCCCGGCATGCTCGACCCCATCCACACCATCGCCCCCTGGAACGAGGCCATCGACCGGCTGGCCCAGCCGCCTACCAAGCTGATCCTGGCGCGTCCGGAAGCCCTCTGATCGCCGATCCGGACGGCGGGGGTGACGGCCTTATCTGAGATAGGCCTGGGCGAAGTAGAGCGCCGTGGTCACCACTGCGATGGTCAGGATGACGCCGCGCAGCAGCACCAGCGGCAGGCGCCGGCCAAGCTGGGCGCCCAGATAGCCGCCGGCTATGCCGCCGATCATGACCAGCAGGGTTTCTGGCCAGCGAACGTTCGCGGTCACGACAAAACAGACCACGGCCATGCCGTTGGCGGCCGCCACCATCAGGGTCCGGATCGGGTTCAGGGCCCGCAGATCGGCGGTGGAGGTCAGGCTCCAGGCGGCCAGCATCATCAGGCCGACCGCGCCGCCGAAGTAGCCGCCGTAGATCCCCAGGACGAGCTGGGCGGCCAGCACGAAGCGCGGGCCGGCATGAAGTCCCCGCGTCCTGATCCAGCCGGACAGCCGCGGACCGGCCGCCAGGGTGGCCGTGGCCAGCAGCAGCAGCCAGGGGATGACGGCGCTGAAAGCGCGCTCCGGCGTCAGCAGCAGCAGAACCGCCCCGACCAGCCCGCCCAGCAGGCTACACCACAGCAGGCTGGCGGTCGGGACCGGGCCGAACGGGCGGATGTCCTTCCGATAGCTCCAGGCGCTGGCCAGCGTGCCCGGAAACAGGGCGACGGTGCTGGACGCATTGGCCACCGTCGGCGGCAGCCCCATGAAGGCCAACGCCGGCAGGGCGACAAAGGTGCCTCCGCCCGCCACCGCGTTCATGACCCCGGCCAGCAGCCCCGCCGCCAGCAACAGGCCGGCGCTCTCTATCGACGGCAAGCGGCGGCTCCGGCGATGTCAGCCTGGGGACGCCTAGAGCACGCCATGGTCGCGCTCTTCCAGATAGGTGAAGATCGGGGCGTGTACGCCCGCCTTGCGGCGGATCTCGACCAGTTCGTCGGACTCGAAGAAGGCCCGGGCTCCGGCCAGGCTCCGCCAGCGCGAGAAGTGGATCACCTGGTTGGGATCGGTGTCGGCGGTCAGCACCTGAAAGCTGATTTCGCCGGCCGCCTTGCGGATGTCGGCGGCGTTGTCGAAGACGGCCTTCCAGGCCGGGTAGTCATCGACCTGATGGACGATCAGCACGAAGGTCATGGGTGTTCCGTCTCAAGGCGTGGCAGGGGGCGGGGTGGGGATATCCGTCGGGGCGTGAGGCTGGCGCCATCAAGGGTCGGCCGCGGGGGCCGTCGGTCATGACCCCACCAACCTGTCGTCACATCCGTCACCGTCATGGAGATGGCAATGGGTCTCGGCTCCCCGGCGGGCCGGGCCTCGCTGCAGAGGTCGTGAAACAGCTCCGCAAGGTCGGCCCGCGCCACCTCGTCCGCCGGCCCGAACAGGTGAAAGACATGGATCGAGATCGTGATCGTCTCGCCGCCCCGGTCCAGGCCTTCACCCAGGAAATGATCGCCATCGATCTCATCCACGACGACCCAGGCCGCCCCCTGACGTCCGTCCGCCGGCCGGTCGATGAGGTCCGTGGCGGCGCACACCGCCCGGGCCATTTTCGCCCGGGCCTGCGCGTCGAAAACGCCGGCCGGTACGTGGAGGAAGATGTCGGGCACGTCGCCCTTTCCGTGATCGCGGCGGGACCGGAACACTAGGCGGACTCCTCCCGGCGAACAGGGTCGGATGCGAAATGTTTCGCGGCGTTTTCGCCAGCGGACCAGGTGGCCTGGACACGCCTCCGAGCGCCGCAAGACCGCCTTGCGAATCTACTTTGACATATCTAAGTAAGGCTCGATCCTGGAGATATACGGCTGTGGCTGTTCCCTCTGTCGCGCTGCTGGAAAAGCTGGCCTTGGCCCGCGCCATTCCGTTCAAGCCCGAGCGGTTGCCACGATCCGGCTGGCTGCGCGCTTCGGACGGCGTTCGGCTGCATTACCTGGACTGGCCGGGCGGGTCTGAGACCCTGGTGCTGCTGCACGGCGGCGCCCTGTCGGCCCACACCTTCGACCTGCTGGCCCTCGCGCTGGGGGGCGCCGTCCGCTGTGTGGCCCTTGACCTGCGCGGTCATGGCGAGAGCGAATGGGCCGACGACTATTCGGTGGAGCGGTCGGCGGGCGATGTCCTGCAACTGGCGAATCATCTGGGACTGACGACGGTGCATCTGGTGGGCATGTCACTGGGCGGCTGTGTCGCCGGCCATGCCGCCCTCGCGCTCGGCTCCCGGCTGCAAAGCCTGACCTTCATCGACGTCGCAAACGCCGTGAACTTCGAGGCCAGCGCCCGTATGCGCGCCTTTATCGAGGCGGCCAGACCGGTGGCGCGCGTGGAAGACCTGGTGCGTCAGGCGCTGGCGGTCAGCCCGGCGACGGATCCTGATCTGATGCTCTACCGCTATCAAGCGCTGCTGAAGCCCGGCGCCGAGGGGTTTGGCTGGAAGGCGGACCGCCGCGTCCCCGTCGATTTCCCCCACATTCTGGCGCGCCTCGCCCAGCTCACCGATCTGGCTCCTCTGGTCGAATGCCCCGTCCTCGTCGTGAAGGGCGGGCGCAGCCGCGTGCTGACCCAGGCCGGGCTGGAAGCCTTCGCCGCCGGCTTTCCGGCCGGGCGGTGGGTCGTCATCCCAGGCGCGGGACACAACGTTCAGGAAGACCAGCCGGCCGCCCTGGCCCTGGCGCTGAAGGATGTTCTGGCCGCGAGCGCGGCCGCCGGATTTCTCACGCAGACGAAAAGGGACGGCGAATGAACCTGATCCAGAAATATGCCGAGCAGCGCGGCGTGTTCGAGACCGCCTACGACAGCGGCGACTGGGCGCCGCTCGGTGACTACTTCCACGAGGACATCATCTACGAGGTGATGAACATGCCCTTCCATTGCGTGATCCATGGCCGCGACCGGATGCTCGCGGCGCTGCGCTACTCGGTCGAGCGGTTCGACAAGCTCTGCATCCGCACCGTCGGCATCGATTCGATGATCCGGCAGGAAGGCGCCAATGTCCTGGTCCACAGCGGCATGCGGTTCGAGCGGGACGGCGCGCCCGCGACGACGGCGACCCTGTGGGAGATCGCCACCTATCGCGGCGACCGGATCGAGCGAATCCTCGACATCTACGACCCCCAATGTGCGGCGAGCTTCGAGCGCTGGATGGCGGACTGGGGCCAGGGGCTGGACCCCCGCTATCTGGCGGAAGAACCCTGACCCATCAGGCCAGACGCGACGTCGCCCAGGCCAGCAGGTCGTCGGAAGACAGGTCCGTCAGGCCGACGCTGCTCGGCAGGGCCTCGCCGGTCAGCGCCTGGGTGAAGGTCAGGGCGCTCAACAGCGCGATCAGCCGGCGGCTGTCGTCCAGGTCGGGAGCGGGCAGCTCCCGCTGACGGGCCTGGCTCGATCGCCAGTCATGGACGCCCAGCGCCAGGGGCTCGAGCATCCCGGCCCCGCTCGGCGACCACCCCGAAAGGCTCAGCCACATGATCAGCTTGGCGGTCCCCCGGCGGTCGTAGAGGTCGGACAGCATGCGGGCCGCCGTGGCGGGATCGAAGGCCGCCGGGTCCATCGCCGCCATGGCGGCGGCCAGGTCGTCGACGAACCTGCGGCCGGAAAACCGCAGCAGCGCCTCCAGCAGGCCCTCCCGGTTGCCGAAATGATAGTGGATGGCCGCATCGGTCAGACCCAGCGCGCGCGCGATCGTCTGGACCTTCACCCCGTGGGGCCCCTCCGCGATCAGGGCCCGCTCGGCGGCCTCCAGGATGGTCTGCCGGGACGCCTCGACGCTGCGTCGAACCCGCTTGCGCGCCGATCCCTCCATCCCGCTTCACGCTCCTTCCAATCTGGCGCCGAACCTAGCATCCAATTGCGGGGCTGGGGGAATGTCGAGCGGCCCGGCGGCTAGTCCAGGTCGTGGAACGAGACCATGTAGTGCTTGACCGCGCGGGGGCTGCGCACGTCCCAGATCACCGGCTCGCCCTTGGCGATCACCCAGCTGTCGCCGGCCGAGTACAGCACCGTCTGGCCCGTGGCCTCATTGGTCAGGGCCAGCTCGCCCTCGACCAGGGTCGCATGCTCATGAAACGGATAGACCAGCCGGTAGCGGCCCCGGGTGGCGGCGAACCAGCCGGCCGACAGGACCGAGCGGCCGTCGCCCATGATCGGCAGGCCGAAGAGGCGCACATCGCCCTCCAGGGTCTCGCCCCTCAGGTTCTCAGGCGTTCCCCAGGCTTTCAGCTCGGGAACGGGATCTCGCAGGAGCAGGGACAGCATGGCTTGGCTACCAGTTCAGCAGGCTTGAGGGCGGGACGATGCGGAAGCCGGGCAGCGGACCGCCGTGTCGCAGCACGGCCTCGGCCATGGTCACCGCCTGGCCGGTGATCAGCACGCTGGCGCCGCTCATGCGGGCGGTGAGGTCGGCGCCGCGTCCGGGAAAGGCCTGGTGGAAGGTCAGGGTCTCGACCCCCAGCTGCTCAGCCAGGATCGGCATCAGCAGGCAGTGCAGCGAGCCCGTCGCCGGATCCTCCGGGATGCCGAACCCCGGGGCGAAGAAGCGGTCGACGACATCGGGTTCGCCGTCCCCGCGGGTCAGGGCGGCGACCCCGACATTGCCCAGCCCGCCAAGCCCGCGCGAAATCTCTTCCAGCCGGGCGATGTCGGGCGTCAGCCTCCGCACCGTCTCGGCGGAGTCCAGCAGGGCGACCAGGTAGTTGCCGATCCATACCGCCACCGGCTCGGCCCCCAGGGCCCGCGCCAGTCCGGGCGGGGTCTCGATCCGCCGTGGCGTCACGGCGGGCAGCGCCATCTCGTAGCCGCCAGCCTCCCGCCGCACCTCCAGCGCCCCGGCCTGCGTCTCGAACCGCAGGCGCGCGGCCTCATGGCCCAGCTCGTCGAACAGCATATGGGCCGCCGCCAGGGTGGCGTGTCCGCATAGGGGAACCTCGGTGGCCGGGGTGAACCAGCGCAGGCCAAAGCCCGCCGGGTCCGGCGTGCGCAGCAGGAAGGCGGTGGCGCCGATGTTGTTCTCGGCCGCCAGGCTCTGCATCCAGCTGTCCGTCGGCCAGGCGGCGAAGGGCTCGAGCACGGCCGCCGGATTGCCCCGGAAGGGGCCTGAGGCGAAGGCGTCGATGAACCACTGGCGCATGTCGGGTCCTTGCATTGAGGTGATCGCCAGCATCGCCGCCGGCCGCCCGGGCGGAAGAGGCGATCTAGACAAGCTTCGCGCCGGTCCGGACAGGCGGCCCGATTGGCCTGAACGGCCCGATCGTTGTCCGGTCCCGCGCTTGGCCGGCGCGCCCACGGGGCGGCAGGGTCGGGCGACAATCCGGAGCCCCTCGACATGACCGACATCCTTCTCGAACCCGATCTGCTGACCGACTTCGACCCTCGCCAGATCACCCTGGAGGGCGCGACCAAGGTCGTTCACACGGCCGGCAAGGGGCCGGCGGTGATCGTCATGACCGAGATGCCGGGCATCAGCCCGCACGTGGCCCGCTTCGCCCGCTGGGTCCGCGACGCCGGCTTCACCGTCTACATGCCCTCGCTGTTCGGCAAGGACGGCGCCGTCCCCGGCGAGGACGAGGCGGCCGGCGTCTTCCGCCACGCCTGCGTCAGCGCCGAGTTCCGCGCCTTCGGGGCCGGCGCCTCCAGCCCGGTGACCGTCTGGCTGCGGGCCCTGGCCCGGCTGGCGCATGAGGAGTGTGGCGGTCCCGGCGTCGGCGCCATCGGCATGTGCTTCACCGGCAACTTCGCCCTGACCATGATGCTGGAGCCCTCGGTCCTGGCCCCGGTGGTGTCGCAACCCTCCCTGCCGCTGGACGATCCGGGCGGCCTGGAGATTTCGGCGGGCGACCTGGCGACAATCTCGAAGCGGCTCGAGGCCGAGGATCTGACGGTCATGGCCTATCGCTTCGCCGGCGACTCCTACTGCCGGGCCGAGCGTTTCGCCGCCTACGCCGCCGCCCTCGGCGATCGCTTCGTCGGCCGGGTGCTGCCCGACGCCGCCGCCAATACCGGACCCAAACCGCCCTTCTTCGAGAAGTTCGTCACCACCCCGCACAGCGTCGTCACCGTGCATCTGATCGACGAGGCCGGCCAACCGACCCTGGCCGCGCGCGACGAAATCCTCGGCTTCTTCACCCAGCGACTGGGAGGCTGATCAGACCTGCGCGGTGAGGGCGGCGCCGCGGATCTCGCGCGCGCCGGCCGCCCCTTCGCGCCGGAACAGCCGGCGCAGGGTGGAAGGTTCGGCATAGCCGACCCGCCGGGCGATTTCGTCGAAGGGCAGGCGGGTGGTCCGCAACAGGTCCAGCGCCCGCCGCACCCGCAGCTGCTGCAGGAAGCGCACCGGCGACAGGCCGGTGGCGCGGTGCAGGCGGCGGGCGAAGGTGCGCGAGGTCAGGCCGGCGGCCCCGGCCAGGTCATCGACCGCGAAGGTCTCCGCCAGCCGCTCCATCGCCCAGCGCTCGGCCGCCGCCACCCGCTCGTCCGACGTCGCCAGGAAGGACGAGGCCATCAGGCGGGCGGGGGAGGCGTGTTCGGTCATCAGCAGATGCCGCGAGCAGCGCTCGGCCAGCGCCCCGCCGGCGTGGCGCGAGATCAGCGACAGCATGAGGTCCAGCTGGGCCAACGGCGCGCCGGCCGTGGCCATGGCCCCGTCGATGACGACGCTGGCGTTCCGCTGCAGGCGCACCGCCGGAAAGCTGCGCGCGAACACCGTCGACAGCCACCAGGAGGTCGTCGCCTTGCGGCCATCCAGCAGACCCGTCGAGGCCAGCAGGAAGACACCGCTGCAGGAGGTGGCGATCTGGGCGCCCGCCGCCGCCGCCCGCATCAGCCTTTGCCGGGCGATCAGGGCGTCGTCCTCAAAGAATCGTTCCGCGCTGATCCCTCGCCCGGCCTCACGCAGGCTGGGCATGATCACCAGGTCCGGCGCCGCGCCGTGATTGCGCGGGTAGTCCACCCCCAGAAAGTCCCGGGCCGCCCCGGCCCCCGACCCGCTGAGCGCGACATTGAACGCCGCCGCCCCGCCGTCCTGTTGTTTCAGCCGGTTGGCGGTCTCCAGCAGGTCGAGGGTCAGGGACAGGCTGGAAGGCGCGGCGCCGGCCAGGACAAGGACATCGACGTTGATCACGGCGGGCACGACGCTTTTGAAACGATACGGAGCCGCACCGTCGCGCGCGCGGGGGCCGGCGTCGAACGCGTATCCCGCAGTGGCGGTTGAGAAAAACTCAGCTATTGTCCACTCATGGCGCGTCCATCCATCCCCCTGAACGCCCTGCGCGCCTTCGAGGCCGCCGCCCGTCACCAGAGCGTCAAGCAGGCGGCGCTTGAGCTGAACGTCAGCGCCTCGGCCGTCAGCCACCAGGTGCGCCAGCTGGAGGCCATGCTCGGCGTCGCCCTGTTCGTCCGCGACGGCCGGGGCGTGAAGCTCACCGACGACGGCGCCGCCCTGCTGCCCAAGCTGGTGCAGGGGTTCGGCCTGATCGAGGCGGCCCTCGACGAGCACCACGGCCGCCGCGCCCACGGCCCTCTTCGGATCAGCGTCCTGGAGCTGTTCGCCCACTGGTGGCTGCTGCCCCGCCTCAGCAGCTATCCCCTGGCCCGTCGCGGGTTCGAGCTGGAGATCGAGGCCTCGCAGCAGGTCGTCTCCTTCGACACCGACAACCTCGACGCCGCCGTGCGCATCGGCAAGGGCGTCTGGCCCGGCGTCACCAGTGATCACCTGTTCGACGAGCGGATGGGCGTCTACGGCCCGCCCAGCCTGGCCCTCGACACCGCCCCCATCTTCGTCTCCCGCCTGCGCCAGCAGGAGTGGCGCGACTGGTGTGCGGGCCCCAGGCCCCCGGTCGCCGCCACCGCCCCAATCGTGCTGGTCGAGACGGTTTCGCTGGCGCTGAAGGCCGCCCTTGACGGCGCCGGCCTCTGCTTCGCCGGAGACCGCTTCGCCGAGCGGGACGTGCTGACCGGCCGGCTGCGGCGCTTCGATGAGGCCGAGACGTTCAGCGAGCGTGGCGGCTTCTGGCTGGTCTATCCGCCCCGGGGCGCCCGTGATCCGCGCCTGCAGAACTTCCGCACCTGGCTGCTCGGCCAGGTCGCCGCAGAGCAGGCCATGACCCGCCTGTCGCATCCCGCCTGAAACCTGTCGAATCCGCCACTCCACCTGCCACGCGACCGTGGCGGATTCTGTGGCGCCCCATCCGTCTCCGAGACCCGCCATGACCCGCCCGCAACTCTTCGGCCGCAACGGTTCGCACTTCACCCGCCTGGTCCGCATGGTGGCCTTCGAGGCGGGGGTCGATCTCGACTTCCAGGTGATCGGCGACATCCAGGGGCTCGACCCCGCCGACTATGGCGGTCACCCTGGCCTGAAGTTCCCGGTCCTCGTGCGCGGCGAGGAGCGCACCTTCGGCGCCCTGACCATCTGCCGCCGGATCGTCGAGGCCGCCCCCGGAGAGGTCCGCATCCTCTGGCCCGAGGCCATGGACCCGGCCCTGCAGAACGCCTGGGAGCTGCTCTCCCACGCCATGCTGGCCCAGGTGCAGCTGGTCTTCGGCATCGCCATCACCGGCGTGCCCGCCGACCACCCCTATATCGTCAAGGCGGAGCGCGGCCTTGACGGCACGATGGCCTGGCTGAACGCCCGCCTGCCGGCGTTGCTGGCCGACCGACCGGCCGACCCGCTCAGCCTGTTCGAGATCGCCCTCTACTGTCAGTGGGAGCATCTGCGCTTCCGGCCGACCGTCCCGCTCGACGGCCACGACAACCTCGCCGCCTTCAGCGAGGCCTTTGGCGCGCGCCCTTCGGCGCTGGCCACGCCTTATCTGATAGACCGGCGCCTCTGAGCCGGCCGGCGGCGCGAAGTCTCCCCGAGCTCGACGTAGCGACAGGCGGCCGGCAGATGCCGCTCGTCCATCGGCGCCGAGGCAAAGCGCCCCTGCCACAGATAGCCGGTCCAGCCCTCGCGAAGGTTGATCCTGCGGGAATAGCGGCGGTGTGCATCGGCCAGGGCGGCGCGCAAACCATCCTCTGACGTCGGCGTCAGCACCAGATGCACATGATTGGGCATCAGGCAGTAGGCCAGGATATCAACCCTGGCCGCCTTGCAGCCCTCCGCCAGCAGCTCGCGATAGGCCCGGTAATCGTCATCGCCAAAGAAGGTCGGCAGCCGCCGATTGCCGCGCTGGGTGACGTGATGCGGCACGCCCGGGACGACAACGCGGGGATAGTCTGGCCATTCCGAGAGGCGGCCGGAAGGGGCGGCGGGTGTCAAAATCAGTATAGTGTCGCTGGGTTTTCCCCTCGGCAATGCGCCGTGAGCAATCCTGCCGCTTCCGTGCTACACGGCTGATGTCAATAGGATTGGTGCCGCCGCCGGCCAGTCGCGGATGAATGCAATTGGATTGCACTGGTTCAAGAAGGACTTAGTTCAGTCTCAGCACCAGAGAAAACCTCACCGTCGTACCGGCAGTGCGGCTCACCGTCTCCTCGGTCAGGCCTACTGTGCTAATCCTCGTTGTGATCCCGGTGCTGTTGAAAATGTCTCCCACAGTTAGCACTCCCGAGACACGATTGTTGAAGGGGTGCCGCCAGGTGAAGTCTGCTCGCGCGAAGGAGGAAATCTCGGCTTCATAGAACACTTGGGGGCCGAAATAGCTCACCGAGAGCTGGAGCTCATCGGGCTTTCGTCCCTCGATGCTCTGGGTGCGATAGTCGAGCTGAGCATTGGAAGACCAAGTGAAATCATCGCGCTCGCCGCCCTGTGGAACACGTTGTCTATTGCTGAACAAATTCAGAGACGCAGAATATTTCCATCGTTCGTCGACGCTGCCTCTAAGGGCAATTTCCGCCCCTCGCTCGTTCCGCTCGCCTGCGTTCTTGTAGCTTGTAAGTGTTAGGCCGCCTGGGGCGACTGACGTATACTGAGCCCATACGTCTGACGTGTTTCGATCGTACACGGTTACGTCTGCGCTGAACGTGTCCTTCGCATACTCCACCCTTAACTCTACGGAGTTTGTATACTCGGGCTCAAGATCCGGGTTGCCGATCCTCGCTGTCGTTTCACTCGTAACGATTAGGTACGGGTTGAGTTTTTGTACGTCGGGACGGCTGATCCGCCTTGAGTAACTGAGATTGACCTGAAAATGCTCGCCGACGGACCGCCTGAGGTGGAGACTCGGAAACACCGACAGATCGCTAATGTCTGCCGCCCCCGCGTCTGAGGAAAAATCAAGCCTACTGTGCTCAATGCGGGCGCCGGGCTTCACGGTCCACATCGCGAGCGGAAATTGTGCTGTGGTGTAGACCGCTCCGATAACGCGAGTTCCGACCACTCGGTCTTCAGAGGCAGGGCTAGGCCCGACTCCCGAAAGAATATCAAGTGATTGGGTGGTCTCCTCACTACTGTACTCAAGGACGGCGCCGCTTGAAAAGCTGGCGTCAGTGCCGAACGGCCTGCCGTAGTCAAATTTCAAAGCGCTATTGCGGGTCTTAATGGCCGAGGAAACGCGATATCGGCTGTCGGCGGATGACGGATCAGCGAGGTTCACATGCACCAAACTCTCCAGGTCCCAGTCGAGGTAGTCTGCAGTGACTGATGCTTTGAGCGTTTCGCCCTCTGTGGCGCCGCTGTGCTCGTAGTCTAAGCCGACCCGTGCGCTGAGAGAATCGTCCGGCCGTTCGCTGCGCTGCTCGAACTGTTCGTAGCCTACAGCCCGACTAGAAATCTGCTGATCCCCGACGCGCTTAACGGCTTCGACCGAAACCGTCCAAGTATCCTTGGTGTTTGGCCGATACGAAAGTCGCCCCGACAGCCGGCCGCGCGTTTCTTCGCTCTTGGTACGCTCGCTTTGCTCCAGAAGCATCGAGAGGCCGCCAGCTGAGGGAAAAACCTCACGACTGATATGGGCTGAGCCCTCGCCTTTCTCGGACGCCAAACCAAGCGAGCCATCCACTGTCCATCGGCCTCTGGTCAGCGAGGGGGCCAACGAAAACTGTGCCCCACCCAAGCTATTTACGGTGGCAGAAGTAGAGCCTGTGAGACCAGGTGTGGTCCGCTTGCGGGTAACGATGTTGATGATGCCGGCTGTGCCGCTCGCGCTGTAATCGGCGGAGGGGTTGGTCATGACCTCAACGCTGCCAATCTGGCTGGCCGGGAGAGACTTGAGCAAGGCATCGGCATTCACTGGCCGCTTGCCGTCTATCAAGATTGTTACGTCGCTGTTTCCCAGCAGCTGTACTCGACCACTCCCGGAAACGCTGACAGACGGCAACTTGCCGAGAATTTCCAAGGCGTTGGATGTTTGGGCTTGGGGGTCATTGCTGACAACGTAGGTTCGCTTGTCTATCTCGCCTTTTGCGCCGGGCTCTACGCCCTTGATTTCAACTTCGGTAACGAGGCCCGGCTCAGCTTCCTGATCAGATTCCGCCGGCGCCGGGCCACCCTGGCAAGGCGCACTTTGTAGAGCCAGGGCTAGAATCCAGGAGATCATCCAACAGTACTCTCGACTCAGGTCAGGTCAGTGCTGGCGAGCATGGCGCTGAACTAGATTTTCAACAGCTTGCGAATACGAGACGGTGTCTGACGAGTTTTCGCGCAACACCAACGATCCAGTTACTAGATCGTATATCCGATCAGCGCTCTTCCACGCGTCCGGCCGATGAGCAATCAGAACGATTGTTGCGCCTGTAGTTCTCAGCCGAGTCAGAATGACGGCTTCGGTTTCGACGTCCACATTCGACGTAGCTTCGTCCAAGATAAGGATCTTAGCTTTTGACGCGACCGCGCGCGCCAGTAGAAGGCGTTGCCGCTGCCCGGCCGATAGGCCCCCACGCGCCTCGCTTACATTCGTCGAAAGCCCCATCGGTAGCTGTTTGACGAAGTCTAGGAGGCAGACGGTCTCGAGCGCATGCGTTATGTCTTCGTCAGTCATCCGATCATCGAATAGAGCGACGTTTTCGCGGATCGACGCGTCGAAAAGCTTGTCGGTCTGCAGGACAGCCGAGACATCTGCCTGACCATCTGCAGCGCGACCGCCCACCATGACGCGGCCGGCCGTTGGCGAATCTAACCCGCAAATCAGTCTGGCTATCGTTGTCTTTCCGCAGCCTGAGGCACCTGCGATGACCACAAAATCGGCAGGCTGAACTGCGAGGTTGAGGTCTCGAAGGACCAGCTCAGAAAATGGGCTGTACCTGAAATCGACAGCTTCAAACACGATCCCCGGCAGACTGGTGATTTCATCCTGTACTAAACGCTCATCGGGCCCGTACGGCATGAACAGATCGTCCGCCTGCCGAATGTTGGGGCCAAAAGAAATTGCTTGGCCGTACAGCCCGATCAGTGACGTGACACTTTGAGTCAGTGCGACCTTATACGCCCCAGCCGCCACGAAGCCACCGACTGTGATCAGCCCGTTCTTCATAAGAATGGACGCCAGGAACGAGAAGGAGAGCAGATCAACGGCCTTGATAAGGTTAGAGCCGGTGCCGATGGCTGCCCGGCGAACGGCAATTCCGGCCTCAGCGTCGACGGACGCGCGTAGGGTCTCCACATACTTTGCCTTCAAGCCGCTCAGCTTATTTGCCCGACGAAACAAGGGGAGTTGAGCAAGGGCGTCGCCAATAAAGCGCCCCTTTCGTTGGCCCGCTTCGAATAGGCGTACGGACGCACCAAGAAGGCCTCTTTCGGCGAAGAAATCTATGCTGCCAGTTATAGCTATCAAGGGCAGGCAGATTGCCAAGATCCACGGAGAAAGGTGTGCCAATGCCGCCAGCGAGACGATCAGTGAGGTGAGCGCGATTGTCAGCGTCGCCGATGAGTTGTTTATGAGTCGAACGACACCGTCGGCCGACCCCACAACGTTTCTGACCCCATCGGTGGGTAATGACTCAAACCAGCGATTTTCCTTACGCCCAAGCCGCGTGAAGAGCATATCGCCCATGTTGAGGCCGGCAGATCGAGCGACACGCTGAGCGACGTAGATTCCAGCCGCTACAACAACGCCGGTCATGGCCGAAACAAGAACATAGAGGAGCGTGGCCCCGCCAAATTCCTTGAACTCGCCGGAGGGTGACTGGTTGTCGATCAACTTCGCCGTAACTGTCGGAAGCGAGAGGAGTAAAAGCTGAGTCAGTACTGTAAGCAGCACAAGCAGCGAGAGCCCCTTCGGCTCGAAGGCCCGCAATGCTGCCAAAATGACCAGTGGCACCTGCCGCTTGGATGGGGTGGGCAAGAGCGTAGAGTCGACGCCCCCCAACGTTACCGCAAACTTTGACAACTGGCCGGTTAGGGATTCGAACGCCACGCGCGCCCAGCCAAACTCCGGATAGAAGATTGTTAGCGTCCGGCCGGCGCGCCGCGCTACGACAACGTAGTGGCCTCGCTGCAGGAGGAGGATAGAGGGTATTGGCATTTGCTCGATAATGGTCGGGTCGAACGCAACCGCTTCGGCCGCGCCACCGCAGGCCCGGACGGTGTCCCGGACTTGCCGGATCGTTAGCCCTCGGGACGAGCCGCCGACATGACGTCGAATGTCCTGTACGCCAATCCTCGCTCCAAAGAGGGCGAGCATGGCCGCCGCGCACACTAGTCCGCAGTCACCAGGTTGAATCTGAAGTTCCAGGTTACGCGGGAGGCGCACGGCCGCACTTTCATAGAACATTAGGACGAAACGTCCACGAGTTCAGCCTATACTGTCGTTCGCGGGGCAGGTATTGTGGTTCGAACATCCGGTATTCTGGGTGTCCCTGCATTGAACTTTGTTTGTGCAGCCGTCATTTCTACCGCTGCAATAGGTGTTAACTGACCCCTCGCTATCGCCTCCCCCTACGAGGGTCAGCGAATTCTCAAGTAGGGTTAGGTCGCTATCTGTCAGCACAACCATTCCGAACTGATCTATCGCAATCGGCCTTTGAGTCATTCTGCGGCCCTTCCGTTGGCGCTCTCAGGCGCGTGTTGTAGTGGTAGAACGATGATGCCAGCTTCTAGGCATTCTGCTGGCTGGCCGTGGCGCGCGTCCGTGGCGCTACCAGGTGCATGCTTTGAAGTGGGCAGGCGAGGCTACCAGCATCGAGATCAATGAAGCCACGGACCCACGGAGCCAATTTTTCGTTGTCGATGGTCAGGGTCCCATCCGGGTTGATCTTGCCTATAGTGTTGCGGTCGTCGTCGAAAGCGACGGTACATTTGGCCAATCGCCCGTCGGCTCGAACCAACAAGGAGTTGGGTTTCGCCGCATAGCAGATGTACCCGCCCCCTTCGGCCATCTCTTCACTCCGACGCGATCCGGCGGACTCGCTGGAAAGTCGCGTAGCAAAGGCTTCCATACTCACGGATGACTGCGCATCGCCGTTTTGTCTGGCGCGCGGCGTAGCCTCGGCAAAGACCCTTCGAAAATGGGTCTCCAGTTCGAAGAGCTCGGACATCGTGACAGGTCGTTGGATGGTCTTGCCGCCTGTGCCTCCAAGGTCTCGGAGATGCTGGAAGTCGAGCCGGAAACGCTCGTCACCGCTAAATTCTTCGCCGACTTGACGCATGAGTTCATCCAGGTCAGCGATGTTCTCGCGCCTGACGTGGACGCGAAGAACGATTTCAAACTCACGCTCCAACGCCTTGATGGCGCGGAGATTGCGCCAGATCGCATCGAAACTCCCTCGACCGTTGGCATACTTGCGGACGGCGTCATGGGTGGCGCCCCAGCCATCGAGCGTGATCTGAAAAAAGTTCTGATTGCAGTCTAGGAGGTGCACCATAAGTTCGGGGGTCAGTTGGACTGCATTGGTCGTGAGGCCGCCGCTAAACCTAACGCCATGGCGTTTACACAGCTCAGCAGCGAACCGTGAGAGACGAAGCACGACGTCTTTGGCCACCAACGGTTCACCGCCAAACCAACTGAAGTTCAAATGCTGTAAATCGGGCACCCGCCGCGCAAGCAGCTGTTCGATGGCAGACTGTGTTTCGTCGGACATCCGACCGATTGCGAAATCCTCGTAGCAATAGGTGCACCGGAGATTGCACTTCTCAGTCGGAAGAAGGATGAGCTCGAAACGACGATTGGTTACAGCCCCGACAATCTGGTGCGGCGAGAACCCGCCGATCAGACCATTGTCCATCGACACTGCCAACCCTGGTTCCAAAGTACTTCCCCCTCAAGACCTGCCTCGCCCGAAACGAGCGTCGTTGGTAGCAAGTATACTAAGTAATTAGATGAAACGTCCGTCGCGTAATTGTGTGGCGCGTGCCTCCACCGACTTAAGCCGTGATCAGCTGATACCGTCATCCATGGCGCAAGCAGGTCGATTGGTGCAGTTCGTGTTGCGCGAATTTTTGCAGCTGAACGAATTTATGCAGTCGCCATTGGTGGTGTCGGTGCAGATTTGGGAGTTCGTCGTCGTGACCCCATCACCACCAGCCATCATGAAATGAGCTTCCAGCTCCGATAGTCGCTCATCGGAAAGCGTGATCTGACCCGATTGGTCCAACGAGATTGCGGCCATGTCCCCCCCCCCCTAAGTCCAGCGCAATCACAGCGCGAATAGAAAAGTAGTGCTTATCTTGGCGGGCGGTGTCAATCCCGACTATCCAAGCGGAAGTCGTTGCGTCGCGTCGATCGACTAGGATTGATGATTCTAACTGCCTTGCCGTGACCGCCATCGCCCCCTCGGAAACCCGGGGACACTATATCGATTTCCCTGCCCTCACCCCCACCCCCTCGCCTTCCGATCCCGCGCGCGTCCGACGATCTCCGCCTCCGGCCGGGTCAGCAGCTCCTGCACCCCCTCCGCCCAGCCCTTCTCATGGGCGGCGATCTCGATGCCGCACACCCGCAGGAACCGCGCCAGGGCCAGGGATTTGTCGGCCAGTTTCAGGCGGGTGACGCGGGTGGTGGCGCCGGAGGGGTCGGTGCGTTCGACGAGGGTGACTTCGCGGATGGCGCTGGCGCGGTCGCGTTCCAGGCGGGCGAGGTCGACCTCCAGCGCCCCGTCCGGGCGGACGATGGCGAAGTCCAGGATGTTGGCGAAGGCCAGCCGGCGCAGCTCCTCGAGGGCGGCGTATTCGACATGGAGGCTCGTGGTCCGGCCGGGCTCGGGCGTGGCCAGCAGGGCCTTGACCCGGGGATCACGCAACAGCTTGTAGCCGCTCCAGCGGGCCGAGGCCGGGGCATAGCCGGCGCGGCGGGCGGCGGCGCTGGCGCGGCCGTCGAGGCGGTACTCCTGGACGAACCGCTGCTGCAACGCGGTCAGGGGCCGGACCTCGCCGGTCGTCTCGGGCGGCGGGAGGAGCGGCCGGACCTGGGGCGGCCAGACCGGGGGAGCGGTCTCGGGATCGGTCACTTGATCTGTCACGGGGGGCGGTCCTCTTCTCAGGCTGGGGGAGGGCCGCTTATCGAAGCGGCAGGACCATTATCCCATGCCGGGCCGGCGCAAGGCCCCCCAAAGCGCCTCAAACCCCCGGCCGGCGGGGGGCGCGCTGACTTTTACCCAGGCTAAATTATCGGCCGCTGACACGGCCCTTGCCCCAAAACGGGGCGGACGTCCGGCCCGTAGCCCGCCGCGTGGCCCTCGCCGACCCACAAACCCCGCGCCCCGGCCACGCGCCGACCTACGCCGCGACCCACGCCCACAGGCGCCCGGCCACCGCCAAACCCACGCCGGCCGGGGCCGCGCGCGCCCTCGCCCGCCTATCGGAAAATCACCGCCTGTTTTTGTAGCCCGGGGTATAATGGTGGGCCGCTTCGATAGGCGGACACCGCGCCGGCGGCCTTGCGGCCCGACGTTTCGGGGTCCGGCGGCAAAGTCGCCGGAACATGAAAATCCAGTAATGATGCAGGAGAAACACAGGTCCGGCGCCGACCTGCATCATGACCAATAAGTAACTACTCCGACCGGAGCGCTGCCTATAGCCAACTGTTGCAGTGTCGGGGCGCGCGCCCCCGCGTCCCTGGGGGAGATTGTCTGATGACGTCGTTACGTATCCGCCTGTTGCTCGGCGCCGCCGTCATCGCCATGGCCGGCTCGGCCCAGGCCCAGACCGCGACGGCTCAGACGGCCCCGCCCGCCCCGGCCGGCAAGCCCGCGGCCAAGGACGCCGCCACCGTCGAGGGTGTCGAGATCAAGGCCGCGCCGGGCGAGGTCCGCACCTCGATCGACTCCACCAGCTATTCCCTGGCCAATGACCTGCAGGCCAAGACCGGCACCCTGGCCGACGCCCTGCGCAACATCCCCAGCGTCGATGTCGACCCGCAGGGCAACGTCTCCCTGCGCGGCGATTCCAACGTCACCATCCTCGTCGACGGCCGCCCCTCGGGCATGCTCAGCGGCGACGGCCGGGCCCAGGCCATCCTGTCGTTGCCGGCCGACCAGTATGCGCGCGTCGAGGTGATGACCAACCCCAGCGCCGCCTACAGCCCCGAAGGCTCCGGCGGCGTCATCAACCTGATCACCAAGCCGACGGCCCCCAAGCAGGGCCAGTCCTTCACCGGTTCCCTGCGCGCCAACATCGGCCAGGACGAGCGCTGGAATGTCGGGGCAAGCGCCAACTGGCAGAAGGACAAGCTGACCCTGTCGGGCGACCTCGGCCTGCGCCACGACGTCGGCGAGCAGTCCGCCAGCCGGGTCCGCGAGCGCCTCGATCCCCTGACCGGCGCCGTGATCTCCACCACCCGCCAGACCCAGACGGTCGAGGGCCCGTCCGACGTCGTCTATGGCCGCTTCACCGCCGACTACCGGCTGACCGACAAGCTGACCGTCACCGGCGAGCTGCGCGGCAACCTGATCGACAACACCGGCGACAGCCAAGAGGCCTACGAGACCGCCGACGCCGCCGGCCTGGTCACCAGCCGCTACAGCCGTGACAGCGACGCCGGCTTCTCTGGCGATAACCTCGGCGCCACCCTGCGCACGGTCCAGCGTTTCGACGGCGCCGGCCACGACTGGACCAACGAGGTCCGCTACGACCGCAACAAGGGCCACGTCTTCCAGGCCGCCCGCACCGACTACGACGTCCCCGCCCTGCCGGACCTCTACGAGCGGATCGACAACCGCTTCCTGCTCAATGTCCTGGGCTTCACCAGCGCCTACGTCCGCCCGATGCCCGACGACGGCAAGCTGAAGGCCGGCTACGAGCTCGACTACCGCGACATCGGCTTCAACACCGGAACCAGCCGCGGCGCGGCGAAGAACGCCCTGATTCCCGACCCCCTGGTGACCAACGAAATAGACGTCAACCAGGCGGTCCACGCCCTCTACGTCACCTACGAGCGGCCGTTCGGCAAGCTCTCGGCCCAGGTCGGCCTGCGGGCCGAATACGCCGACATCCAGCTCAACCTGGTGACCACCGGCGCCGAGGCCGACCAGAGCTACAGCCGCCTCTACCCGACCCTGCACCTCGGCTACCAGATCAGCGACGCCCAACAGATCAAGGCCAGCTACAGCCGCCGCATCCAGCGCCCGCAGCCCTTCCAGCTCAATCCCTTCGTCAGCTACCAGGACCCCCTGAACCTGCGCTCGGGTAACCCGGACCTGGAGCCCCAGGAGACGGACGCCTTCGAGGTCATGTGGCAGCTGCGGGCCGGCCAGACCTTCTACCAGGCCACCGCCTATCTGCGGGACACCGACAAGGCCTTCACCGACGTGGCCACCGACATCGGCGGCGGCGTCCTGCTGACCCGGCCCGAGAACCTCGGCTCGCGCCGCGACTACGGCGTCGAACTGGTCGCCAGCGGCCCGATCACCAAGACCCTGAAGTACAACGCCAGCGTCAACCTCTACCAGCAGGAGATCGACGCCGCCGGCCTGCCGGGCGGCGAGGATCGCTCGGGCACGGTCTACAGCGGCCGCGCCAGCCTCAGCTGGCAGCCGACCCCGGAGGACTTCCTGCAGCTGTCGGGCTTCTACCAGGGCGAGTCCCTGACCGCCCAGGGCAAGCGCGAGGCCGGCGGCATGCTGAACCTCGGCTACCGCCGCAAGCTGACCGAGAAGCTGGCCTTCCAGCTCACCGCCCGCGACCTGCTCGACGACTTCGGCGACACCACCACCGCGCGGACCGCCAGCTTCACCGACCGCAACGAGCGGACCTTCGGCGGCCGGGCGGTGTTCATCGGCCTGACCTGGACCTTCGGGGCTGTGCCCAAGCGCGAACGCGACCCGACCTTCGACTTCTCGGCCCCGCCGACGGGGGGCTGAGGGGCGGGTCCCGGCCCTAGATCAGCACCACATTGCCGGAGAGGGGCTCCACGGCGATCATCCGGCCGTGGCCGTCGGCGAACAGGCAGACGCCGCCGCGCCGGGCCGGGTCACGCTCCGCCCCCGATCGTGAAGGCGCGCGCGCCAGGCAGGCCAGCCCGGCGTCGGCGGCGTGTTCGATGCTGAACAGAGGCTGCGTGCCGCCAGACGCCTGGATGACGGTGATCCGCTCGTCAGGACCGTCGCCCGTTTCGCCGCGAAGGCCCGCCAGCCGGACAAAGGGGCGGTACAGGTCACAGGACTGGAAGCGGTCCTGCTCGGTGACGCCCGCCGATGCGCGGGCCCGGGCGATGGCGACGGCGGTGCGTTCGCGCTCGATGGACCAGGGCAGGCTGGTGATCACGCCGCGGCCGGGGCCATTGCGGTTGATGCCGTGCGGCGCCCACACCCAGTCGGCCGGCGGCGTCATCTCTTCCGCCGTCGCGCCCTGCGGCAGCAACACCGAGGTCTGCACCTCGCCGGCCGTCGAACGGCTCCAGGATTCCATCACGCCAGGGCGCGCCCCGATGTCCCGGGTGATCCAGTTCGCACCGGTGGCGAAGTGGGCGAAGGCGATGGCCCGCACCTGTTCGGTCAGGGCGCTCGACCACAGAAAACGGACCTCCGGCCGGGGCCCGCAAAGGGCCGCCAGATCCAGCGCGCCGACGTCGCCGCCGATCTGCACCAGCCACTGGCTTTCGCTGGTGACGTCGTGCCAGGCGCGCAGCCGCAGCCGTCCGATCGACGACAGCCGGCGCTGACCGGCGACGAAGCGGCTGAGGGTGACGGCGCCCTCCCCGGTATCCTGCAGCACCAGGGCGCTGGCGCTGGAGCCGACGGACACCAGGCCGATCACCTGGCTCAGCCGCCCTTGCCACAGCGGCGCTCCATGGTGGTCGAAGAGCTGCAGCAGGTCGCTTTCCCGCCAGGCCAGCACCTCGCCGCCGGCCAGCACGCAGGCGCGGCGCACCGCCTCGCGCCTCAGGTCGGGCGCGGGCAGCCGCCAGCTTTGCCGACGCCGGCCGCCGGCCCGATGCAGGCGGGTCAGCTTGCGAAGGTCGCCGGACAGCACCGACTGGCCGGCCCGGTCCAGCAGCCGGCCGAGGGTGCTTAGCTCATTCGGCCCCAGACGGTCCCCCGCCCGTTCGGTCAGGGCGCGAGCCAGCGCCTCCAGCAGGATGGGCCCGGGCCGCGCCCAGAAGGCCGCCTGCTCGGCCCGCCCCTCGTCGGCCAGGCGGGAGAAGGCGTTGAGCAGATCGATCAGGCTCTGAGGATCCGGCTCACCCGGCCCGGCCAGCGCCGCCTGGAGCTCGACCAGCAGGCCGGGCAGCGCTCCGCTCCCGGCCACCCGCGCCATGTCCGGGAAATCCTCGACGCCCTCGGGTGAGACATCCTCGGGCGTCCAGTCGGCGGTCAGCAGACCCCGCACGATCAGCTCCGCCCCGGCCGGATCCTCGCCGCGCAGGGCCAGGGCGGCGGCCAGCCAGCGTCGGCGCGCCTGCTGCAGAGCGGCGTCGGCCGCCATGCCCTCGGCCAGGTCATCGGTGACCTGCAGGGCCCGCAACGGCTGGTCGCTGGCGACCAGCATGTCGGTCCAGGCCTTGATGACGAAGGCGTGGTAGCGGGGCTGGCTACCCTTGCTGTCCAGCGCCAGCGCCTCGAAACAGGCCGCCTGTTTGGCCAGCGTCAGGGCGGCGTCCAGCTCGCCGGCCTTGAACAGCAGAGAGATCGTGCGAACCGGCGACAGCCGTGCATCGAAGGCCAGCTTGGCCGCCTCGCGCAGCAGACCGCCCTTCTCCAGCACGTTGACGGCGGCGACATGGTCGTTCAGCAGCTGGGCGTAGACGAAGGCCGCCCGCCGCACATCGCCGTCCCGCTCGAGCTGCCCGGCCAGGCGGCGATAGCGCTGCTCCAGGCTGTCGAACACGCCCGAGCCCAGGATCGGCGCGGCGAATCCGCCGGGGCTGATGTTGAGGTCGAGACTGCCCCGAGCCGCCCACATGCCGCTCGGCAGGATCTTGCTCAGGCCCTCGGCCGTCTTGCCGCCGAGCGACATGGCCAGCTTCAGGGCGCTGTCCAGATCACCCGAGGCGATCAGCTTTTCGACCAGCCGCATGCGCTCGGTCATGCTGCGGCGCAGGGGATTGCCCAGTGGCGTGTGCCAGCGCAGCCAGCCGCCCAGGTTCTGCCAGGCGCTCGGTCCCTTGGGCATCGGCGCCTGCCCCCACGGCCCTGCCCTGCCCCCAGCGAGGCCGCCGGCCCGGCCGTCGCCGAGGAACATCTGACGGAAGATGGACGACAGCTTGATGCGGTCCTCCAGCCTGGCCAGGGAGTCCATCGCCGCGTCGGACAGCGGCGGCGGCTCTGTCGCCAGCGCCACCTTGCTGCGGGCGACCGGCATCAGCCCGTCCTCCGCTGGCGGCTTGCCCGCACCCCCGGCGGGCGCCGGCGCAACGTCGGTGCGGCGCGGCGCGGCCGGCAGGTGCAGATGCAGCCTCGGCGGATCCCACAGGTCTTCCAGCGGCAGACGCGGCAAGGCTTCGAGCGCCACCCGCCGGGGCCGCCCGCCCCACCACAGCTCGACCCGACGCACCGGCCCGGCCGTCGGCGGCGCGGCCTCCGCGCCCGGCGTCGCCTGGGCGAAGCTTGTCAGCACCCCCGCATGGCCCGCCGCCAGCGGCAGGGCGCCGGGGACCGTCGCCGCCTCCAGCCGCACCGGCGAAACAAAGGTGACGACCAGCACCTCCTCCCCCGCCTCGCCGCCGGCCAGCGGCCCGCGCCACAGGCCGTCGATCGCCTGGCGCAGCGGCCGCAGGTCCGGGCTCGCCGCCCCGGCCGGCAGCACCAGGGCCAGCCCCGGCCAGGCCTGACCGAAGTGCAAGGTCGGCTGCGCCGGAAAGGCCGGCCCGGCCAGGCGCTTGCCGCGCCGCAGGACGTGGGCGCGGTTATGCAAGGAGCTGCTCCAGGTCGATCTGCGGCGCGGCGTCGGCCAGGCCCCGCAGGCTGAAGGCGGTGCGGATCAGGGTCGAGGTCTTGCGATTGGGCCGGTAGTGAACCAGCAGGTCCGGCTCGCCCTTGGCGTCGACCGTCAGCCCCCAGTAACCGTTCAGCCCCGGCTCCAGCTTGATCAGGCTGGCCGCGTCGTCCCCCAGCTTGTAGGTGGCCGTGGGATAGCCGACGACGCCGTTGCGCACCTCGCCATAGCGGATCGTCCCCTTGCCGCCCCGGCGAACGTCCGACCACAGCCGCACGACCGCCCCATCCCACCGCCAGCGTCCCGCCACCAGCCGGTCCTCCGGCGCCAGCACCACCGTATGGGACGACCGCGAGACGGTGTCCTCCACCGGCGACTGGAAGGGCAGGATCGTCCATCGCCGGCCCTGCTGGCCGACGGCCAGGGCCTGCTCCCCGGACAGGAACCGCATGCCCACCAGGCGGTCGATCCGCAGGTCCGCATCGTCGACAGGATAGCCTCCGGCCATCGGCGAGCCCTGCTTCAGCACGATCAGCCGCCGGCGCTCGCCCGTCTCTTCCAGCTGCAGACTGTGGAAGCCGTCGGAGCTGAGCAACGGACTGACGTCCCGGCGCGGCTTGAAGGCGCCGATGCCCTGGGCCGAACGGTCCAGATCGAAGGCCCCGCCGCTGGCCGAGCGGAACCGCCGACCGGACGGGATCACCTGCATGGGCGGGATGACGTTCGGCGCGTGGTCCTTGAACAGCTGGTCGGCCATCACCGGCAGCCGGTAGGGTTCCCAGGGGGTGAAGCTGCCGCGTGGCTGCAGGAGGAAGTCGGAGCCGTGGAAGACCCCCTCGCCGCTCCGTCGGCTGTACAGCAGCACCCGCAGGACCGAGTTATCCAGCTGCACCCCGGCCAGGATGGCGTCCTTGGGCAGGCGGAAGAAGTAGCTCATCGCCACCTCTGTTTCCTTGCGGAAAAAGAGCAGCAGCAGGCCATCGGCCAGTCGGACGAAGCGGCTCTGCCCGCCCGCCGCCGCCATCCCTCTTGGCGCCCAGCCGTTCCGCTCCTCGGCGGCCTGCGACGCGGCCGGCAGCCGGGCCGGGTCCAGCGGACGGAAAGGATCATTCAGCGCCGAGACACAGACCCGGTCATCCGGAAACACCAGCTCCAGCCCGGCCCGCGCCTGGCCGGCCAGCCGCATCGCCACCCGCACCGTCCGCCGCGCGCCGGCGATCGGCGGGCCGAGCGTGAAGGCCAGGGCGTTGGCCGCCGCCTCGATGGCCGGCGCCGACCCGGCCGCCGTCCGCCGCGGGCGCGCGCCGATCACCCAGTCCACCGTCTCCGGCGGCTCGCTGCTCAGCCGCGACCACAGGTCGACGGCCTCCTCCAGGTCGCCGACCTCCATCTCGCGAAAGCTGGCGGCCTTCAGCATTCGCGTGACGCCGGGCACGGTCAGCCCCTCGAACCACACCGCGCCGTCCTCGCGCGGCAGGAAGCACCAGTGGAAATCGGCCCCTCGCTGCGCCGCCAGCCGGGCCAGGTAGAAGAGCGCCGCCAGCGCCAGGATCCGGCCGTGGCCCAACAGCCCCGGCCCCACCGAGACCAGCGCCCGATAGACCGGCCGCACCCCGGGATCGGCGTACTGCTTTTCCAGAAACAGGGTCTCGCCATCGGCCAGCCGGCGCAGGAACTCCAGCGGCGCCTCGCTGCGCAGGAGCAACTCGCTCTGCAGGATGTGGCCGATATCCCCATTTCGGGCCAGTCCGCCCAGCCCCTCGAACTCACCCTGCGGCCGCAGGCGCGGGGCGTCATAGCTGGTCAGGCTGCGCTCCAGCTGGACCAGCAGCCCGCGCAGCACCTGCTGCATCGGCTCGCTCAGCCGCCCCAGGATCGGCGCGAACGTCGCATAGGCGGCCGGAAGGCTGGCGCCCGCCTCGCCCTGGACCACCAGGGTGGTCATGCCGCCTCCGACAGCGCCGAGCGCTCGAAGGGCACGGCCTGCCGGGCGAGGTACAGGTCGGCCTCGCCGCTGGTTCCGTCCGCCTCGAAGCGGGGCAGCACGATGGCCGGCGGCTGGATATGCCGGCTGGCCGCCATGGCCCGCCACAGCACAGCCTCGACATGGGCCGGCACATCGACCGCCACCCCGGCCGGCAGCCACCAGTCGGGCGCCGCCTCATACAGGGCAACCGCCCCGGCGATGCGCGGCAGGATCGGCTCGCGCCGTCCCCCGGCCCCCGTCACCTCGCCAGCGAACACCGCCGCCCAGTCCTCGCCATGCGCCACCCGCAAGGTCCGGAACAGGGCCGAGCGGCCGATGGCGGTCCGCAGCCGCCCGGCCGCATCCGCCCCCAGCAGGATCGCCGCGTCGATGGTCTGGACCGGATCGACCCGGCGCCAGCGCATCAGTCCGCCTCGACCGGCGCCGCCAGCGCTCCGCCGCCGGCGACGACACCAGACGACTGTGTCTCCAGCAGGCTCTCCAGGCTCTTCCGCACCGCCCGCAGGCCCTGGGGCAGCGCCTTGGGATCGAAGGCCGCGTCGATGCGGGCCAGCAGGGTCTCGACCCGCACCAGCCAGATCTCCTGCAGGGGATCGCTGGCCAGGGCCGGCCGCTCTTCCAGCAGCGCCATCGCCTGTTCGGTCAGCTCGGCGGCGTGGGCCGTGGGGCCATGCACGGCCTGGGCGACGCTGCCGGTCAGCACCGGGTTGCGGCTGTGCTGCAGCTCGGCCTGCAGCAGGTCGCGGACCTGCGCCTGCTGATCGCGCGACTGCACCAGGAAGGTGACCGGCCACAGGTCCTCGAGACCCGCTGCCGTCTGGCCGCGCAGCAGGGCGGCGGCGGCGATCAACTTCTGGGCCTTGACGATCTTGCGGTCCGACAGCACCGCCCCGGTCAGCCGCACCTTGCGGACGATATGGGCATAGGCCTCGTGAACCGGCGACAGATCGACGGCCAGCATGGCCTGGTGCAGCTCGCCCACCACCCCGGCCGGCAGCGACGGCACGGCCGCCTGCTCCTGTGCGCCCAGCGCCCAGCCGGCCCGCATCAGGTCGGTCAGCCGGTCGTCCTCGACCGGATCGACGAAGCTGGTCAGCAGGAAGCGGTCGGCGAAGGCGGCCAGCAGCGGGTCTTCCGGCAGGGCGTTGGAGGCCGCCACGCAGGACAGCATCGGGCTCTTCATCGAAAACCGCCCGCGCCGGTAGGTGCGTTCGTTGAGGATCTTCAGCAGCGAGTTGAGGATCGCCGTCGAGCCGAGGAAGATTTCGTCCAGGAACGCGATCTCGGCTTCGGGCAGCATGCCGCCGGTCACGGGGCGGATCTCGCCCTCCTTCAGGGCATTGAGGTCCAGCCCGCCGAACAGCTCCGAGGGCTCGGTGAAGCGGCCGATCAGGTATTCGAAATAGCGGGCCTCGACACTGCGGGCGATGGCCTGCACGACCAGCGACTTGCCGGTCCCCGGCGGACCGATCAGCAGCACATGCTCGCGCGCGATCAGCCCCAGCATGATCAGCTCGAGAATGGCTCGCCGCGACACGAACTGGCCGCTCAAGGCGTCCAGCTGCGCATTGATCAGGCGAACGGCCTCGGCCGCGCCGCCCCGGTCAGACAGGTTCATCAGGTCCCCCACCCGGACCCCGTTCCCGACGCCGGCCTGCAAAAGTACTGGCGACCGTTCTGGAACGCGGGGGGCGCAATTTCAAGCCGGGGATGCGGCGCCGGCGAGCGGCTAGGACTCCCCCGCCCCGTCCCGGTCCGGCAACCGCGCCTCGTCCTCCGCCTGCCGCTCCGGGGCCGGCGGGCGGCCGCTGGCCAGGACCGCCATGCCGACCAGGGCCGACAGGATCGAGCCGGCCAGGACGCCGATCTTGGTCTCGTCGATCAGCAGGGGATCGGTGAAGGCCAGGTTGCCGATGAACAGGCTCATGGTGAAGCCGATGCCGCACAGCAGGCTGACGCCATAGAGCTGCTTCCAGCCGGCGTCGCGCGGCATGTCGGCCAGCTTCAGCTTGATCAGCGCCAGGGCCGTGAAGAACACCCCCAGCTGCTTGCCGAGGAACAGCCCCAGGGCCACCCCCAGCGGCAGCGGCGCGATCACCGCCGCCATCGTGATGCCGGCGAACGACAGCCCGGCGTTGGCGAAGCCGAACAGCGGCACGACCACGAAGGCCACCGGCTTGTGCAGGGCGTGCTCGAGCCGGTGCAGGGGCGAGTCGTGGGCGTCCGGCCGGCCGGGGCTGCGGCGCAGGGGGATGAACATGGCCAAGGCCACCCCGGCCAGGGTCGCGTGGATGCCGGACTCCAGCACGCAGTACCAGAGCGCCAGCCCGACGATCAGATACGGCCACAGGGCCCGCACCTTGAACCGGTTCAGGGCCAGCAGGGCCAGCAACAGCCCCCCCGCCGCCGCCAGCGGGACCAGGTGCAGCTCGGCGGTGTAGAACAGGGCGATGATAATGATGGCGGCCAGATCGTCGATGATGGCGATGGCGGTCAGGAAGATCTTCAGCGAGGTCGGCGCCCGGCTGCCCATCAGCGCCAGCACGCCGAGCGCAAAGGCGATGTCGGTCGCCGACGGAATGGCCCAGCCGGCCCGGGTGGCGGGATCGGCGATATTGAACCCCAGGAAGATCAGGGCGGGCACGACCACGCCGCCAAAAGCGGCCACGGCCGGCAGCACGATCTGCGAGGGCCGCGACAGCTGGCCGTCCAGCACCTCCCGCTTGATCTCCAGCCCGACCAGCAGGAAAAACAGCGCCATCAGCCCGTCGTTGATCCAGTGCAGCACCGTCTCGCGCAGGTGGATGGGCCCCAGATGGCCGCCGAGCTCCAGCTTCAGGGTCCCGAAATAGGCCCCCGCCAGCGGCGAATTGGCCACCACCAGCGCCAGGGCGGCGGCGACCATCAGGACGTAGCCGCCCGAGGCTTCATGGGCCAGGAAGTCGCGCAGCGCCGACAGCGGTCGATTGGGCCGATGATGGGTCATGAGAGAGGGAATAGCGGCCCCGGCCCGGCGATCCAACCAGAACCGGTCGGAACCGGCGCGAAATCGGACCGCCCCGCCGGTTTCGCTGGCCCCGCCCGCCGGCCGGGAGCAGTTTCCTTGCCTCGGGCCGGGCCCGCGTCGTTACCCGCCGATTTTTTGCGCGACGCCGCGAACCGGATGCCTCCGCCCCGCGACTATAGGGCTGAAGGTGGGGCCATGGATCGACGCGCCGAAGCTGTTCTCGACGAGTATCTCGTCATCGCCGCCCAGGGCGGATCGCGCGAGGCCTTCCGCCGGCTGGTCGTCCTGTGGACCCCGCGCCTGCGCCGCCACGCCCAGCGCGTCCTGCTGGACAGCGACGCGGCGACCGACGCCGTCCAGGACGCCTGGCTGGCGATCGCCAGGGGCCTTCGCCGCCTGCGGGACCCGGCCCGCTTTCCCGGCTGGGCCTACGCCATCGCCAGCCGGCGCTGCGCCGACGAGATCCGCCGCCGCCAGGGCCGCCGCGCCCTCGTTCGCTCGGTGTCCGCGCTGCGCCAGGTCGAGGACGGCCTCGCGCCCGGCGATCCCGACCGCGTCCTCGACCTGACGGCCGCCCTGGCCGGACTGGCCCCGGACCAACGGCTGCTGGTCAGCCTCCACTATGGCGAGGGCCTCCCGGTCGAGGACCTCGCCGTCGCGTTCAACCTCCCCGCCGGCACGGTGAAGTCCAGGCTTCATGCCGCCCGCCGGCGTCTCAAACTGCATCTGGAAGGAGAAGACCATGACCCCCATTGACGAGGCCCTGCGCCGCGCCCTGTCGCCCGAAGAGCTCCGCGCCCTGGCCGACCTCGGCGGCGAGGAACCGATCATCAGACAGGCCCTGCGCGCCTTCGAGGACCAGCAGGTCTGGGTCCGGCTGGTCGGCTGGGCCGGCGGCTTCGGCCTGTTCGCCGTCGCCGCCTGGGCCGGCTGGCGCTTCGTCGGCGCCGCCGATCAACGCCAGATGCTGCTCTGGGGCGCGCTGGCCGCCGTCGCCATGCTGGGCCTGGTGATGATCAAGCTGTGGTTCTTCATGGAGATGCAGAAGAACACCATCGTCCGCGAGGTCAAACGCCTGGAACTCCAGGTCGCCAGCCTCATCCGCCTGCAGGGCGCGAGCGGCTGACGCCGGCTCGCGAGACCCTGTCGGCGGCCGGCTCTGACGCGTTCGAAAAGAATCGTTCAGATTGTATTTAGGAATCGGCGACTCCCGGTTGACAAATTTTCCCGCTTCGGTCGCTATGCCGACATAGCGAAGGGAGGGTTTGATCGATGGCGGGCATGATCATGATGTGGGGCGGTCTGGCGGACCAGATTCCGGCTGGCTGGCTGCTCTGCGACGGCACGGCCGTCTCGCAGACCCAGTACGCGAACCTCTATACGGCGGTGCAGAACCTCTACGGGGCCAACCCGCCGGAGGGCGAGTTCTACCTGCCCGACCTGCGCGGCCGGTTCGTGCGCGGCGTCGATGACGGGGCCGGGCGCGATCCCGACGTCGCCACGCGCACGGACATGCAGGACCCGTCGGTTCTTTCATCCACCGTCGGCTCGGTGCAGTCGCACGCCTTCCAGAACCACGACCACGGCTATTACGAGGTGGAGGGCCAGAGCAACATTCCCGACAGCGGCGGCATCAAGAACGGCCACGACTATATCAACACCGACGCGACCTCCGATGTGGCGGACTCCTCCACCTACTCGGTCAGCAGCGAGACCCGGCCGATCAACGCCTACCTCTACTACATCATCCAGTACTGAGGGCCGGCCATGATCATCAAGGACAAGGACCTCTACACCCAGTCCGAGAACATCGTCCTGATCTCCACCGGCGTCACCATCGGACGCTCCATCATTCAGTACGAGGTCCAGAAGTACGTCGACACCCGCAACCTGGCGGAGGTCCAGTCCTTCGTGGTGACCTGCACCCAGCGGGTCATCCTGCCCAACGCCGACGCCTTCCAGCCGGTCGGCGGCGAGGTCACCAGCTTCAGCAGCTATCCGGCCCTGTTCACCAACCGGATCGCCATCGCCGATCCGGATTCGGTGATCCGCAGCGCCACCCTCATCGACTATTCGCCCAAGACGATGAACACCTCGGTGACCACCAGCCAGAACGACTCCGACTCCAGCAGCGTCTCCAATTCCCAGCAGTATTCGTCCGGCTCCTCGACCGCCCAGACCAACACCTTCGGCGCCTCCGTCTCGCTGGGCTTCTTCGGCGACTCGGCCACCGGCGACATCGGCGGGTCCGCCTCCCACTCCAGCACCAGCGAGAAATCACGCGGCAGCAGCTCGGGCCGGTCGACCGACAGCGGCTCCCAGTATTCCAACGCCAGTTCCATGGCGCTCAAGGACTGGGGCGCCTATGCCCAGCTCGATTCCACCGCCACCATCCCGACCTGGATCTATGGCCAGGAGTATCCCTGGAACGTCATCCAGTTCCGCAACGAGGATTCCAGCAACGACATCGTCCTGCCGGACTATGTCCAGGCGCGGCTGTTTGACGGGGTGCAGGTCTATCCGCCCTCGGAACTGTCGCTGTTCGGCGTCGACTTCGTCTCCAAGGCCGCCTGGCTGATCACCCCCAAGCCCGGCCTGGCCCAGGGCATCGACATCGGCTTCAGCCATGCCCTGACGCTGTGCGTGGCCACCCATTCGGCCGCCGACAGCGTGCTGACGGCGAGCATCGACACCTACGAGCCCTGCGACTACAGCTCGCCGACCTTCGACCTGCCGGTCATGGCGCTCGACCCGATCGGCGTCGGCACGGGCGCCGGCCTGATCGGCTTCGTCGCCAACCAGTTCGACGTCGCGCCCACCTCCAGCGGCGGCGCCTTCGCCATCACCGCCGACACCAACCTGATGCTGATCCGCGGCACGGGCTTCAACGGCGTCACCAGCACCGACTTCTCGGCCGGCGACGTGGCGCTGACCATCTACTTCAAGATGCTCGACACCACCCGCGATGTGAACCTGTCGCTCAAGCACTGGGTGACCACGGGCGGCTCCTGCCAGATGACCATCACCATCAACGGCACGCCCCTGCCGGTGCGGACGATCACCGCGCCGGAGGGCGGCATGGGGGCCGACAACGTCCTGGTGGTGCCGCTGCGGGCCAAGGACTTCACCTCGGTCGACTACTGCGACTTCCTGCAGTTCGGGCTCAACACCATCACGGTGACGATCACCTCGCCGGCGACCGGGACCACCTACACCCTGCTGGCCGCGGCGGTCGGCTGACGCGGCCAGGAGAGCAGGCGCCCGGCATGGACGACGACCTGACCGTCTTCTCCTGGAACCTCCGGAAGAAGAGCTATGGCGGGATGACCTCGACCGCGGATACCGTCAAGCGCGTGGTCGATGGCATCAGCGGCGTGGTCGACAAGGGCCCTCAGGGGGCCGACACGCCCTTCGTCGGCTTCCTGCTGGAAATCGTCGGCGTCGACGACAATGTCGCCAGGATCTGCCGCACCATCAAGCGGCAGTACCATAAGGCGACGGGCAAGCGAATCTCCGTGACCAGTCAGAACACGGATGGCAGCGCCCACACCCAGGAATCGATCATTGTCATGAGCCGGGGGACCAAGGTCACCTCGTCCAAGTTCAATGTTCAGGAAGGCCTCGCCCGGTTCATCGAGGACGACAAGGCCAACGCCGCCCGCAGGTTTGGCGAGCGGCAGGTCGAGCTTGCCAAACGCTTCCGGCCCCGGAAAGATCACCCTTACCAATCCAAAGAGGAACACTTCCGCACGCTGAACCGTGAGCCGGAGTGGTTTCGAAACGGCACGATCGCCGAGGTCAAGCATGCCGGCCGCAAGCTCCGGATCGCCTCGGTTCACGCCCCCGGCCCGGACGTCAGCGACAAGGTCGAGCAGGTGGTGGACACCATCGTCAACAGCGCCGCGGGCCAGGAGGTCGACATTCTGATCGGCGACCTCAACCGCCGGGGCGCGATGCCGGCGACCCATTTCGAAGACCTTTCCAGGGACTGGACGAGCGGCACCACCTTCGGCAAGAACGATCCGGAACAGCTGGGCACGACCCGCTGGGACAGGGTTCTGGCCCGGAACGACCGACGGTTCGACATCGCCTCTCCCGATCCTGTCGCCATCACCCGCCCGGCCAACCTGGGCGCTCCCCTGACCGACCACGCCCTGGTCTTCGCCCGCGTCACGAGACGCACCGCCAGGACGCCTCCCGTTCCGACCGAACCCTTCACCTTCAACACCCCGGCGCCGAACATCGCGGGCGCCGATCTTCATTCCCTGGAAGCCTCCAGGGCCATGGTCCAGCCGGCGGATCCCACCCTGCTCTACGAAGCCGCCAGCGACCGCAAGTCGACGAGCGAACAGCTGCAGAAGCAGCTCGAGGACAACCCCCTGACCTCGCCCTCCACCGAGCCCGCCAGCGACCCCCTGAGCCCCCCCTCCGCCACCTCCCCCCTGACCGAACCCCCGCCCACCACGACCACCGGCACGGACTCCGCCATGGAGGAAAGCGCCGAAGCCATGGAGGCCATGGCCGCCGAGGGCGAGGAGATCGCGGAAGTGGCCGAGCTTGTGCTGCTGTGACGGGCCAGGCTGCCCTTAGCTTTTCCGCTCATCCCGGCGACACGGAGTGAGGGGAAGCCAATGCCGGTACCCATTTCGTAGGGCTCTAGGCCAAGAGAGCGTGCCCTTGGGCACGGCTGGGATTGCTGGATGCGCGGATTATGACCACCGGCGTCCCAGGAACGGCCCCCCGTCGGCGCCACATCCCTACCCCTCGCGGTCCCGGCGCGGCCTGCCAGCCTTGCCCAGCTCAAACGACCGCCCGGAGCACTGGTCGACCTCGGCGACAAAGGCCTTCGACCCCAGCGGCCGCCCCGTACGCTCGGCCGACCGCAGCGCCGGATGCTTGGCCTCCGACAGGCCGGCCGCCAGAACGCCGCTCCAGTCGGGCATACGGCTGAGCATCGGCCCAATCGACACGACCTCGTCCGGCTTGCCGCCCAGGTGGGCCCGGGCGCTGGACCAGGCCCAGTCCCGCGGCGCCGCGACCAGCCGCGCCCTCACCGGGTTGAGCTCGACATAGCGGCAGGCCGCCAGCAGATGCCGGTCGTCCATCGGCGCCGAGGCGAACCGTCCCTGCCACGGAAGGCCGGTCCAGCCCTCGCGCGGATTGATCCTGCGGGAATAGCGCCGGTGCGCCTCGGCCAGGGCGACCCGCTGACCCCCCTCCGAGGCCGGCGCCAGCACCCGATGCACAGGATTGGGCGTCAGGCCGTAGGCGAGGATCTCGACCCTCGCCGCCTGGCAGCCCTCCGCGAGCAGCTCGCGAAAGGCCCGGTCGGCGTCGTCGCCAAAGAAGCCCACCGATTGCCGCGCTGGGTGACGTGATGCGGAACGCCCGGGGCGACGACGCGGGATAGTCTGGCCATGGCGGGGTCGACGGAATGGACGTCAGAATCTGTCTGATGTCCGTGGAGCTCCACACCCGAACCGCATTCTCGGCCTTTACTTCTCCACATCTTCGAACCTAGGTGCCACTTTTTCGTCGGAGGCATCAGGCCAAAGCAGGCCGTAAAAGTCATCTCCAAAGCCGTGGAGAAGCTCGGCCAGCATCAACGTTAATCCGAGCCCTATAATGAGCGTCCAACGCTTTATGGCACGCCCGGTCGATCTCCTCCGCCTAATTGCAGCGATCACGTCCGCGTACGCCAAGCTAATGCCGGACGGACGGCTATCAGAATCGCCTTCCTCGTTCTTCTCAAGGTTCTCTTCGACGAAAGCTTGGAAGACAGTTAAAAGGGCCCCAATTGCACCCAATAGCGCACCGGACTTCTTCACCACTTCAGGGTCACCTAACCCCTTAGCCAAAAAGAGGGCCGCTGTGGCGTATAGTGCCAATGCAACAACGACTATAAAGTTCATATTCAGCCGCACCAGGTGAACTAGAGCTCTGACGAAATCTGAGCGGGATATACAAACTTCATTCCTGTAGCCTCCGGATGGTTTCTGAGATTCCATGTTCCGCTAAAGATCGGATGAAAACAGTACAATCTATCGGGAGCAAACGTAATACTCTTCACCGAGTTATAGTAAAATCTCGCCGGCTCATAAATAGACCCCGGCTTAGGACCGCTTTCATCTTCCAAATACCCTATGATTCCCATCGAAAATAGCGTACTCCAACAATCTACCGTTTCACTTTTCGTGATGTTGTCCAGCTTTTTACAAGACTGAAGGTCACGCCCACGAAATATCGGCGGCAAATGGGCAACTACACTCTTCACGTTCTCGCACAGGACAGGGTAAAGCGGTCTAAAGGGCGTTAATATTTGATTGCATAAATCTTCTTCGACAAAATCAATAGCACCCACAATAGCTTTCTCATCTATATAACGCCACGAGCCAATATCTCGATGAGACATCAATATAGCCGTACTAAAAATCAACAAAAATTCCCTCGGCAATAGTTGAGTATGCCTAATTATGTACGCAATTGTATTTTCCTCTTGGCCGTATTTGTTTCTTACAGTTTCCGGGATAACTTGACTGAAAAAATATTTCAGGTCGTCTTTTCTGTCTAGGTTTAATCCTTGTATTGAATCAATAAAATCACTATCTTCTCGGGAGAGATGGAGTTTTAAGAATTCTCTGTAGCGCTTAGCGACAATCTTCAGGAGATCCATTGTTCTCCATTGAAGACGAGATATGCTTGTTGCTTTAGAACCGTCCTTATGTGTATTTGGATAATGCTGAGCAACGAACGGTTCTATTTCTTCCGGCATGCAACAGTAGACGCGGCAGTTCGGATGGGAGTCCTGAAAGTCGCTGATGAACCTCAAGAATCCCGAAATCACCTTTGAGAATCTCGGACTATGGACGGGATACCCCTCAAGAGAATCAATGATGAGAATGCACTTAGATTTAGTAGCAACTAGGTGTTCAATTATTTTTTGTCGAACTTTTCCAGATGCACTATCAAGCCCACCATTAGTTATATCAGTACCGTTGACAACGAAATCTCTACCAGAGATGTAATTTTTGACTGCGGTTATATATTCTTGCTTCTTTGATTGTCCCACCTTAAGCGAATCGTCGTATATGCGCTGGAATATCGCTCGCCATATATGCCTACTCCAGACGCGCGCGCTGGTTTCGGGCAGAACGCCAGTCCAATCGACAGCTGGACCATGAGTCAATGCTATGTCGTGTCCAACCTGCTCGACTAATGAGTCAAAATAACTCCAAGAATTTATGAATACAATAATATTGTTATTGTTCTGTATATACCCAGGATTCTCCGCATACGAATAGTTTTTACCTGCAGATTGCGCCAGGAGGGCGTTAACGACAGCCGTTTTACCGGACCCTCTCCTGCCAATAATGAGCGGACGAGGGCGAGACGTAATCTCATCAAACAGATTGGTTTTATACAGAAGAAGGTTTGAGGCTTGGTTGTCTACACGCCTCAGTATCCTCTCATGGCGAGCCGGGCCGAGCGGATCGGATGGCGTCAACAGGTCGCCTAAGGTCACTTCGGTCAATGGTGCCCCCCACGAGACCCTCAGATAGGCCATATTACCAACAGTTATCGAGTTGTCGATTCACCACCCTTGGTGGAGCCGGTCCGTCGTAGCAGCCGATTTTGAAGCGCAACCGAGCTTCCCCATCGCTCTCGAACAATAGAAAGTTATTCGGAAACCTCGGGTGGCAACCTACCCCCTTCACGCCCTCATCCGCTTCACCACCTCCTTCTCCGGCCGCCCCGGCAGATCCTGCCCCCCCTCCCACCTCCACTCATGCGCCAGGCTCTCGATCCCGCACACCCGCAGGAACCGCGTCAGGGCCAGGGACTTGTCGGCTAGTTTCAGCCGGGTGACGCGGTGGTGGCGCCGGAGGGGTGAGTGCGTTCGGCGAGGGTGACTTCGCGGATGGCGATGGCGCGGTCGCGTTTCAGGCGGGCAGGTCGACCTCCAGGGCGCCGTCCAGGCGGATGACGGCGAAGTCGAGGACGGTTGCAAAAGCGAAGCTGCCCAGCTCCTCGATGGCGGCGTACGCGTTGTAGCCGGTCCCCAGCTTCACCGGGTCCGGCCTTGCCAGCAGGGCCTGGACCCGGGGGTCGCGCAGCAGCCTGTAGCTGCTCCAGCGGGCGGAGGCAGGGGCATAGCCGGCGCGGCGGGCCCGGCATGGGCGGTCAGGCGGAAAGCCTCTGGCGGTGAACCGGAGCCGCCTTATCGAAGCGGCAAGACCATTATCCCACGCCGGGCCACCGCAAGAGCCTTCAAAACCCTTGCCGGCCCAGGCTTTTCGAATTCTACCCAGGCGAAATTATCGGCCCCGATGGCGGTTTTCGGACCCCTCGCCCGCCCCGTAGCCCGCGGCGTGGGCTTCGCCGGCCCACAATCCCCGCGCTCAGGCCACGCCGTGACCTACGCCCGGGCCTACGCCCGCGCGGCCCCGGCCCACGCGCAAACCCACGCCCGCCTGGCTTTTCGCCGCCCCGCCGGTCCCCCGGAAAGTCGCCGCCTGTTTTTGTAGCCCGAGGTATAATGGTCAGCCGCTTCGATAGCCGGTCAGCCCAGGCACTGGCGCTCCCGCGCCGCCCACGCTACCAGCCCGCCCCATGATCCGCCTCGACAACATCACCAAGCAGAACGGCCACCAGCTCCTCTTCATCGAAGCCTCGATGGGCGTGCTGAAGGGCGAGAAGGTCGGCCTCGTCGGTCCCAACGGCGCCGGCAAGACCACCCTGTTTCGCATGATCACCGGCCAGGAAGCGCCCGACGACGGCCTGGTCGTCATCGATCCCGGCATGACCATCGGCTATTTCAGCCAGGACGTCGGCGAGATGTCGGGCCAGACCGCCGTCGCCGCGGTGATGGACGGCGTCGGCCCGGTCAGCGCCCTGGCCGCCGAGATGGCCGAGCTTGAGGCCGCCATGGTCGATCCGGACCAGGCCGACCGGCTGGACGCCGTCATGGACCGCTATGGCGAGGTGCAGGAGCGCTTCCAGGCGCTGGACGGCTATGCGATCGAGGCCCGGGCCCGCGAGGTTCTGGCGGGCCTCAGCTTCAGCCAGGAGCGGATGGACGGCGACGTCGGCCTGCTGTCCGGCGGCTGGAAGATGCGCGTGGCCCTGGCCCGCATCCTGTTGATGCGGCCCGACGCCATGCTGCTGGACGAACCCAGCAACCACCTCGACCTGGAAAGCCTGATCTGGCTGGAAGCCTTCCTGAAGGGCTACGACGGCGCCCTGTTGATGACCTCGCACGACCGCGCCTTCATGAACCGCATCATCGGCAAGGTGGTGGAGATCGACGCCGGCCAACTGATCACCTACTCGGGCGACCTCGACTTCTACGACAGCCAGCGGGCCCTCGGCGAGGCCCAGCGCCAGGCCCAGTACGAGCGCCAGCAGGCCATGCTGGCCAAGGAAATCAAGTTCATCGAGAAGTTCAAGGCCCGCGCCAGCCACGCCGCCCAGGTGCAGAGCCGGGTCAAGAAGCTGGACAAGATCGAGCGCGTCGAGGCCCCCCGCCGCCGCCAGTCGGTGCAGTTCGAATTCCGCAGCCCGCCGCGCTCGGGCGACGACGTCATCAGCCTCAAGGGCGTGCACAAGGGCTATGGCGCCCAGCCCATCTACCAGGACCTCGACTTCCTGGTCCGCCGCAAGGAGCGCTGGTGCGTGCTCGGCGCCAACGGGGCCGGCAAGTCGACCCTGCTGAAGCTGGTGGCCGGGGCCACGACGCCGGACAAGGGCGTGGTCAACATCGGGGCCGGAGTGCGGATGGGCTATTTCGCCCAGCATTCGATGGATCTGCTGGACGGCGAGGAGACCATCTTCGAATCCCTCGACCGCGCCTTCCCCCAGGCCGGTCAGGGCGCCCTGCGCACCCTGGCCGGCTGTTTCGGCTTCTCCGGCGACGATGTGGAGAAGCCCTGCCGCGTGCTGTCGGGCGGCGAGAAGGCGCGGCTGGTCATGGCCATGATGCTGTTTGATCCGCCCAACCTGCTGGTCCTCGACGAGCCGACCAACCACCTGGACATGGTCACCAAGGAGATGCTGGTCGCCGCCCTGGCCGACTTCGAGGGCACCATGCTGTTCGTCAGCCACGACCGCCGCTTCCTGGCCGGCCTGTCGAACCGGGTGCTGGAGCTGACCCCCGAGGGCATCCACCAGTACGGCGGCGGCTATACCGAATACGTCGCCCGCACCGGCCAGGAAGCGCCCGGCCTGCACCCGGGCGGCTAGAACAGGGTCGGGGGTCTGGCTTTGGCGGGGCGCGGCGCGATGTCCTGCCCCCGCCGCCGCAGCTCCGTCCCGGCGCTGAACCGCACGTCGAGGTCGCGCTCGCCGGCCAGCTGGCGCAGCGCCTCGTCGGACAGGTCCGACCAGGGCCGCCCGCGATCGGCGCCTTTCGGCACCCGCGGCAGCAGCCCCGGCTCGGCGCTCCAGGCCAGCAGTTGCTCGGCCGGCACGATGTTCAGCATGTCCCGCAGGTGATGGGCGGTGACATAGGCGTCGGGCATGGCGCGGTGGGCCGGCAGGCCGGTGGCGTGGTCGAGGCCTTCGGGCCTCCGCTGGTAGCGCAGCATCTGGTTGGAGAAGCTCTGCAGGTCCGGCCACAGCCGCAGGGCGCACTTCCAGGTGCAGATCCAGGCCGCGCCGCCGCTCAGGGCCGGGGTGCAGAACCGCTGCTCGAAGGCGGCGCGGTGGGCGGCCAGGGCCAGGACGCCGCCCGGCGGGCGCAGCACCGGCGGGGCCGCGTCCTTCCAGAACGGGGCGCCGGCGACCTCCGCGTCCTGGATGTGGTGGATGGCCATGGTGGCGGCGCTGATCGGCCGGCCCGGGTTGACGAAGGCGGCGCCGCGCTCGGCGGTCACCGCCCAGCGGCCGTCGTCCCCCTGGACCACGTCCTGCCAGCCGATCTCGCAGACGTCGGTGGCCAGGGCGCCGGCAGTCTCCAGATCGATGACGCGGATGCGGGCGGAGGGCATGGTTGGACGATAACGCTCAGGCGAAGGCCGGGTATCGCGACAGGCGGAAGAAGGGCTCGATCTCGAACCCCGGATCGGTCGCCAGCCGGGCCAGCCGCTCGCCGATGGCCGGGGCGAACTTGGCGCCGTGGCCCGAGCAGGCCGAACCGACGACCAGGCGGCTGCCCGGCCAGCGGTCGATGATGAACTCCTCGCCGGCGTCCTCCGCCGAGGGCCGGGTGTTGGTGTAGAGGCAGACGTCGCGCTCGGTGATCGGCCCGGCGGCGCCGGGAATGAGCTCGGTGAGGAAGCGGCTGACCTGGGCCAGTTCGGCGTCGCTGGCCGGCGGCTCCCAGGCGTCGGCGTCGACCACTGGGCCGTGGTTGTGCGGCGCCGCCTTGACGCCCCGGCCCTCGAAGTCCGGAAAGCCGTAGACGGTGTCGTCCCGGCCGCGCTCGATGATGAAGATCGGAAAGGCTCCCAATGCCGTGCTCTTTGGTCTCGTCGGGGCGAACCAGCCGACGCTCTGGCGGGTCACCGTCAGGACCGGGGCCAGGGCGGGCAGGAAACGGTCCATCCACGGCCCGGCCGCCAGGATGACCCGCTCGGCCCGCCAGCTGTCCTCCGCCGTCCGCACCAGAACGTGGTCGCCGCCGGGCTCCAGCCCGGTGACCGCGACGGTGCGGATGCGGCCCTCGGCCCGGCCCCGCGCCCGCAGCGCCTCCAGCGCCACCTGCGTCAACAGGATGGCGCCGCCGTCCTGGACGACCGCGTCCCAGTCGTCCGGCAGGGCGAAGGCCGGGAACCGGGCGTTGACCTGCGCCCCGCTCAGTAGGGGCGTATCCCGGCCGTGGTCCAGCGCCGCCTGGCGCGATTGGCGCACCGTCTCCGATCCCGGCGGCCCGGCCTCCAGGATCGGACAGGGGATCAGCAGCTGGCGGCCGCTTTCCACCGCCAGCCGGTCCCAGCCGTACAGGGCCTCGTCGCTGAGGGCCGTATAGTGGGGGTTTTCGAAGTTGAACCGGCGGAACACCCGGCAGGAACCATGCGACGAGCCCCGGCTCGACCCCGGCTCCAGCGGGTCGAAGCCGACCGCGTCGACCCCGGCCCGCAGCAGCGCGTCCAGGGCGGCGGCGCCCATCAGACCCAAGCCGATCACCGCGACCTCGCATCTGCGCAAGACCGTCCTCCCTCTCGTCCCACTTCACCCGCCGGATTGACCTGCTAAACCATACCCATGGCCCTGTCCGACAATAGCTACGATCCGCTGATTCCCGTCCCCCAGGCCCGCCGGGTGTTCGGGACTCTGGACGCCTTTTCCCTGTGGTTCAGCCTCGGCATCGGCCTGCTGGTGCTGCAGGCCGGGGCCTTCCTGGTGCCGGGGCTCAGCCTGCCGGCGGCGCTGGGGGCCATTGTCGTCGGCTCGTTGCTGGGTGTGCTGCTGCTGGCGGCGGCCGGTCTGGTCGGGGCCGAGACGGGACTGTCGGCCATGGGCTCGCTGCGGCCGGCCCTGGGCGCGAAGGGCGCCATCGTCCCGACCGTGCTCAACGTGGTCGGCCTGGTCGGTTGGGGCGCGTTCGAGATCGTCGCCATGCGCGACGCCGCCGACGCCCTGGCCCGCCAGACCTTCGGGGTCTCCAACGCCGTGGTCTGGACCCTGCTGTTCGGGGCCCTGGCGACGGGGCTGGCGGTGCTGGGGCCGGTGTCGTTCGTGCGGCGGTTCCTGCGGGCCTGGGGCCTGTGGCTGCTGCTGGCCGGGGCCGGCTGGCTGACCTGGCGGCTGCTGGCCGACTACGACCTGGCCGCCCTGATGGCCCGGCCCGGGACCGGCGAGACCAGCTTCGCCGCCGGGGTCGACCTGGTCGTGGCCATGCCGCTGTCATGGCTGCCGCTGATCGCCGACTACACCCGCTTCGGCCGCACGCCGGGGGCCATGTTCCGGGGCAGCGGCCTCGGCTACCTGCTAGCCAACATCTGGTTCATGGGGCTGGGCGCCGCCTATGCCCTGGCGTCCGGCGGCGGCGAGGGCATGCTGCTGGCGGCCCTGGCCGCGACCGGCGGCGGCGTCGCCCTGCTGCTGATCATCATCGACGAGACCGACAACACCTTCGCCGACATCCACTCGGCCGCCGTCTCCACCGCCACGGTGGTCAAGGCCCGCCCCGCCCGGCTGGCCATCGGCTTCGGGCTGCTGTGCACGGCCATCGCCCTGTTCGCCCCGCTGGCCCGCTACGAGCACTTCCTGCTGCTCATCGGCTCGGTATTCGCGCCGCTGTTCGGCGTGCTGCTGGCCGACCATTTCGTGGTCCGGCCCTGGCGAGCGGCGCCGGACGCCGCCACGCCCGGCCTGAACCTCGCCGGCCTCGCCGCCTGGCTGGTCGGCATCGCCGCCTACCAGCTGTTCAGCCGCCTGCTGCCCGAGGTCGGCGCCACCCTGCCGGCCTTCGTCATCGCCGCCGTCGCCTATGTCATCCTGCGCCTGCCGGTGATGCGCCCTGCGCGGGGCTAGGGTTTGCGCGTGAAGACGATCTCGGCGCCGTTCTGGCGCAGGGTGACCTGGGCCGGGGCCGGCCCGGCCGGGAACGCCAGCGAGGCGGGGACCTCAACGACCTCGAAGGTCTCGCCCGAGACCGGCCGCAGGGTGAACGGCGGCTGGCCGGTCAGCTGGACCGTCAGGCTCTCGCCGGCCAGGACGATCTTCATCTCCACCGCGCCCAGCCCATAGGTCCCGGTCACCCGCTCCAGCGCCGCTTTGGGCAGCACCACGGCGACGGCCGCCTCGGGCAGCGCCTCGGCGGTGCGGGCCCCGACGATGCCGGGGTCCTCGCCCTGGGCGAAGAAGCGCATGCCGCTGATCGCCCCCTTGGCGTCACGCTCCAGCTTCAGCCGGTTGAAGCCGTCGGCGTAGAGGAAGTCGTCCTTGCCGATGGGGGTCAGGATGCTGGGCTGGCCGCCGGAACGCTGGGCGGTCAGCTTGCCGTCGACCACACGCAGGGTGCGAGTCGTCTTCTCGTCGAAGCGGTAGACCCCCTCTGCCGCCTTGAGGGTGGCGGCATCGACCGGCACGGCCTTGAGGTCGGGATAGGGATTGCCCAGCGCCGCCGCCGCCAGCCGCGACGCCACACTGGCGGCGCTGGGACCCTCGTCGGTGTTCTGCAGAACCACCACGGTGATGTCGGAGTCCGGCAGGTAGCTCAGTTGCGAGGCGAAGCCGAAGATGCCGCCGCTGTGGCCCACCATCGGGACGCCGCGCACCTTGCCCGGGCCGATGCCGAAGCCGTAGGACGCCGGAACCGCCGGCCCTTCCGGCGTGATCATCCGGCGATAGGTTTCGGCCTTCAGCACCCGGCCCTCATGCAGGGCCCGGTTCCATTTGAGCAGATCGTCGACGGTCGAGACCAGGGCCCCGGCGGCATGCGGCTGGGTCATGCTGAGGGTGCGCATCGGCACGACCTTGCCGCCGTCCTCGGTGTAGCCGCCGGCCTGGCGGGCGATGAGCGCGGGATCGCCGCCGTAGCCGGTGTTGCTCATGCCCAGCGGCTTGAAGAAGACCTTGTCCAGGTAGTCGTACCAGGCCATGCCGCTGGCCGCCTCGATCACCGCCCCGACCAGGACGTAGCCCGAGTTGTTGTAGGCCCACTTTTCGCCGGGGGCGAAATCGACCGGCTGGTCCTTGAAGACCGCGATCATCTGGGCGGTGGTCAGGTCCTTGCGGATCTCGCTGACCATATAGCCGGGCATGCCGGTGTAGCTCTTGATGCCGGAGGTATGGTTCAGCAGCATCAGGACGGTGATCTTGTCGCCGTTCGGATAGCCCGAAACATACTTCGACAGCGGATCGTCCAGCTTCACCTTGCCGTCCTCGACCAGCTTCAACAGCCCGGCGGCGGCGAACTGCTTGGTCACCGAGCCGATGCGGAACAGCTGGTCGGGCGACAGGGCCTTGCCGCGAGCGATATCGGACTTGCCTACGGCTCCGCGGAACAGCACCTGATCGCCCCGCGCCACCAGCACGGCCGCGCCGGGACCCTGGTCACCGTAGGTGCTTTCCAGCAGTCCCCTGGCGTAGCGGGCGACATCGGCGGACGCCGGCGCGGCGGCGGGGGTCTGGGCCAGCGCCAGGCTCGGCGCCAACGGACTGAGGGCGAGGGCAAGGGCCAGCGCGACGGCGGTCGGCTTGATCATCCGGGCATCCCGATGGTGAACAAAACAGGTTGCCGGGACTGTGGCGCAGAATGTCCCGGCTTCCTCATGTCAAATTGGCAATGTCAGACGACGGGCCGGATCGGCCGGGTCCCGTCCCATTCGGCGGCCTTGCGCCGGATGTGTTCGAAGAAGGCGCCCTTGCCGCCGCTGATGTCACTGATCTCCACCACCGTGCCCGGATGCGCCCCAGGCAAGCTGTCGGTGTCGAAGTAGGCGAACCGCCCCTGCTCGCCGCCGATCTGGCCCTCGTGCCCGACCCGGTAGCCGAGGCCGAGCGCCTTGTCATAGAGCGCCTGGTAGTCGCGGCTCCAGTAGCTCATGTGCTGCAGCCCCTCATGGCCGGCGCCCAGGAATTCGCGATACATCGACGGCGCGTCGTTGAGCTGCTGGATCAGCTCGATCTGCAGATCGCCGCTGTTGGCCAGCGCAATGCTCATCTTCACGTCCGACGGCTGGCCGCGATGCAGAAACCAGTCGGTCTTCACCTCCTCGATGAAGAACCACGGCCCGACGCCCAGCACCTTCACCCAGTGATCCATGGCCGCATGGATGTCGCGCACCACATAGCCGTTCTGGCAGACCGCCCCGAAAATCCGACTCATCGCTGTTCTCCCGCCCCCTATCAGACCCCCATTTCGAGGTCTTGTGAAACGCTGTTCGAAGCCCTTCGATGGCGGCAACAGAACAAGGGAGCACGCCATGGCCGACGGATCGATCACCGCCAAACCTCACTCGGTTTACGATATCCCGCTCGACAAGCTCGACCCGGCCCAACCCGCCCTGTTCCAGTCCGACACCGTGCTGCCGATCTTCGAGCGCCTGCGAGCCGAGGACCCCGTGCACTACTGCGCCGAGAGCGAGCACGGCCCCTATTGGTCGATCACCCGCTACGACGACATCATGGCCGTCGATACCAACCACCAGGCCTTCAGCTCCGACTTCATGAAGGGCGGCATCACCATCGCCGGCGGCAGCTCCAACATCGAGCCGCTGCCGATGTTCATCGCCATGGACCCGCCGCGCCACGACGTGCAGCGCAAGGCGGTCAGCCCGGCAGTCTCGCCGTCCAACCTGCAAACCATGGCGCCGGTCATCCGCGAACGGGCCGCCGCCATCCTCGACGGCCTGCCGATCGGCGAGGAGTTCGACTGGGTCGATCTCGTCTCCAAGGAACTGACGGCCATGACCCTGGCCACCCTGTTCGACGCCCCGCAGGAGGATCGCCGCAAGCTGACCCACTGGTCGGACGTGGTCACCGCCATCCCGACGCCGGGCGGCCTGGTCGAGACCCTGGAAGAGAAGCTCGAGATCTTCGTCGAGTACCAGGCCTATTTCGCCAACCTCTGGAACCAGAAGGTCAACGCCCCGCCGGCCGCCGACATGATCTCCATGCTGGCCCACCACCCGGCGACGCGGGACATGGCCCCGCGCGAGTTCTTCGGCAACGTCGTGCTGCTGACCGTCGGCGGCAACGACACCACCCGCAACACCATCTCCGGCTCGATCCTGGCCCTGAACCAGAATCCCGATCAGTACGCCAGGCTGCGCGCCAACCCGGAGCTGATCCCGTCGATGGTTTCCGAGACCATCCGCTGGCAGACGCCCCTGGCCCACATGCGCCGCACCTGCGTGATCGACACCGAGGTCGGCGGCAAGCTGATCCGCGAGGGCGACAAGGTGGTCATGTGGTACCTGTCGGGCAACCGCGACGACAGCGTCATCGAGCGGCCGAACGACTACATCATCGACCGCGAGCGGCCGCGCCAGCACATCTCCTTCGGCTTCGGCATCCACCGCTGCGTCGGCAACCGCCTGGCCGAGCTGCAGCTGACCATCATCTGGGAGGAGATCCTCAAGCGCTTCCCGGAAGTCCGCCTGGTGGCCCAGCCCAAGCGCAGCTACTCGACCTTCGTGCGCGGCTACGAAACCATGCCGGTGATCATCCCGGCGCGGACCTAGTCCGGCCGGGCGATCAGCCACGCGGCGCCGGCCGACAGCCGGGCCATGACGTCGGCCGGCCGCTGTCCGGCCGGGTAGGAGGCGATGATCGCCGCCATGCCACGGCCCAGCGCCCACAGGGCATGGGCGGCGTCCTCGCGGCGGTGAGCCGGAATACGCTCGTCGCGCAGGACGGCGGCCTTGTAGGCCTCGAACATCCGGTACTCGGCCTGGCGCAGTTCCGAATGGCGAGACAGCAATCGCTCGCCCAGCATCAGCGAGAACAGCTCCGGCCGCGCCTCGACAAAGCCGAAGAAGGCCCGGGCCCCGCCCTGCATGGGCGAGAGGAATTCGGGCCGCTCCTGAAACTCGAGGATATCCCGCCGCAGATCCTCCAGCCCCATCAGGGCCAGGCTGACCAACAGCGCCTCCTTGTTCTCGAAGTAGTGGTAGATCGAGGCCAGCCCGATCCCCGCCATCTCGGCGATGGCCCGCAGGTTCAGCGCCTCCACCCCCTGTTCGGCCAGGATCGCCGCCGCCGCGTCGAGCGCCTTGCCGCGAATGCCGGCGGCGTCCTGCAGGGAAGTCTTGGCCTTCACGGTCATCGGCGCATCTAGCGCCGAAGGGCCGCCTGCATCAACGCCGAGCGCCATTCGCCATTGACAACCTAAGCGGAATTACCTCCTTATGCGACCTTAGGACGAGTAACGCCCTAAGCGCCCGGCCCATCGGCCAGGGCGCCCCGCGTCCCTTGTTGTCGTCCCCGTGTCCCTGTTCCGATTGATGCCGACCTCCGCGGTCTCCCGCAGGGGGAACGATGGCTGACGTCTGGACCGCGTCCCCGGACGGCCTGTCGAAATCTGGAGCCAAGGATGATGAAGACTACCTCCATTCGGGCGCGCGGCCTCTGCATCGCCGTGGCGGCGGCTCTGGCTGCCCTGTCAGCCGCGCCGGTCATGGCGCAAGGCGCGAAGGACCCTCCCAGGGACGCCGTCCCGGCGGACGTTCGCCCCCTTCCCCGGCCGGCCGTGGCGCCGGTCGTCAAGCTCAAGGCCGCCGAGCTGGCCAGGCGCCAGACCTGGCAGAAGTCGATGGACCGGCTGCAGGTCCCGCGAAAAGGCTGTTTCAAGTCGGCCTATCCGAAGGTGGCCTGGACGGAGGTCGCCTGCACGACCCCGCCCAACCTGCCTTTCCCGCCGGCCCGCGGCCCGCGACCCCAGGTCATCGGCGGCAGCAACGACTTCGCCGCCGAGGTCACCGGCCTGATGAACGGCGCCACCGGCTCCTATGACAGCGTCACCGGCGTGACCAGCGAGACTGGCCAGGTGGGCGGCATGGGCCCGCAGGTGGCCAACGCCTATTCGCTGCAACTCAACACCCGGCCCTTCACCTCGCCGGTCTGCGCCGCCTCGCCCAACCCCGGATGCCAGGGCTGGCAGCAGTTCCTCTATTCCAGCGGCTACGGAACCTTCATCCAGTACTGGCTGCTGCGCTACAACACCGCCTGCCCGGCGGGCTGGACAACCTTCCAGTTCTCCGGTGACCCCGACATCTACTGCTATCGCAACAGCACCGGTGTTTCGATGGCGACCCAGCCCATCGCCAACCTGTCGGGCCTGCGCCTGACCGGCACGGCGACCGCCGGCGGCAACGACACGGTGGTGATGACCACCTCGGGCGGCGATTCCACGGTCACCGCCGTCGACAGCGTCCTGGGCCTGGCCAGCGGCTGGCGGGCCGTCGAGTTCATCCTGGTCGGCGACTGCTGCGGAGCCCAGGCCAACTTCAACGCCGGGTCCAGCCTGGCGGTGCGCACCACGGTGCACAACGGCACGACCAACGCCCCGACCTGCGTCCTGGAAGGCTACACCGGCGAGACCAACAACCTCGACCTGGTCGACACCCCGGCCATCGCCATCGGCCCTTCGCCGGCCATCGTCTCCAACCAGAGCAACAGTCCCGGCGGCGCCGCCTCCTGCGCCGCGGCGGCCGGTGTCGGCGACACCCATCTGACGACCTTCCGGGGCCTGATGTACGACTTCCAGGCCAGCGGCGACTTCCTGCTGGCCGAAACCGATCGCCACTTCGCCGTCCAGGTGCGGCAGGTGTCGGGCGCGCCGACCTGGCCCAATGCCTCGGTGAACAAGGCGGTCGGCATTCGGGACGGCAAGACGACGGTCTCCATCTGCCTGGGCGAACGCCCCCTGAAGATCGACGGACGTCCTGTGGCGCTGGCCCAGGGCCAGGTCATGCAGCTTGCCAGCGGCGGCGACATCGTGCGCTACGGCAATGTCTACCGCATCCGCGGGGCCGGCGGCGACTCGGTCCGGGTCGAGGTCAACGCCGGCTGGATCAACGTCAAGGTCGGCCTCGGCCGCTGGCCGAGCAAGGTGCGGGGCCTGCTGGCCGACGCGCCCGGCAAGGTGGGCGCCGTCGCGGCCCGGGACGGCCAGGTGATGTCCGCGCCCTTCGACTTCGCGACCCTCTATGGCCACTACGGCGACAGCTGGCGCGTCGCCCGTGAGGATGCGCTGTGCGACTGTGACGGCGGCCGCATCGAGAGTGGCGATCCTGAAAAGCCGTTCCAGGTTCGCGACCTGCCGCCGGCCCTCGCCAAGCGCGCCCGTCTGGTCTGCATCCAGGCCGGGGTCAAGGCGCCGGCCCTGCTGGAAGCCTGCACGCTCGACGTCGCGGTGCTGGGCGACAAGGCGGCGGCCGAGGTGTTCGTCGGCGGCCGCGCGCCCACCGCCGTGGCCACCATCGTGCGTCGCCGAAAGGACTGACGCCCGGGGGTCGGGGCGGCGGGTGACCGTCGCCCCGATCGTCGACTTTGCTTTGTCGGGATAGATGAGGAACTCTGGCGGGGACTGAGCGTATTGTCTTTCGGGACGGGTGCGTCGCCACGGGGGCCACATCATTTCCGGCTACACGACCACTTCCGGCCTGGACCCTTATCGGCTGTTGATCGACAGCATCACCGACTACGCCATCTGCATGCTCGACCCCGAGGGCCGGGTGGTGAGCTGGAATCCCGGCGCCCAGCGTTTCAAGGGCTACCTGGCCGACGAGATCGTCGGCCAGCATTTCTCGCGCTTCTATACGCAAGAAGACCAGGCCCAGGACGCCCCCGCCCGCGCCCTCGCCACGGCCCTGCGCGAAGGCCGGTTCGAAAGTGAGGGCTGGCGGGTGCGCCGCGATGGCGGTCGCTTCTGGGCCCATGTGATCATCGATCCGATCCTGGCGCGCGGCGGCGGCGTGATCGGCTTCGCCAAGGTCACCCGCGACCTGACCGAACGCAAAGCCGCCGCCGAGCAACTGCGCCAGAGCGAGGAACAGTTCCGGCTGCTGGTCCAGGGCGTCACCGACTACGCCATCTACATGCTCGACACCGAGGGACAGGTCAGCAGCTGGAACCCCGGCGCGGAACGCATCAAGCAGTACCGGCCGGACGAGGTCATCGGCAGTCACTTCTCGCGGTTCTATACGCCGGAAGACCAGGCCGCCGGCCGACCGGCCACAGCCCTGGGCACGGCCCGGGAAGTCGGTCGCTTCGAGGCCGAAGGCTGGCGTGTGCGCAAGGATTCCAGCCGCTTCCTGGCCCATGTGATCATCGACGCCATCAAGGACGACGATGGCAGGGTCATCGGCTTCGCCAAGATCACCCGCGACATAACCGAGCGGGTGGAGAGTCAGAAGGCCCTGGCTGAAGCCCGCGAAAGCCTGCTGCAGAGCCAGAAGCTGGATGCCATCGGCCAGCTGACCGGCGGCATCGCTCACGACTTCAACAACCTCTTGATGGCCGTGCTCGGCAGCCTGGAAATGCTGCGCAAGCGCATGCCCGACGACCCGCGCGCCCTGGCCTTGCTGAACAACGCCGTCCATGGGGCCGAGCGCGGCGCGGCCCTGACCCAGCGCATGCTGTCCTTCGCCCGCAAGCAGGAGCTCAGCCTCGAGGCGGTCGACGTCGCCGGGCTGGTGCGCGGCATGGCCGACCTGATGCAGCGGTCGGTCGGGCCGATGATCCACCTCACCCTGCGCTTTGCCCCGGACCTGCCGCCGGTGCGCACCGACGCCAACCAGCTGGAGACGGCGCTGCTCAACCTGGTGGTCAACGCCCGCGACGCCATGCCCGGCGGCGGCGAGATCGTCATTGAGGCCAGCGAGGTCCATCTCGCCGCCGCCCCGGGCCTGGAGGCCGGCGACTACGTCCGCCTCAGCGTCATAGACACCGGCGAGGGCATGGACGAGGAAACCCTGTCGCGGGCCCGCGAGCCCTTCTACACCACCAAGGGGGTCGGCAAGGGCACCGGCCTTGGCCTGTCGATGGCCCATGGTCTGGCCGAGCAATCGGGCGGCCGCCTCGACATCACCAGCCGCCTCGGCGAGGGCGTCCGCGTCGATGTCCTGCTCCCCCGCAGCCGCGAGCCTGTCCGGTCAGCGACATCCCCCACCGTCACCGAGCCGGCCGCCGCCCGGCCCTTGCGGGTGCTGGCGGTGGACGACGACGGCCTGGTGCTGCTCAACACCGCCGCCATGCTCGAGGACATGGGCCATAGGGTGACGTCGGCCGGCTCGGCCTCGGAGGCACTGCGGGCCTTGGCCGAGCAGCCCTTCGATGTGGTGATCACCGACTACGCCATGCCACGCCGCACGGGTCTGGAGCTCAGCGGCGATATCGCCGCGCGCTGGCCGGACCTGCCGGTGATCCTGGCCAGCGGCTATGCCGAACTGCCGCCCGGCGCCAACCGCACCCTGACCCGCCTGGCCAAGCCCTACACCCAGGCCGAACTGGCCCGGGCGCTGTGCGAGGTGATCAGCGCGGCCGCTCAGGCCACAAGCCGATAGCCGGCTTCACGGCCGGGCCTAGTCCTTGGGTTCGGCGACGATGCGAAGGTAAGGCTTGAGCGTCTTCCAGCCCGCCGGATACTTCGCCGCCGCCTGCTCGTCGGTCACCGCCGGCGGGATGATGACATCCTCGCCCGGCCGCCAGTTGACCGGCGTCGCCACCGTATGGCGGGCGTTGAGCTGGATGGAATCGAGCAGCCGCAGCACCTCGTCGAAGTTCCGACCCGAGGTCATCGGATAGATCAGCATGGCCTTGATCTTCTTGTCCGGGCCGATGATGAACACCGCCCGCACCGTGGCGTTGTCGGCCGCCGTGCGCCCCTCAGAGGTCGTCCCGGCCCCCTCGGGCAGCATGTCGTAGAGGGTGGCGACGTTCAGGTCGGTGTCGCCGATCATCGGGAAATTGACCGCGTGGCCCTGGGTCTCCTCGATATCGGCGGCCCAGCGGCCGTGGTTCTCGACCGGATCAATGCTGAGCCCGATGATCTTGGTGTTGCGCTTGTCGAACTCCGGCTTCAGCCCGGCCATGTAGCCCAGCTCGGTCGTGCAGACCGGGGTGAAGTCCTTGGGGTGCGAGAACAGGATGGCCCAGGAATCGCCGATCCAGTCATGAAAGTTGATCGGCCCCTGCGTCGTCTGGGCGGTGAAGTTCGGCGCTTCGGAATTGATCCTGAGGGACATCGGCTCGGTCTCCACGACAGTGAACAGACCGACTGTTTAGTCCCCTGACGCCGGGGGCGTTCGCCAGAATACCTGCCGACGGGTTTAGCCGCCCTTCTTGCGGGCCTTCGGGGTGATCTTGACGCTCATCCGCTTGCCGGCCCGGATCAGGTCGAAGTTGATCGACTGGTCGATGCTCCCCGGTCCCAGAACCCGCAGCAGGTCGTCCAGCCCGGTCAGCGGCCGGCCGTCGGCGGCGATCAGCAGGTCGCCCTCGGCGAGGCCGGCCTTGGCGGCCGGACCATGCGGCTCGACGGCGGCGACCCAGACCGCATAGGCCTGGGTGACCCCGGCGGCGCGGGCCATGGCCGGCGGCACCGGCGTCTGCTGGGCGACGACGCCGATCGAACCGCGCCGCACATGGCCGTGGGCCAGAAGCTCCGCCATCACGAAGCTGGCGGTGTTGGCGGCGACCGCGAAGCACAGCCCCTGGGCGCCGGAGATCACGGCGGTGGCGATGCCGACCACCTCGCCGCCGCTGTTGACCAGCGGCCCGCCGCTGTTGCCGTAGTTGAGCGCCGCGTCGGTCTGGATCAGGTCCTCGATCAGCCGCCCGCGCTCGCCGCGCAGGGACCGGCCGAGCGCCGACACCACCCCGGTCGTCACCGTCGCCTCGAAACCCAGCGGGGCCCCGATGGCGATGACCAGCTGGCCCCGCCGCAGCGACTTGGAATCCCCCAGCCGCGCGTGCGGCAGCCGCACGTTCTGCTCGATCTTCAGGAGCGCAATATCGGTGTCCGGATCGTCACCCACGCACCGCGCGGTCAGCGCTCGCCCCTCGGCGGTGATGATGGCGAAGCGGCTGAAGCCCTGGACCACATGGCTGTTGGTCAGGATCAGCCCCTCGGGACTGACCACGAAGCCCGAGCCCTCGCCGGCGAAGCTGCGGTCGCTGGTCAGCGGCTGGACCCGCACCACGGCCGGGCCGACATGCTCCACGGCGCGCACGACGGCATTGGAATAGGCGTCCAGCAGGTCGCTGTTGGGCAGCGGCATGACCGGGCTGGACGGCCCGGCCTCGAAGGCGCGGTCGCCGACATCGAATACGAAATCGGCTTCCGGCGGGAAGGAAAAGGCCGGCAGCCGGCGCACCGGACGGCGCGCCCGGTTGAACGACTGATACTTGCGGCCCTTCATCATCGCCCCGACCCCATACCCACATCCCCGAATGGTTAACGGGAGTGAAGCACAGGCGGGCGATGCGGCCAAGGCGACTCGCGCGGGCTGCGAGAAGTTCGAGGCGGCCTGCCTCCAGAGCAGCCAGCCTCAGGCGCGCAGGGCCGCCTCGACGAAGCGCAGGCAGGCCGCCGTCGCCGCCTCGACCAGCGGCGGGTGCAGGCAGCGGGCGTCGTCGGTTTCGGCATGGTGCAGGCGGTGGGAGCCGAAGATGCCGGCGGCGGGTGCGTACCCGGCTTTCAAAATCTCGCCCAACTCGCCGGCGGCCCCGGCGCTGGAGGGATAGGGCGCTTCCAGACCCGGCAGGCCGGCGAAGGCGGCGCGCGCCTTGTCGATCAGGGTCGGCGTGGCCACCAGCAGCCGCTGGGAATCGGCGCCCGGCAGCGGGCTCAGCCGCCCGCCCAGTTCGTGCCAGTCGCGCGAGGCGACGTTGGCCCCGAGGTGGAACCACAGCGCCGTCTTGTCCGCCTTGGGCATGGCATGGGCGATCGCCTGGTGGCCGCCGTGGTTTTCGTACTCGTGGCCGCTGGTGCTCAGAAAGGCGAGGTTCAGCGCGCTGTTCCTGACGGCCCAAAACGCCAGCGCCAGCCAGGCGGCGATGCCGCCGCCGCGTTCGCCGCCGCAGGTGAACCACCCCGAGCGCGGCGTCGAGACCACCAGCCAGCGGTCCGCGCCCCGGTCCAGCTCGCCGATCAGGTTCCAGGCCGGGCGCAGGCCGGTGCGGCCGGAGAGCTCGAAGCGCGCCGCCTGACCGATCGCCAACGAAACCGGCGTGCTGTCCTCCGGCGCCAGGATGGCCAAGGCCGACGCGTCCGGCGCAGCCAAGGCCGGCAGAGCGTTGAGCGCCAGCGCCTTGCCGGACGGCCCGGTCGTCTTCAGCAGGACCGCCTTCGCGCCCGTCGCCCGCGCGTTCTGGATGGCCGCCTGCACCGGCGGCTGCAGCAGGCTGGACCAGCGGCCATGCGGCAGCGACACGACGGCGATCTCACCCCGCCCGCTGGCTGGATCGTAGACCCGCCCCTCGACCACGCCGGTCACGTAAGGCGCCTGGGCCAGCAGCGCCGATGACCCGCCGCCCGACGGGCTCAACCTGCAGACCGCATCCTCGATGAACGGAACCTCGAATCCCTGCCGCCAGGTCTTGAACCCCAACGCCCGCAGCCGCCCCTCCAGCCAGGCCCCGGTCGCCTCGTCGCCCGGCCCGCCCGACCGCTTGTTCCCGAACGACAGATAGCGCTCCAGGTCCGCCGCCACCGTCGATCCCGCCGACGCGGCCATGGCCGGCGCCGCCGCCATCGCGCTGCTCGCCGCGACCACCCCGCGCCGCGTCATCGTCATCAGAAGCCCTTCAGATCCGGGTCCAGCGTCTGGCCCTCGTCCAGCTGCACCCCGAAGCTGTTCAGCATCATGCAGACCTGGGTGTACTGGCCGGCGCTGAACACCACGTCCATGCACTGCTTGTCGCTGAAATGCCGCTTCAGCGCCGCCCAGGTGGCGTCACTGATGAAGCAGCCGTGGTGCAGCTCGTCGCTGGCGCGGATCAGGGCGGCGTCGGCGTCGCTCCAGCCGGCGTCGGCGCCCTGCTTGATCCGCGCCACCTCGTCCTCGGTCAGCCCGGCCCGCTCGCCGATCGGCACATGCTGGGTCCATTCGTAGCCGGCCTTGCACAGGTAGCCGATGCGCAGGATGACGATCTCGCGCTCGCGGGCCGGCAGGTCGTTCTTCTTCGACAGCACATACTCGCCCCAGCCGAGGAAGCCCTTCAGCGCCGCCGCCGAATGGGCCAGGGTCCGGAAGATGTTCAGCACCGGCCGCCCGGCCCTGATCATCGGGGCCAGCACCGCCCGCTGATCGTCGGTGAGCTCGGCCTCGGTCAGCGGGGCGATACGGGGAGCGGTCAGGCGCATGGGGTTTCCTCTCTCGTTGCGGAGAGCATAGCGAGTCGCTGTCGACGAAGGATAGAACATCCGGGTGAACCCCTAGCCGAAGCGCGCCGACGCCACCAAAAAGAGGAGAGATTTTGACAACACTAACTCGTCGCCACTCTTGCGTGTGTCAGCACCCGCCGCTTACCTTGGCTGAGAAATGGGACCAGAACAAATGTCGCTAGACAATGAAATCAAAGAGAGCGCCCGTCAGATAGCCACTGACGCATATGACATGTCGGTAGGTGAACTTATAAATATCTACCGCGATGGGGAGCTAGTAGTTAATCCTGAATTTCAGCGTTTATTTCGCTGGGATCAATATCAAAAGAGCCATCTTATTGAATCTTTACTTATTGGGGTTCCGCTTCCTTCGATATTTGTGTTCGAGCTTGACTCTGGAAAGTGGGAGCTCATCGATGGACTGCAGAGAGTATCTACTATTCTGGAGTTTGTCGGAATTCTTCGGCGCGAAGATGGAACGCTGTACAAGCCATCCATAATGAGTCCCACGCGATACCTCCCTTCGCTCGAAGGAACCTCTTGGGAAGGCAAGATAAAGGATTCCTCCCCCCTAAGCGGTGCCCATCAAATTTCCATAAAGCGCTCGCGGTTGAGTATACAAATTCTAAGGAAGTCAAGTGACGAGAAGGCTAAGTATGACCTTTTCCAGCGACTAAACAGTCACGGATCCTCCGCAACTCCGCAAGAACTTCGCAACTGCGTACTCTACATGATAGACAAGGATCTATTTTCTAAGATCAAAGCACTATCGAAGGATGAACGCTTCATCACGCTTATACAAGCGAGCGATCTTGCGGCTGAGAGTCAGGCAATGCTTGATTTCATTACAAGATTCTTAGTTTTTGTGTACGTTGAGTATGATAAAAGTTGGGATATCGAAGAATATCTCGACAACGGGCTTATAGAAATTGCAGATGCCGATCAGAAAACTATAGATAAGATGCTGAAAACGTTTGAGAGAACGTTGAAATTGCTTTCAGCTGTAGGCGAGGCTGACATTCTCAAACGCTACAAAGATGGCAAGTTCCAGGGCCGGGTTGGGCAGGCCGCATTCGAGACCGTATTCCTTGGCGTCGCTCAAAACGTCACCCATATTGAGCGCAAGCCAGATCCCTCCAAGTACATCCTCTCGAGAACGAAATCCTTATGGGCAAGGAGTGATGTGGCAACGTTTACACGAGCCGGCTTCCGTGGGACGGATCGGATTAAGCAGACCATTCCGTTTGGAGCGAAGTGGTTTTCTTCATGAAGCCCATAACCGCATCAGACCTCCAATCGATTTTAGACTCTGACCTAGCTTGGCGGCGAAAGGAGATATCAAGCTTAGTCACGCTAATGAAGACCGCACCATTTGGTGTACAAGGAAATTTAATAAGAGCAGCAATACCACTCCTATACGCTCATTGGGAGGGTTTCGGAAAAAACTGCTTTGTACGCTACATGGAGCATGTAAGCCTAAAGTCTATCAAATTTCGGAAGCTAAAGTTGCCATTCCTATATTTGGATGCCCTCGGCATCATAAAGGAAGCTGGAACATCCGGACCAGCAGCAGGAATTTCCGCATTGGGCCGAGTTCTTGAACGCAATGAAAAGTCCAACAGAACTAACTATGGGAAAAAGCTCAGCACAAAATCCAACTTACGGCAGTCAGTACTCTCTGACCTATTGATTATGTGTGGGATCGAAGATTTTCCGATAGCTAAGTACGAGAATTTTATTGATAATCAGCTTTGCGATCCGCGGAATGATATAGCCCACGGCGTTGGAGGGGCACCAAGCCTTGACACATTTCTCAAGAGACGAGATATCGCTTTCGAGTTAATGACCGATCTGCAAGCATCTGTGGTGAATTCGGCTTCACTCGAGCGATTCAGAAGCAAGACCGCTTCTCACGAAATCTTACCTACGGCTTAGAGCAGAATTCGAAGCGGCGTGATGATCGTCAGTTAATATTGGCTTAGTTATAAATTTATAGAGATACTGTCAATCGACGCCGTGAAGTAAGTCTGAATCAGCGCCTAAACCGGAATCCGCAGCACCGCCCGCGCGCCCGGCCCCGGCTCGTAGGCCAGCTTCGTCTTCAGGCTGGCGGCCATGGCCGAGATGATCCGGCCGCCGACGCCGGTGCCGGTGGCCGGGGCGGCGGGGTCGAAACCCGGACCGTCGTCCTCGACCCGCAGCACCAGGTCGCCGCCGTCGGGCTCCAGTACGATCCGCACCTCGCCCGCCGCGTCGGCCGGATAGGCGTACTTGCAGGCGTTCGAGACCAGCTCGTTGACGATCACCCCCAGCGACACCGCCTTGTCGGTCTGCAGCCGGGCCGGCGTCACCTTCAGGGTCAGGGTCCGGCGGGCGGCCGGGGTCGACCAGGCGCCGGTCAGTTCGCCGACCAGGGCCCCCAGATAGTCCTCGAGGTCCACCGCCTCGACGTCGTCGGCCGTGTAGAGCCGCCGGTGCACCTGGCCGATGGCGGCGATGCGTTGCTGGGTGTCGGCCAGGGCCGCCTTGGCGGCCGGATCCGTCAGCGACGCGGCCTGCATGTGAACAAAGGCCGAGACCAGCTGCAGGCTGTTGGCCACCCGATGGTTGACCTCGCGCAGCAGCGTCTCCAGCCGTGCATTGCTGTCCTGCAGCGCCGCCTCGGCCTCGTCGCGGGCCCTGCGCAGCTGGCCGGTCTCCAGGGCCGAGCGGAAGGCGCTGTCCAGCAGGTCGAAGAAGTCGTCGCCGACCGTCTTGACCACATAGTCGGCCGCCCCGGCCTTCAGCGCCGCCACCGCGATGCGGCTTTCCTCGGAGCCGGTGACATAGACCACCGGCGCCCTGACCCCGGCGCCGTTCAGCCGCTGCAGGGTCGCCAGGCCGTCGAGGGCCGGCATGTAGTGATCGACCGCGATCAGGTCGAACGGCTGGGCGACCGCCAGGGCAACGCCCTCCTCGCCGCCGGCCGCCGTGGTCACAATGTAGCCGCGCCGCTCCAGCGACCGGCGCGCCAGACGCCGCAGGCCCTCGTCATCGTCGATGTAGAGGACGCGCGGCCCGGTCACGCGTGGGATTCGTCGCCGGGCACCTGGATCACCGACAGGAACAGGCCAAGCTGGCGGATCGCCTGGGCGAAGCTCTCGTAGTTCACCGGCTTGGTGATGTAGACGTTGCAGCCGAGGTCGTAGCAGCGCTGGATCTCGACCTTGTCGTCGGTGGTGGTCAGCACGACGACCGGCGTGCGTTTCAGCGAGCCCTCGGCGCTCTTGATGCGGGTCAGGATGTCGGTGCCGCTCATGTCGGGCAGATTGAGGTCGAGCAGCACCAGGGCCGGGCCGTTGTGGGCGGGACCCTCGGGCGCGTTTTCCAGATAATCGACGGCGCTGGTGCCATCCAGGAAATGCTTGATCGGATTGTTGATGCCGGCGCGGCGGATGTTCTTCTCGATGAGGCGCGCATGGCCCTCGTCGTCTTCGATCATCACGATGGTGACATGCTGGGTCACGTTGCGCCTCTTTCAGGGATCGTCACGGAAGGTAGGGAAAGCCGGAAGGTGGCGCCCTGGTCAAGGGCGGAGTCGCAGGAAATGATCCCGCCCAGCCGATAGGCGAGGGCGCGAACATGCGCCAGGCCGATGCCTTCGCCCGGCTGGTCCTGGGCGCCGGCCCGGCGGAACAGGTCGAAGACCCGCTCGTGGTCCCTGGGATCGATGCCGCGGCCATTGTCCTCGATCTCGAAGACCGCCCGGGGGCCCTCCATCCGGCCGCGCACATGGATGCGTCCCGGCCGGCCCGGCTTGAGGTACTTCACCGCGTTCTCGATCAGGTTCGACAGGATCTGCTCGATGGCCACCCGGTCGCTGGTGATGGTCGGCAGCGGCTGGATGCTGATCGTCGCCCCCAGTTCCTCGGTACGATGCTTCAGCGTGCCGGCGATGTCCTCGACCAGGGCGGTCATGTCCAGCGGCTCGGGCGTCAGCACCCGCCGGCCCTCGCGCGACAGCCGCAGGATGGCGTTGATCAGCCGGTCCATCTTCTGGGTCGAGGCGCGGATGAACCCGGTCGCCTCGGGCAGGTCGGTGCGCACCGCGTCGCGGGCGTCGTCGGTCAGCAGCTCGGGGTGCGCCGCCTCCACCCGATCGACCAGCTGGCCCAGCGGCTCGCGCGCCGCTTCCAGTTCGGCGGTGAAGCCCATGATGTTGACCAGCGGCGAGCGCAGGTCGTGGCTGACGATGTAGGCGAAGCGCTGGATCTCGTCGTTGGCCCGGCGCAGGTCGACGGTGCGCTCGTCGACCGCGTCCTCCAGATGGGCGTTCAGCCGCGACAGCGACTTGCGGCTGGCCGTCAGGTCGCGGGTGTACTGGAAGATGACGAACACCGAGCCGCCGGCCACCAGCAGCAGCAGGATGCCGGTGACGCCCAGGACCCAGCGCAGGGTGATCACCCCCGCCTCCTGCCGGCCGCTGCGCGCCTTCAGCAGGCCCAGCTCATGCTCGGTCATCTCGGTGAGAAGACCGCGCATCGCCTGCAGGTTGTCGAGGTTGTTGTCGTTGCGGAACCGGCCGATGGCGCCGATCTGCTGGCCGCGCGCGACCATCGCAGCAGAGGTCCGCATGAGCTCGACCTGGGCCAGGGAGAGCGGTTCAAGCAGGGCCAGGCGCGCCTGTTGCTGGGGGTTGTCGGCCGTCAGGGTGACGACCCGCTGCTGCGCCGCCGGCAACCCTGCCGCCGCCTCCTCGAACACCTGGCGATAGCGCTGGTCGGGCTTCAGCAGATAACCGCGCCGGGCCGCCTCGGCCCGTTCGATCAGGATGCGGTATTCGAACAGGGCGGCGCGCACCTGGTAGGTGTGGTCGACCAGCCGGTTGAATTCCTGGTTCTGCTGGATACTGGCGAAGACCATGATCCCCGCCAGGATCAGGGCGGCGAAGCCGATCGCCACCGCGCCCAGGACGAGCCGGTTGAACAGACGATCGGTAATGGTCATTCAGCGGCCCGCCACGATTGCACTGGCCCCATAACGGGCGTTGTCCCGGCTGGCTGTCGTGTTGGCGACATTAGGCGCCCAGACCGCCGGTCAGCACCGCCTCGGCGAAGCCGCAGTGCATGGCGATGCCGCGCGCCATCACCTGCTCGTCCAGGGTCATGCGGTTGGAATGCAGGGCGCAGCAGGCGCGGTAGTCGCCGCCGACACCGACCGGGGCCGCGCCCAGGAAGGCCATCGCCCCGGGCGCCTTCTGCAGGACGTAGGAGAAGTCCTCCGCCCCCATCATCGGGTTCTCCATGGTGTGCCAGGCGCTGTCGCCATAGAGGGCCTTGGCCGTCTGTTCGGCCAGCTTGACCGCCGCGCTGGAATTGACCGTCACCGGGAAGCCCAGCTCGATCTCCACCTCGGCCCGGCAGCCGTGGGCGGCGGCGACATGCTCGGCCACCTGCCGCACCCCGGCCCGCACCAGCTCGCGCGAGCGTTCCGACAGGGTGCGGAAGGTGCCGCGCATCAGGGCGTATTCGGGGATGATGTTATAGGTCGTGCCGGCGTCGATATGGGCGATGGTCAGCACGGCCGGATCGAACACCGACACCCTTCGCGTAATGAAACTCTGCAGCGCCGTGACGATCTCGCAGGCGACCGGGATCGGATCGATGGCGTCATGCGGCATGGAGGCGTGACCGCCGGCCCCGAACACCTTGATGCGGATCGAATCCGAACTGGCCAGCAAGGCCCCCGACCGGCTGGCGAAGGTCCCCGTCGGCATGTTGGGCGAGATGTGCAGCGCGAAGGCCGCGTCCGGCAGCGGATCGATCAGCCCGTCGTCGAGCATGAAGCGGGCCCCGTGGTGGCCCTCCTCGCCCGGCTGGAACATGAACATCACCGTCCCCGGCAGCTTGTCCTTGCGCGCACACAGCGCCCGCGCCGCCCCGGCCAGCATGGCCACATGGGTGTCGTGGCCGCAGGCGTGCATGGCCCCGGCAATGCCGCTGGAAAAATCCAGCCCCGTATCCTCGGTCAGCGGCAGGGCGTCCATGTCCCCGCGCAGCAGCACCGTCCGCCCGTTGCCGCCCCCCCGCAGGATGGCCAGCACCCCCGTCGTCGATGGCCCCTGCCGGATCTCCAGCGGCAGCCCCTCCAGCGCCTTCAGAACCTTCTCGGTGGTCTTCGGCAGATGCAGCCCCAGCTCCGGCTCGCGGTGGATGGCGCGCCGCAGCTCGATGGCGTCGTGCAGCCCCTCGTCGCCGGCGGCGGTCCAGGCGTCAGCGTCGATGGCGAGGGTGTCCATGGGGGGCTCCGAACTTGATCGAAGACGACGCTAACAGGTCCTCCCCCATCGGGGGAGGGGGACCGCGCGCGAATACGCGCGTGGTGGAGGGGGTCCCCACCGGCGGCGCGGCGGACCCGGCTTGCATCAGAACAAAAAGTGAACAATGATCAACGAATGCAGGCGCCCAACCGAACTCGCCATTTTGCAAGGAAGCTCCGACGGCAGATGACTCTGCCGGAGGTCGTCCTCTGGCAGGTGCTACGCGGCTGCCGGCTGGAGGGGCTGAAGTTCCGCAGGCAGCATGCCTTCGGGCCCTACATCCTCGACTTTTACTGTGCGGAGGCGCGGCTGGCCGTCGAAGTCGACGGCGCCTTTCATTACGAAGAGGGTGGGCCGGAATATGACGCCGAGCGCGACGCCTACTGCGCCCGATACGGCATCAGGACCCTGCGGCTACCGGCGCGGGTGGTCCTCAAGGAAATGTCGGTGGCGGCAGACACCATCCTCGCCGCCGTCGCCGGTGGGGACCCCCTCCACCACGCGCGTATCCGCGCGCGGTCCCCCTCCCCCGATGGGGGAGGAACTGGGCCGCCTCGTCCGCGCGTGAACTAAAACTTCCGGATCAACCGCACCGAGATCACGTCCAGCCCGGGGTTCTGGTCCCCGGCCAGGCCGGCATGGCTCATGTGGAAGTAGGCCACCTCGCCCGACCAGTCGTCGTTCAGGTTCACCCCCGCCGCCGCCTCCGAGGCGATCAGCACCGGGCTGCCGAAATAGATGCGGTCCGGGTTCGCGACCGGCGGATCACCGTCCGGCCCGTCATGCACCGCCAGGCCGACGCTGAGCTGCGCATAGACCTTCTTGTCGCCCCAGAACCGGCGCTGGATGCCGCCGGCCACGAAGTTGCTCCCGCCGTCGCTGTTCACCGAGCCCAGCGCCCACAGCCGCCAGACGCCCAGGCCGCGATCCACGTCCAGCGGATCGGACCGGTAGTGAATCTCCAGGTTCTGGCCGCCCTCGAAGCAGCACTGCTCCTTCCACAGATCGACATCGTGCGCCCCGACGCCGACCCCGACCTCAGCAGCGTTGGCGACGCCGCCCAGTCCCATTCCAGCGGCCAGGACCGCCCCCATAATCACCGCACGCATGGCCAGCCCCCGTCAGGTTCGATCCTCCGGTCTTACGGGCTTTGAGGACTCGCCGCAAACAGCTAGTCAGGCGACCCAGGCGCGCAGTCTTCGGGAGCCCATATGACCGTCACCTTCGCCGACATCGAAGCAGCGGCCCGCGCCCTCGAGGGCCTGGCCGTGGCCACCCCGCTGATCGAAAGCCCGCACCTCAACGCACACCTCGGCGGCCGCGTCCTGCTCAAGCCCGAGACCCTGCAACGCGGCGGCGCCTTCAAGTTCCGCGGGGCCATGAACAAGCTGTCGAAACTCGGCGACGAGCAGCGCGCGCGCGGCGTCGTCGCCTGCTCCAGCGGCAACCATGCCCAGGGCGTGGCCCTGGCGGCCCGCATGGTCGGCGCCCCGGCGGTGATCGTCATGCCGCGGGACGCGCCGGCCATGAAGATCGCCAACACCCGCGACTATGGCGCCGAGGTCATCCTCTACGACCGCTACACCGACAACCGCGAGGCCATCACCGAAGGCGTCGCCACCGAGCGGGGCATGACCATCGTCTGGCCCTTCGACGACCTCGACGTCATCGCCGGCCAGGGCACCATCGGCCTCGAACTGGAAGCCCAGGCCCGGGGCCTAGGCGCCCGGCTCGACCTGGCCCTGACCCCCGTCGGCGGCGGCGGCCTGGCGGCCGGCGTCTCCACCGCCATCAGGCGCCTCTCCCCCTCGACCGAGGTCTACGGTGTCGAGCCCGCCGCCTTCGACGACACCGCCCGCAGCTTCGCCACCGGCGAGCGCCAGTCCATCGACCCGGCCGCCCGCTCGATCTGCGACGCCCTGCTCTCCCCGGCCCCCGGCCGCCTGACCCTGCCGCTCAACCGGGCCAACCTGTCCGGCGTGCTGACCGTCACCGACGCCGAGGTCGCCGAGGCCATGCGCTTCGCCTTCACCTGGCTGAAGCTGGTGGTGGAGCCGGGCGGCATCGTCGGCCTCGCGGCCCTGCTGGCCGGCAAGGTCAGACTGGAAGGCCGCACGGCCGGGGTGGTGCTGTCTGGGGGCAATGTGGATCCGGAGTTGTTCTCGCGGATCCTGGCCGGCGATATCTGAACTCCAACACAAATCCGATCATCCCGACGAAAGTCGGGACCCAGTGTCCACGATGTCGATAGGTTCGCTCTGATCAGCGCCGGCCCTGCCCTGCCGGAGCCCCCTGGGTCCCGACTTTCGTCGGGATGATCGGAAGTTAGGGAAAGTTTGAGGTCCGAAATGTTCACCACCTTCACCCCCGCCCAGACCCCCGCCCTGGTCATCGACCTCGCTGCGCTGGAAGCCAACCTCAAGACCATGCAGGCCCTGTGCGACGCCGCCGGCGTTCGCCTGCGTGCCCACGGCAAGACCCACAAATGCACGGCCCTGGCCTGGCGGCAGATGGAACACGGCGCCGCCGGCCTCTGCGCCCAGACCATCGGCGAGGCCGAGGCCTTCATCGCCGGCGGCATCAAGGATGTGCTGATCACCGCTCCGGCCCCGGCCTGGGCCGCCCCGCGCATCGCCGCCCTCACCGGACGCGGCGCCACCATCGGCGCCGTCGCCGACCATGCCGACCAGATCGCCTGGCTCGGCAAGGCCGCCCGCGAGGCGGACGGGGTGATCGATCTCGTCGTCGACGTCGACCCCGGCACCCACCGCACCGGCGCCCACCCGGACCAGGTCGTCGCCCTGGCCAAACTCGCCGCCTCGACCGAAGGCCTGCGCTTCGCCGGCATCCAGGCCTATGCCGGTCACATCCAGCACATCGGGGCGGCCGCCGACCGCCAGGCCGCCTACGACGCCGTCATCGAACGCACCCGAAAGGTCCGCGACGCCCTGATCGCCGCCGGCCTGCCGCCGCCCGTCATCACCGGCGGCGGCACCGGCACCCACGCCTTCGACCTGAAGAGCGGCGTCTTCACCGAACTCCAGGCCGGCAGCTACGCGGTCATGGACGCCGAATACGAGGTCTGCGAAGCGCCCGGCGGGGACGGCTGGACGTTCAAACAGGCGATGTTCCTCGCCAGCACCGTCGTCTCGGCCAACCACAAGAGCCACGTCACCGTCGACGCCGGCTTCAAGGCCCTCAGCAGCGACGGCCCGCCGGCCCGCGTCGCCTGGGGCGCCGCCGCCGGCGCCCTCTGGCGGCCGATGGGCGACGAACACGGCATGGTCCTGCACCCTTCGGCCATCCCGCTCCTGCGGGGCGGAGACTTCGTCACCGCCGTCGAAACCCTCGACGCCGACGAAGCCCAGCCCTGGCCCGCCGACGCCCCGCGCCTGGGCGACACCGTCTGGCTGCAGCCCGGCCACTGCGACCCGACCATCAACCTGCATGACGCCTTGATTGTCGTGGCGGAAGACGGGTCATGGGAACGCTGGGCGGTGGACGCGCGAAGGGTCACGCCCGCTTAAGAACAAACGGGAGCGGAACCATGGATCTCGATTTCACCGGCAAGCGGGTCCTCGTCGTTGGCGGCACAAGCGGCATCGGCAACGGCATCGCCCACGGCTTCCGCACGCGCGGCGCACAGGTCGCCGTCTGGGGCACCCGGCCGCAGGACGACTATCGCAAGGAAGACGGCTCCGACCTCGAGGGCCTCACCTTCCATCAGGTGGACGCCTCCGACTCCGCCGCCGTCGAGGCCGCCCCCTCGCCCTTTGACGGCCTCGACGTCCTCGTCCTCGCCCAGGGCACCGTCCTCTACCGCAAGGGCGAGTTCGAGATGGACGGCTTCCGCAAGGTGGTCGGGGTCAACCTCGACAGCCTGATGGCCTGCTCGATGCGCTTCCTCGACGACCTGAAATCGAGCGGCGGCAACATCGTCACCATCAGCTCGACCGCCGCCTTCCACGCCACCCGCGGCAACCCCGCCTACAACGCCTCCAAGGCCGGCGCCGTGGCCCTGACCCGCACGCTGGGCCAAGCCTGGGCGACCGACGGCGTCCGGGTCAACGGCGTGGCGCCGGGCCTGGTCGCCACCAAGTTGACCAAGGTCACCACCGACAACCCCGACCGCCTGGCCGCCAGCCTGCGCGGCATCCCCCTGAACCGCCTGGGCACCCCTGAAGACATGGCCGGCGCCGTCCTCTTCCTCGCCTCCCCCCTGGCCAGCTACATCACCGGCCAGACCCTGATCGTCGACGGCGGCCTGACGCTCTAGTTCCCTTCCCTTCTCCCGCTCGTCGGGAGAAGGTGGCCCCCGAAGGGGGTCGGATGAGGGCAGCACCGGCCCTTCAGGACCAGCGCGTTCTGGCGCCGGCGGGGACAGAGTTGATGACCGATCTGGAAAAGCCGGCGCTGCCCTCATCCGACCCCGCTTTGCGGGGCCACCTTCTCCCGGCAAGCGGGAGAAGGATCGCGGTCGCCGCCGCCCTCCTCGCCATCCTCGCCCTCGCCTGGACCCAACTCGCCCCCTGGCCCCGCACCGGCGCCGTCTACGTCGCCAAACAGATGTGCAGCTGCCTCTTCCTCACCGGCCGCAGCGAAGCCAGCTGCCGCACCGACTTCGGCGGCTATGTGACCCTCTACACCCTCCGCATCGACCGCTCGGGCCTGCCGAAGACGGCCAGCGTCACCACCTCTCTTGCCATCTTCCGCGGCGAAGCGGTGTACGAAGACGGCTACGGCTGCAGGATCGCCCGATGACCCCTCAAGACCTCTACGCCTCGAAGCGGACCACCGCCGCCGAGGCCGTCGCCGAGATCGCCTCCGGCAGCCGCGTGGCCATGGGCATGGCCCTGGCCGAGCCGCCCGGCCTGCTCACCGCCCTGGCCGCCCGGGCCGAAGCTGAGGACGTGGACGAGGTCCGCCTCTACTATTTCCACTCCACGCCGCACGCCGCCGCCACCGTCCTGCGCTACGACCTGCTCGACCGCATCCGGCCCCACTGTTTCTTCCTCGGTCCCGTCGAGCGGGCGCTGCTGGCCCAGGGCGAGAAGGACGGCCGCCAGACCGTCTGGTTCGTCCCCGGCGCCTTCAGCCAGGCCCCCCGCCTGATGTGCGAACCGGCCCCCATCGACACCTTCATGACCTGCGTCTCGCCGATGGACGCCCACGGCTTCTTCAGCCTCGGCCCCAGCAACGACTACGGCCGCTCGCTGGTGAAATCGGCCCGCCGCGTCGTCGTCGAGGTCAACCGCCATACGCCCAGGGTGCGCGGCGGCATGATCCATGTCAGCGAGGTCGACGCGATCGTCGAACAGGACACCCCGCTGTTCGAGAACCCGACGCGCGACGCCGCCCCGCAGGACGCCGTCATCGCCCGCCTGGTCGCCGAACTGGTCGAGGACGGCGCCTGCCTGCAGATGGGCATCGGCGCCCTGCCCGAAGCCGTCTGCGGCGCCCTCAGTGGCCACCGCGACCTCGGCATCCACACCGAACTCTTCGCCCCCGGCCTGATGAAGCTGATGCAGTGCGGCGCCGTCACCAACGCCCGCAAGGCCACCAACACCGGCCGCGCCATCTTCACCTTCGCGCTCGGCGACAAGCCCCTCTACGATTTCATCGACGACAACGCCGCCGTCGAGAGCCGCCCGGTCGACTATGTCAACGACCCGGCCGTCATCGCCCGCAACGACCGCGTCGTCTCGGTCAACGCCACCCTGCAGATCGACCTGTCGGGCGCCTGCAACAGCGAACACATGGCCGGCCGCCAGTACAGCGCCGCCGGCGGCCAGCTGGACTTCGTGCGCGGCGCCTATGGCAGCCGGGGCGGCAAGTCGATCATCGCCTGCCACTCGACGGCGAAGGACGGCGCGGTCTCCCGCATCGTCAGCCGCCTCGACGGCCCGGTCACCACCCCGCGCAACGACGTCCAGTGGGTGATCACCGAACACGGCCGCCGCGACCTCAAGGGCCTCAGCATCCAGGACCGGGCCCGCGCCATGATCGCCCTCGCCGACCCGAAATTCCGCGACGGCCTCAGCGCCGAGGCGCGTGCAGCGGGCCTGATCTAGGGCCCGGAAACGCCCGCCCGCCGGGGCTTTTGGCAATATGTCTAGACATATTCATCGACTTTTCCGGCCTCCACGGGCCCTCGGCCGAGGCGTGTCCGGCGCCGTAGGTCGCCCCGTCGGCCTGACCGACCCACAAACGCTGCGCTTCGACCACGGACCGACCTACGCCCCGGGCTACATCCTCACGGCCCGGGCCTCCGCGAAAGCCTACGGCACAAGGGGTCTGGCCTGTTCCTCGTCCGTCCTGAAAAGCGTCGGGCTTTTTTGTAGGTCGGGCGCGCCGCAGTATAATGGCTCGCCGCTTCGATAGTCAGGTTTTCGCGTACAGCGCCGCCCCCTCCCGGGTCAGCGCCTCCAGCTCGTCGAACAGGGCCTGGTCGGCGGCCTTGAAATTGAAGCAGCTCTTGCCCTGCATCCGCTTTTTCAGGGCCGGGCTGATCTTCGCCGCCAGCGCCGGGTGCGAATAGACCGGCATCAGGTGATAGCTGACATAGGCCTTGCCCAGCCGCACCCCGCCGAACCAGACAGCCTCGCCGGGCTTTCGCGGATGGACCCAGTCGGACATCAATTCGATGCCCTCCGGCCCCTCGCGGATAACCCGCAACCCCGGCGCCGCCCGCTTCAGGCGCCGGGTCAATTCTTCGGTGATGGCCGCGAAATCGCTCATCCGCCTACCCTGCCAAACCTCGGTGGCCATGCAAAGGTGGACGCCGCCCCGCTTCCCCGCCAAACATGGCGCAAATCTTCGTCCCCGGGGGCCGCATGAATCGCCGTTTCACCATCTTCATCGTCGCCTCCATGGTGCTGGGCATCCTGGCGGGGCTGGCCTGCAACCAGCTGCTGGCCGGCGAACAGCTGACCACCGCGGTCGACATCTTCAACCTGATCACCACCCTGTTCCTGCGGCTGATCAAGATGATCATCGCGCCCCTGGTCTTCACCACCCTGGTGGTCGGCATCGCCCATATGGAGGACGCCGCCGCCATTCGCGGGGTCGGCTTCAAGGCCATCGCCTGGTTCATCTTCGCCTCCCTGGTCTCGCTCAGCGTGGGCCTCGGCATGTTCCACCTGCTCAGCCATTTCTGGGACCTCGGCGCCGGCCTCAACATGACCAGCGAGGTGACCACCAAGGCCGCCGTCGACGCCTCGACCTTCACCCTGAAGGACTTCATCACCCACCTGATCCCGACCTCGATCTTCGACGCCCTGGCCACCAACCAGATCCTGCAGATCGTCGTCTTCGCGGTCTTCGTCGGCACCGCCGTCTCGGCCCTGGACGACCGCGCCCCGGCCGTCATGGCCCTGGTCGAGCAGGGCATGAACATCATGCTCAAGGTCACCGGCTATGTGATGACCCTGGCCCCGATCGCCATCTTCGCCGCCCTGGCCGCCGCCATCGCCAAGGAAGGCCTCGACATCATCGGCACCTATGCGCAGTTCATCGGCGGCTTCTACCTGTCGCTGGGCGTGCTCTGGACCCTGCTGTTCCTCGCCGCCATGGTGGTGCTCGGCGGCCGGGCCGTGGGCCTGTTCCGCGTCATCACCCCGCCGACCCTGCTGGCCTTCTCAACGGCCAGTTCAGAGGCCGCCTATCCGCGCACCCTGGAAGCCCTGGAAAAGTTCGGCCTGCCGCGCCGGGTAGTCAGCTTCGTGCTGCCGCTGGGCTACAGCTTCAACCTCGACGGCTCGATGATGTACTGCACCTTCGCGGTGCTGTTCATCGCCAAGGCCCACGGCATCGAGCTGACCGTCGCCCAGCAGATCAGCATGCTGCTCCTGCTCATGGTCACCTCCAAGGGCATGGCCGGCGTGCCGCGCGCCAGCCTGGTGGTCATCATGGCCACCCTCACCTACTTCGGCATGGACGAGGCCTGGATCGCCCTGGTGCTGGCCGTCGATCACCTGCTCGACATGGGCCGCTCGGCCACCAACGTCGTCGGCAACTCGGTGGCCTCGGCCGTCGTCGCCCGGTGGGAGGGCAAGCGGGGTCAGAAGGATCCGGTGGAGACACCGGACCCGTTGGCGGGATAGCCCGGCGATGATGGTTCACTACGAGACCGACGGCGACCTCTGCGTCGTCACCCTCGACCGGCCACAGGCCCGCAACGCCGTCGATGGCGTCACGGCCCAGGCCCTGTACGACGCCTTCAAGCGCTTCGACGCCGACGAGGCCCTGAGCGTCGCCATCCTGACCGGCGCAAACGGCAATTTCTGCGCCGGGGCTGACCTCAAGGGCGTCGCGGCCGGCGCTGGCAACCCGGTCCACCGCGAAGGCGACCTCGGCCCCATGGGCCCGACCCGCCTGGGCCTCTCCAAGCCGGTGATCGCCGCCGTCGAGGGCTATGCGGTGGCCGGTGGGCTGGAGCTGGCCCTGTGGTGCGACCTGCGGGTCGCAGCGACCGGCGCCATCTTCGGCGTCTTCTGCCGCCGCTTCGGGGTGCCGCTGATCGATCTCGGCACCGTCCGCCTGCCCCGGCTGATCGGCCAGTCGCGGGCCATGGACCTGATCCTCACCGGCCGGCCGGTCGCCGCCGAGGAGGCCCTGTCGATGGGCCTGGCCAACCGCCTCGCGCCCGACGGCGGGGCGCTGGACGCGGCGAAAGACCTGGCCCGCCAGATCGCCGGCTTCCCGCAGCTCTGCCTGCGCAACGACCGCCGCTCGGCCCTCGAACAGTGGGGCCTGGACTGGGAGGCCGCCACCGCCTTCGAAATCGAGGTCGGCATGGAGACCCTGCGCTCGGGCGAGGCCGCCGCCGGCGCCGCCCGCTTCAGCGGCGGCCAGGGGCGCGGCGGGACCTTCGCCTAGCACCAGCCTTTCAGGATGGGGGTGAGGAAGGCGAAATCGCTCCAGGCCGGGGTCTCGTCCCGCGTCGCCTCCGGGATGGGCGCCTGGCGCACGATGGTCAGGCCGCAGGAGGGAATGACGTAGAGCCGCTGGTATCCGGCCCCGGCGGCGATGACCAGGTCCCCCGGCAATTCGGCCGCATGGGTGGCGAAGTCGCTGGTCGCGCCGCGCGGCCCGTAGCCGCCGACCCCGGGCAGCCACCAACTGACCCCATAGGCCGGATTGACCTTCGAGCCCACGAACTGCGCCATGAAGGCGGCCGGATCGACCAGCGGCTTGCCGCGAAGCGTTCCGCCGGCCCGGACAAACTCGCCGACCTTGGCCCATTCCCGGGCCGTGAAGCTGGCGCCCTGCGGCATCAGCGGCTCTCCCGCCGCCGTCCGCCGCCAGCCGGAGGGCTCGGCCCCGATGGGTCCCAGGACTCGCCGGTGCAGATAGGCCAGCACGTCGGCGTCGCCGGTCTTCGCCGCCGCCAGCTTGCGGTTCATCACCGCCCCGAACACCTGGAACGGCTCGGCCCCGTACTGGAACCTGGTCCCCGGCGCGGCGGAAAAGGGCGTGGCGATAGCCCCGTCGTAGACCGGCGGCTTGCCGATGGTGGTGGAGAGCCCGCTGGTCAGGTTGAGCAGCTGGCGGATCGTCGCCCCCGCCTTGCGCGGATCGTCCCGCCATTCAGGAACGGTGTCGGAGACTTTCTCGTCGAGACTGAGCAGCCCGTCCTGCACCGCCGCAGCCGCGATCAGCCCGCTGAAGCTCTTGGTCCCCGACCACAGCTCCCAGCCCTGCGTGGGTTCCCCGCCGGCGGTATACCGCTCGCACACCACCTGCCCGTCCTTGAGCACCAGCACCGACACCCCGGCCCGCTGATCGGAATAGGCCGCCGCCTCGTCGCAGGGCGCGGCCAGGGCCGGGGCGGCCAGCCCCAGAACCAGGCCGATCAGGCCGACAAACAGGACAGACCGCATGCTCGCCTCTTCCTTCAAACACCGGAGATTTCACGCCCCATCATGCCGCAACCATCGCCTTTCCGAACCCCCCTTGCGCTTCTCAAACCACATCGCTAGGTTCCGCGCCTTCGCTCTGGGGGCCTTAAGCGGGCCTTCAACACCGATATGGAGAGGTGGCAGAGTGGTCGAATGTACCGCACTCGAAATGCGGCGTGCCTGGAAGGGTACCGTGGGTTCGAATCCCACCCTCTCCGCCAATCATCATCGTCAAGCACTGAATTAGTTGGATATTTTGGCGTGCATGCAATTGCACCCCAGCGATAGCCCCAGCGAGCGATGAGGGGCATCCCGACGATACCCGGCTCGAAGAAGAAGCGGACGAACCGACAGCCCTTCGAGAGCACGGGCAACGCTACCGCGATCTCCAGGCGGCCGGTGGGACCAATGAGTATTGCGCAGAAAACTATTCGGCGGCGTCATAGTATTGATAGCTGAGCAACCTCGGCCGATTTTTAACGATTTGGGGATATCAATACGGGCCGATCAATGGGAATGGGCTGACTGCGATACTGTCCGAGGTCGAGCTTTGTTCCACCCGTCTGATCGGTTGCTCCAAGCGAAGCGCGGATGGACCGTTCGAGCTGGGCGTCACTGAGCCCGTAATACTTTTTCAGCTGTTCCCAGGTGGGCGCGCCGCCGCCCGCCAGCGCTTTGATGTCCGCGGGATCGACGGAAACCGTCTCTCCGGAAGGAGCAGCCGGCGGCTCGGCCGGAGCCAACTGCAAGCCGGCTGATGCCGCGACCAGGGCTCCGGCCAGCGCGATGAAGAGGATCGGGCCGGACCCGGCCAGCCGTCGCAGTAGATGTAGCGGCCGGAGCATGTTCATCGCGTCGCCACCTGTCGACGGCTGATCCGGATGTTGCCTTCCAGTTGCCGCAGGATTCGACCGCCCAGTCTAATGGCGTCACCCTCCGGATCCTGGATGTTGATGGCGACGGCGTAGGCGGCCACGGGTTGGCTTTTCGTGCAGGATCCATCGGATCCTTCAGGATAGATCGCGACAACGAAGGCCAGCACATGGGCGTCGTTGTGCTGGGTCGGATCCGGCAACTTCACACGCGTGGGTATGCCGTTGGTCATCTCGTAGTTCCGGTGACGTTCAGCATCCTCACCGGTATTGAACTTGAGAATCCGGTTTGCCGCGCTGCTGGCAGACGCGCCGGCGAGGAGCCGCTTGGCGACGGGGTCGTGGGACAGCCGCCAAGCGGCGTCCGCCGCCTGCCTGGCCGTCATGGGCAGGATGGCGGGCTGCAGGCCGCTGTGTTCCTTCACACCGAGCAGGCCCCCGCTCATGACGATGTAGCCGCTGTTCAGCAGCCGGGTTTCGGCTTCCACCTGCCGCCGCGCCAGGGGGGAAACCTGATCGACGCGGGGCGTGCCGGTCTTGCCGAACAGAGCGATGGGAAGGCCGGGTTGACCTCGCCACTCCCGGACGACACCTGCGGGGCCTGCGCCGCTGGCCCCGGTTCCGCCGGCCATCACCGCGGAAAGTCCGTCGCAGACCTGGGCTCGCAGGCTGGTCGCATAGCCGGGCATGGGCAGATTGTCGGCCGCTCCGGTGACCAGCCGCGCCCGGATCGCCGAGCCGGTCACCAGACGCGCATAGGCCTCGGCCAGTTTGACGGTCGACCAGGGCGAATTCTGGCCGCCCAGGATGATCGGGACATATTCGTTCGTGACATCGAGAGAGTCGTCATAGGCGAACGCCAGACGAGCCGGCGACGACGCCGCCAGGCTCTCCCGCCACCGCGCCTGGGGATCAATTTCGTCGAGGGCCAGATTCCGCCAGATCGAATAGTCAGCCAGCCCGGGCCCGACCGGCACGGTGCTGCCGGCTCCGAACATGGCGTCGAAGCTGTATCGCCAGTCCGGAAAGTTCAGCAGTCGGCCGTAGGCCGGGCCGGAGGGACCCAGGTGCAGCGCCCCCTGCTGAAGAATAGGCAAATCGTTCCGGGCCGGACCCTCGCCCAGCCGCCAGAGCGGCGTTCCGACGGCATTCCCTCGCCGGTCGAGGTTCGGGCTGAGCGCGAGAACCGAGAGGCTGGCCGCATACTCGTTCGATGATATCCGCAGAAAATCGCGGAAATTGAGCCAGTCGCCCGCCCCCACCTGGGTGCTGATCCAGGGGTCGCAGTTCTCTTCGGTTCCCAGCGCCACGCCGAGCAGGGCCGTCACGTAGTTCTTGGGCTCGCCGTCGCACGGCAGATACCGGGCCGACCCGTGAATCTGCAGCGTCCTAAGGGCCGGGTTCTTCGACAAGATCGCCGCCGAAACGGGCGGCTTGGCCGTCGAACCGATGGATAGCGGCATGAAGGCATAGTTGACCGGGGTCGGATCCGGTTGGCCGGACCACAGAGGCTCGGCGCCGCTGGGATCGTAGCTGGCCATCGACAGCACGTCGCCGCTCTTGGCGTTCATGATCACGACCGCCGCGGGGAAGGCGCTGCCGGCCCGATCCCTCTGAAGGAGGGCGTTTACCGACCGGTCGAGGTCGAGGTCGAGGGTCATGCGGAAAGACTGCCGCCGGAGCGCGTCACATCGCTCCGCCGCGGCGGCGCAGGCCGCGACGACCGAATCCAGGGCTGTTTCGACGGGCCTGACGAGGCTCCGATACTGTGGGTCGGTGCGCCGCCCGCCCAGAGGTTGCGGCGCGCTGAACGCCCTCATTTCGCTGCCCACTGAGAACACGGCCTCGCGCCGAGTGGCCGGGTCCTTGATCCGCACCATCGAAGCGGGAAACAGCTGCCGCCCCTTGCCTGCCGACAGGGCTTCCGTGGCCGCGTCGGCGTAGACGACGCCGTCGATCTTGGCCTCGATGATGGAGTTGCCGCCGATCTGCCGTATGCGAGCCAGCAGGGTTCCCTGCGGATTGGACAGGTCAATGATCGCGCCCGCCGGCAGGGCCGCCAGCGCATCTTCGGGCCGGCCAAAAATCTCGAGGCGAACCGGTTGCGCCTCCGTTTCGACGATCAGGGAACCCGGCGACAGCCTTGCCCTGGCGACCGCGCCTTCCCACAACACGGCGCCGCGGCTGGTGTCCCGGGCGTCGAGGCGCCCTCGCCAGCCGTCGGCGGCGAAGGGGGAAGGCACGGCCTGGGCGCCGGCGGCAAAGCCGATCAGCTTGCCGTCGAACCGCCAAAGCTTGGCGTCGTTGAGCGCGATATCCCGGCGCAGTGAGGACTGCCGGTAGAAGTCTACGACGGCCTTAGGGGCGGCGCGGTCGAAGTTGTTCTGCAGCCGGACGACCTGCTCGTCGCCCTCGCCACGGACAAGAAAGCTCTCCGCCGCGAAGACGTCCCTCACGACCCGGGTGTAGCCGACGGGTTCGAAGGCCGAACTGTTGGCGCCGGAAGGGCTCGGCAGGGCGACCACGACGACAATCGCCATCGGCAGGGCGGCCATGATCAGGAACAGCCAGAGTCGTGACATCATCGCCTCCACCCGAGGGTGACGAGGGCCAGCATCAGCAGGGCGGCGCCTTCCATCAAATCGCTCGGCGAGTAGGCCGACAACAGCAGGACGTTTCGGCCGGTGAAGAAGATGTAATTCAGGTTGGCCAGCACCATGTAGGCGCTGGCTCCGAACATGGTCCATAGGCTGAGCAGTCCGACAAGGTCGGTCGCCCCCGGCCAGTCGCCGCCGATAGCATGGCGGACCCGCCAGGCCAGTCCCATCGCCGCGGCGGCCAGCACGAGCAGAAAGGCGGCCGCGCCACCCCGGCCGAAGGGCGCCAACAGGTGAACGGCGGCGAGGTTGTCTGACAGGTGATAGCGGCGAAGCTCGCCCGGCTCGGGAAGGTTGAGGTAGCCGCGGCCTAAGAAGCCCTGCGAGGCGTATTCGGTCCAGACCTGTTTCGCCAAGCGCAGCCCTTCGGCGTCGAGTGTACCCTTCTCTGCCAGTCCCTGCGGCTTCCAGAAGGCCTGGAACCGCAGATCCTGGCGCTCGGCCTTGACGGCCTTCTCAAGCAGTTCGAGACGCTTTGCGGTGGCCTGTTCGCTGTGTTCATCGGGAGCCGGCCACTCGCTGGCCGCCGGAGCGGCCGAGTTCACCTGGGCCAGAACGAGCAGCCCCGCGCCAAGGATGGCCGGCAGCATTAGGGCGATGCGCGTGCGCCAAAAGCCCTTCGCGGGCTCGCGCCAAGCCGCCAGCACAAGGGCGAAGAGCAGCATCGGCAGGAGGTAGACGATCGCGTAACCCTTGTCCTGAAACAGGGAGAGCGCCAGCGGCGCCGCCACCAGAAGGCCGGCAACAAGGACGCGTAGCAAGGTCGGCCTGACGACGAACTGGGCAAGCGCCAGGGCCCAGAGGAAAACCATCAAGGCGGTGTAGACCACGGCGACGTTGCCGCCGATCGCGAACCTTTCGGGCAGGAGCCGCAGGACGAGCATCAAAGCCAGCAGCAGAAGCAGTCCGGCGAAGGACCGCCCGGCGGGCGCATACGGCCGGGCCGGAGATCCGAGGCGCTCGCGGCCATACTGATAGAAGCTCAGCAGCCCCCCACCGACCAGGTTCTGCGCCTGGCGCCAAGTCCCACGAACCGCTTCGACGGCCGCAGCTCTTCGCTGGTCGCCGCCCAGGGCCCAAGCCAGCGCCAGAAGCGCTAGCCCTAGCGGCGCAGCGGCGGCCAGCCGCACGCCGCCGTTGAACAGAAGCAGGTGGGCGGCGACCAGGGCGACAAACAGGGCCTGGGCCAGGACGACGCTTCTGGCCTGCCGCAGGCGGTCCGGCGCGAGGGCGCTGAACACGAAAGGCATGGCGGCCAGGGCCAGCAGGGCGGCCGGAACGGTGGCGGCAATCTGCGGACGGGTGTCGATGGCGGCCCCCTCCACGGCGATCAACAGCCTCGTCAGCAGCAGGAAGTCGCCCAGCGAAAGGATGATGAAGGCCGGGGCGGACTGCCGCCGCCAACGCCACGTGCCGGCGACGCTGGCCAGCAGCGCCGCAGGGGCGAGGAGCCACAAGCCCAGGAATGGCCCCCAGCGCCAATCGACCCGCTCCACCTGCAACTTAGCCGTCGCACCGATGCCGAGGTCGATACTGTCGCCAAAGGTCAACGGCATGTTCTGCCGCTCGTCTCCCGCCACGAAAAACCTATGGCCGCCATCCAGTTCGATACGTTGGAGAATGTCCCGAAGGACCGGGCGACCGATACTGCGCAGGGAAAGGGCGGCGACGTCGGGGCTGCTTCCGAGGCTAGAGGGATCGTTCAGCAGAATTCGGACCCGCGCGTTGCTTCCCGTCGGCAGGGCGGAAAGGATGTCGTCGGCCTTCAGCACCAGGGCTTCGGGCTGATTGAACTTCACCGCCATTCGGGCGGCCTTGCCGCGTCGGGCGGCCTCGGGATCGGGCGCCGGCAGATCCAACGTCAGGCTGCGCCGCTCCTGGGCGCGGACGCGCGGCATGTCCTCGCCGCTCGCCAGCCGCTCTTCGGCAAGCCAGTCGTCAGCCGAAGACAGGGTGCGAAACGACAGTTCGATCGGCTCCCCCGTCTTCAGGAGTGGCCCCTTCGTTGCCTGAGCCTTGGCCGCGACGCACGCCGTCCCCCTGGCGACGACCGTCGCTCCCTGGTCCAGCAGGCTGACGTAGAGACGACCGCCGCGCCGGAACAGGAAGGTGCGGCTTGCGGCCAGCGGGCCGCGTCCGACATCGGCCGGCTGTGCCGCCGCATAGATGCGCACCGGAAATATCCGATCGGGGCCGGCGCGGGCCGGCACCTCCCGCAAGCCGACCTGGCCATCCAGCTCAAGGCGCCGGTCGGGACGGAGCTCCACCGCGCCCATCCGGGCCTGCCTGGAGGTCTTGGAGAGGGCGAGGGGAATGCAAAGGCGGCTTTGCTCGGTGAATTCGGCGCTGTCGATCCGCTGCCACGGCGGCTTGAAGCCAAACGGCCCACGGCCGACCGGCCGCCAATCGACAACGCCGGCGACGCCGACGCCATCGGGCCGATTGTACCAGATCCTGACCCCGCCGCCCGCGTCGGTGGCGACCCGAACGGCCCGGGGATGCAGGCCGGTGTCGGCGGCGTTCCTCGGCGCCATGACCACGCTGTCGCTGGCCCGATCGCCGCCGAAGTAGATGGGTCGCTGCGGTTCGAGAGGGACCTCGATCCCAAGTAGCGATATCCGTATGTCGCCGAGATGGCCTTTGCCGCTGTCAAGAATCCGGATGAAGCCAGCCAGTGACACTAGGGCGGCGATCACCACGATCGCCGTGCTGGCGCGGTCGCCCCAGGAACGCCAGGCGGCGGCGAACAGAATGAGGATCGAGACGGTCAGGCCCCAGAAGATCAAAGCTTCCGCCCCTTCGCCGACGACGGCTTGGGGGCAGCCCTCTTCCTCTTGGGCTTCTGGGGTATCTCGGCCGGCGGCTCGTATCGCGGCCGCCTGACGTCGAGCGATTCGAGATAGTGGTCCGACCCGAAGACCTCATTGTAGCGCCGGTTTCGGAAGTGGACAGCCTTCAGGCCGACGCGGAACGCCAGGAGGGCGAGGATGGTCAGGACCGCAGCAACGACCCAGCGTAGGACCAGCAGGACCCAATAGACCCACGGCGCCTGGCCCGAATGAAGGGCGTTGAATTCCGGCCTCCAGCTCATGTTGTGCCATTGGGCAAAGTCGCCGGACATGGCCTTGCAAACCTGCGTCTTGCCGCCGTCCAGGAGATCCGCGCGTTGACAGTTGTGCGCTTGCCAGTCTCGCAGTTGCTGGGTGAGCTCGTCGTCGTAGCCGATCGGAAAGGCCGCCCCTTCCTTGCCCGAAACGATGTCGGCGGCGCTCGCCATGCGGGTCAGGACGGCGTCCTCGGTGGCGGGGGCGACGATCGTCGAGACCTGGCCCGGTCGCCTTTGCCGAAGGGTGACCACCTTGGCCAGCGCGGCCAGGTCGGGATGTTCGACGAAGGCGTTCTTCTTCCTGGCCAGCTGTCGCACGCTTACCCCGTCGCGATCCCAGGCCGGCAGTGTCGGCTGCGACAGCAGGGCGACCAGATAGTCTCGCCACAGCCCGCCGCTGGATCCCGAGATCAGGTGCTGATCGCCGCTGAACGAGATGATCGGCGACGCCTTGCCGGGGTCGCCGGCGGCCCCGACGTAGTCCCGGCGGGAGGCGTTGGCGATGGTCAGCGCGATCTCCAGGTAACGGACGGCGTCCTGCGGCCGCTCCAGGGCGAAGGCGATGCGGCCCTTCAGCCAGAAGCAGGCTATCGCCAGGCCCCGACGGCGAGGTTCCTCGCCGACGAGCTTTTCCAGGCTTTTCCCGCCGGCCTTCTGGCTGTCGGGACAGGCCGGCGCGCCGCCGGCTCGCGCGGCGCTCAGCACCTCGTCCGCCCCTTCGTATTCGCCGCGCCAGAACATCGCCAGGGCCAGGTGATACCGGACCGCAAACGACTCCGGATTGCGGCCAGGCGGCTCATCGCTCATCTGCGTCAACGCCGCATGCAGGCTTTTTTCGGCGTCCGCGGTCAGGTCGTAGCTCAATCCATCGTCCGACCTGCTGGCCCGCCAGGCCTCCCACAGGCCCCACATCACCGGCCGGCCCCTCTCATAGGCAGCCCTGACCCTTCCGGTCGTTCCGTCGGGACGTTTGGGCACGCCGCCACGGCCGGTGTCGGCCGGAGCGTCGAAGGGCGGCGGGCCATCGCCGGGCTCGGCGCCCTTGAACAGGCCGCTGTCGGCGACCTTTGCGGCCTCGGTCGGAGTCCACAGGGTGTCGGCGTTCTTGGCCCAGGTCTTCCGTCCGCCGACGCCCAGTTCGGGCGCGAGCGCGACGAAGAGGCCGATCATGACCAGCAGCAGCGCGGCCGGCGTCACGAACAGCAATGGGCGCCAGATGCTGAGGCGCACCTTCAAGGTCTTTACCGGAAGCGGCGAAATGACCGGGATGTCGGCCCCGTCGAGGCCGGTCCGCTCACCGGCGACATCGCCCTTCATCGACGGCCGCCGCGATGCTTCCACCCCTGACTGCTGATCCATTCGCCCCCCCTGGAAGACTCCTCAGCCTACCGCATCAAGATTGTATTTGAAGTCACTATCGCCACGCTTGCGCATATCGACCACCCATCCGGTCAACTTGGCGTCGTCCGGCGCAAGGTGTCCGTGACGGAGGAGGTTCTCCAAGCCCTGACGACTGAACCAGCGGGGTCGTTCTCCCGACAAGGGGGTGTCAATCTGCTTCAGCATCCATTCCACAGCTGACCAAACGCCCAGGCAGGGCTCAGAGCCGTCGAGCATCTTGTTTTCTGCTGTGCAGCCTTCGGCGGACGTCAGGTAGTCCACGCGGCAACGGCTGAAGCCGTTCACCAAGCCGTTGACCAAGCCCCTGGCCGTCGTCTGCACGACGCTGCCCATGGGATCGTCCTCGCGGGGCCAGACACCTGGCGCCGGCCGCAGACGCGCCGCCTTGCCCAGACCAAAACAGTTGTCCGCCTTGGACAGCAGGATCATGGCGGGCTTTGGAGAGGCCGCCTGGTTCGCCCCCGTCCATTCCGCGCGCTCCTGCCGCGACATCGCGAAGATGGCCGCCAGAATATCCTTGATGGTTCCCGCGTCTTCCTTGGCCTGCACGAGGTTGCAAACCGTGCGAACCTGATTCATTAGCCCCGCCGCCCTTTCGGCCTTCTGGTCCGCCAACTGTTGCTTGGGAACGCCATCCGTCATCGGTTGGGGAGAAGCATCGAACTCCGGCTTGGGAAAGACATCAGGCGCGGGCACGACCAGGATCACGCCACTTGAAACCGCCAGCGCTGGATAAATCTTCTGGACGCGGTCGTTGTGGACCGCGCTCAGGCCTCCCTGAAGTTTCATGGCGGCATCAAAAAATTCGCCCGGCAAGTCAATAATGCGGAACTGGCCCTTTGGGCCAGTGAAATCGTGAATCTTAATGCTCTGCGTGGCGAGTATTTCTTCCGCTTCCCGAGCAGAATTTTCTCGCTTTATGCTTGCGGACACCATAGTTGGTCCGGCCTCATATCCGATGTCAGCATCAATTTCTTCATGGAAGAAGCCCTTTTGCTCGGCGATGGCCGTTGCTTTCTTTATGAAGAACGTCTTGCCAACGGTATAGTCGCCGATTACCGCGAACGTCCGCTTCGGGCTTCGCAACAGGTTCGCGACGATGTCGTCCAGGCCGCCGATGATTGCAGACGCGTTTTTCTCAACCTTTGTTTCCCGACCGGGCTGAGCCTCGGGGGAGGGATCCCCGGACGCCGCCCTCGCAAGCGGTTCGGAGGCGCGGGGTTCTTCGGCCGTAGGCTGCGGCTTGCCGCCGTTGGGCGGGCGGTCGCGCTGCAGGTCCAGGGTGGCCCTGGGGGCGACATGGTTCTCCGTCGCGGCTGGATCGGGGGCGACCAGATCTGGCTCAAACTTCCGCGGTGGCGCTGACGGAGCCTCCGGAGCGGCCGGCCGTTGTTCCGGCCGCGGCTGCGGCGCTTCGGCGGCTTTGCCGATCATCGGTGGGGCCGCGAGCGGCGCAAGGTCTTCCACGGGCTCGCCACAACGCGGGCAACCGCCGAATCTGGGCTCATCGAACTGGTGATTGCAAGCGGCGCATTTCACGTGGAGACACCCTGTTTCTTGAGGTCGCCCTGCATCCGGGCCAGCAACACCAACGAAAACCGAAAATCATCCTCGCGCAACATCGGCCCCGCCGCCGCCAGTCGTCGGCGCGCCGCGCGGACAAGCTGCGCCGTGCCCGCCTCGCCGACCATTGCCAGCAGCGGGTCTCGCTGCGCCGGGTCCAGCAGCTTCCAGGCCGCGTCGACCCGGCCCTCGCTAGCCACCAGGCCGAGGTAGCCGTCCAGCAGCTTTCGGGCCCGGGCGTCCGGCAGCTCCCCCAGGGCTTTCTCGTCCTCGACGCGGCCCAGGACCGGTTTCGACCAGGCCTGGCACACGATCCGATCGGCCAGGAGCATGCCCAGGTCCCAAAGGCTCTGGCCGCGCCGCTTGGCCGCCTGCCAGGTTTCAAGGAGAATGCCGAAATTCGACGGCAGGCCCGCCGCGCCACGCTTCAGGTCCGCGATCATCAAGGTCGGCACATTGATCACCAGCCGCTCGGCCAAGCGGTCGATCACCTCCTGCGTGAGCAGGAATACCGCGCCACATTTCGCCACCAGGCGCGGAACCCTCTCCGTCGCCACGTCGATCCGGGCGAGTTCGGCCTCGAGCAGTTCCAGCCGGCCGTCGCTGATCGTCGCCGCCGGGGCCCTGAACGCCATAACCGCCGCTTCCAGGCTGGCCAGCACGCCGACGACGATGGCGTCGCCGAACCGCTCGTGGGTCTTCGACTTCGCGGCGCGATCAGCTGCATCGATGTTGGCCGCGGCCCGGACCAGCCGGATGAGCCAGTCCAGTCGTCTGTCCTCGGACTGGCTATCCAGAAAGACGTTGATCCGACGGTTCACGCGGCCGGCGGGAGACTCGCCCTCCAGCGGCATGCTGGCCTGCTCCAGCGCGATACTTCCATCGGGTCCGCCGCATTCGAGCCGGTCTTCAATAGCCTTGAGCAACGCGAACCAGGCCTTGTCCGCGTCGTCCGCCGGTTCCGCCTTGGCGAGCCCGCTGAGGCCAAAGACCTTCGCATCCCGAACCTGCGTCCACTCATGCCCGCGAAAGACCACCAGGTCCCATCGTCTCAGCGGAGCCGGAACGGTGATGAAACTGACGGCCGCGTTGGTCGCCTGCAGGCCCATGCCGAGCAACTGCGTCAGCGTGCCGACCGGATCAAGGCCGTCGATCAGTGACAGGACAACCGGCTCTCGCCTCAACTTGAACACCAAGTTGGAAAGATGCGCCATCAGGCCGGTGCGCTGGTTCGCCGCCTTCGCGAGCAGGGCCTTCACCTCGACCCGGACGGCCTCCAGAGCGGAACCGAGCGCCGGCGCGTGGTCAGTGACGGGCACGAAGGGCAGAAACCGCGCGATCTTGAATTGCGCCTGTTCGGCCACCGCCTGGGGCACGATGAGCGCCCAGGTCACGATCACCGGATTGCCCTGGATTCGGCCACGTTCCGCCGTCGTCATCACGGCCCAGAGATCCGGCCCCGGCGCCTCCGATATCTTGAAGGCCGCATGCACCTGACCGCCCCGCGGCACATAGCTGACGATGCGAAGGCTGAAGTCGCGCAAGGCGGCCAGGGCCGAGGCCGGCAGGGCGAGGCCGGGACTGGCCGCCAGTTCTCCATAATTGCGGCCCTGGTCACGCGGCCCGAGAACGATCTGTTCGATCGTCACGAAAGGGCTGACCATAGCGCCGCCGCTGATCATTTCAGCGGCTCCTGCCGGAGTCCGGCCTCGGCTGCTCCGCCGCCTCCAGCGGCTGCCGCCCCCTGGCCATCGACCGCCGCCTCCGGCTTGGCCTCCAGGGCGCCCAGGATGACTTCGGTGACCAGACGGAGCTCAACGTCTGTAGGGGGCTCGGCCGTCCGGAGCTTGTCCTGCTCCTTGAGGCAGACGGCCGCCGCGGCCAACGCCGCCTTGACGTCCGCCTGGTAGGGCGCGCTCGGCCCGACCAACGCATAGTCGCATTCGGCCCGGTCCTCGCGCAGTTGGTTGAGCGCTTTCCGCAAAATGGCGTAGTCTTTTGAGGGACTTTGACTGGTCGCCTTCTCCCAGGCCTCATTGAACGTGGCGCACGGGGCCGCCGACTGGCAGATGCCGACCAGCAGGCTGTCTTCCCGGATCGCCTTCCAGCCCCGATCTACCGGCTTTTCGGCGATCGCAACCGGCGCCGCGGCCGCCGGAGCTGCCGACTCCTGCCTCTTCCCGGCTGTTCTCGGCGCGGTCAGAAGAAACAAGCCGGCCAACACCGCGCCAAGAAACGCCAACTTACCCAGATTGATCACGGCCTCCCTCGTTCGGGGGCCCTTCACGTAGTGCTCGAACAAGGCCTTGATCTTCAGCGGTATCGATACGGAAGCAGCATTCCGCTT